>CAYWMW010000029.1:0-5288 GCA_964458975.1 uncultured Lewinella sp. | reverse complement strand
ACTACAATACTACATTACTATACCTATGAAAATCGGTTTACTCTCCGACACCCACTCCTACCTGGACCCCAAAGTCTTCGACTACTTCGCGGACTGCGACGAGGTTTGGCACGGCGGCGATGTCGGCGACGAATCCCTGCTCGACGAGCTGGAAGCCTTCAAGCCCCTACGCGGCGTCTATGGCAACATCGACGATACCGCCGTGAGAAAGCGACTGCCACTCAACCTTGATTTTGAAGTGGAGGGTTTACGGGTTTTCATCACCCACATCGGCGGCTACCCCGGTCGGTACACGCCCCGCGTCCGTAAACTGCTGGATGAGACAAAGCCCGGCCTCTACATCTGCGGCCACAGCCACATCCTGAAAGTGATGATGGATAAAAAACGCCACTGCCTGCACATGAACCCCGGTGCCTGCGGCAAGCACGGCTTCCACAAAATGCGAACCCTTCTCCGCTTCAACGTTGCGGACGGGCGGGTGGAGAACCTGGAGGTTATTGAACTGGGGTTGCGGGGAGCGATGGATTAATACCTCCAGATGAAATATTAAGCCCTACGGGCTCTGCTCCTGCAGGTCTCAAGTTAAAATTTACAATCTTTAACGAACGCGTAACCTATTCCAAGTTATCTTAGTATCCAATTACACCACTATCACTTATGCTATAATTTTGTGCCCTTTGTGCCCTTTGTGCCCTTTGTGCCCTTTGTGCTCTCTGTGTTTTTTGTGCTCTCTGTGCTCTACACTCCAACGCCAAACGCGACGGGCTAATCTCGCCCACAGCTCAATAACCCCATCTCTAAGAGACTTACCCTTTCAGGGCACTAAAATGGGCGCGCTGTCATCTCCATGCCCCCCTTAAAAAAATCAAGTCTAGAACAATAGTACATTTGTCGAAAAAAATACCATGACCGTAGATGATGCCCTAATATCGCGTCTAGCGAAACTTTCCCGCCTCTCCCCCACCCCGGAGCAGTCCGTCAGGTTACAACATGACCTGAAGAACATCCTGGGCATGGTAGAAAAGTTGGATGAGTTGGAGCTTGACACCGTCGAGCCCCTCCGCTACGTCACCGGCGTGGAAAACGTTCTGCGCCCCGACGAGGCTTCCGGCCACATCGACCGCGACCGCGCCCTGGAGAATGCTCCGGATGCGGACGTTGAGGGTGGCTTTTTCCGGGTGCCCAGAGTTATAGATTGATAGATTTGATAGTGTGATAGATTTATAGAGCTGCCGCAAATACATGCTCACTTCGTTCATACAAACTCCTATCATACTATAACCTCTATCAATCTACCTATCTTTAACATCTATCACCACGCAGTAGCAGCGTAGCTAATCTACCCAAATGTCTCAACCAGTAATCCAGATTCACGACCTTACCAAGACCTACGTGATGGGCCAGACCAAGGTCCACGCCCTGCGCGGCATCGAGCTGCTTATCAATCCGAACGAGTACGTTGCTCTGATGGGGCCTTCGGGTTCTGGTAAGTCAACGCTGATGAACCTGCTCGGCTGTCTTGATACGCCCACGGCCGGGCATTACGCCCTGGACGGCAAAGACGTTTCCCGAATGGACGATACCGAGCTGGCCAACATCCGCAACGAAAAGATCGGTTTCGTCTTCCAGACCTTCAACCTACTGCCCCGGCAGACTACGCTGGAGAACGTCGCCCTGCCCCTCGTCTACGCTGGCATTAGCCGCAAGGAGCGCGAAGCCCGCGCGCACGAGGTGCTGGCCTCCGTCGGCCTCGGTGACCGGACGGACCACCGCCCGAACGAACTATCCGGTGGCCAGCGGCAACGCGTCGCCATTGCGCGCGCCCTGGTCAACAACCCCAAGATCATCCTCGCGGATGAGCCCACGGGTAACCTGGACACGAAAACGAGCATCGAGATCATGGAGATCTTCGAGAAAATTCAGGATGCGGGCAATACCGTCATCGTCGTCACCCACGAACCGGACATCGCCGAGCACGCCCACCGGATTGTGCGCCTGCGGGATGGTTACGTTGAGAGCGACATTCGCAATGCGGAAATCCGTAAAGCAAGCGATCCGGATCACCGGTACAAGCAGGGGCTAAGTTTATAGTACTTTTCACCTACACCCGTGCGGATGCAGAGGTGGGCCCTTTTGTTGCGGTGGAGGGCTTGTAGTCGGACTATTACAGCTATAGTCGGACTATAAGTTCTCCACCAGTTCTTTGGGCGCGGCCGCAGGTGCAAAGAGGGGTTAGGAAGATTGGGATTTAGAGGTAGGCTGTCTAATCTGACGGTCTTCACCCGTAACGGGTTTTTACCGTTGAAACGCGGAGCGTTTTCTTTGGAATAGCCCCTCTCCGCCGAGCCTGAGGCGAGGCTTGTTGGAGAAGGGATGGGGTGAGGTTACCACGGGCTGAACGCGACAGATTAGACAGCCTAGTGGACCGTTTTTCATCCCTCACCCTGCATCCTGCGACAGCGCCGTATTAGTCAAACAGTCAAATAGTACTCACATCTTTTGATTATTTGACTGTCCGACTGTTTAACTTCCCCTCCCTTACCCATCGTAATTATCTTAGCTTTTACCCTAAGTCAATCCTTTGGCCTTTCGCATATTTGCACTTCCAAAAAACTATTGAGATATGGCAATGCTAAATTTCGGCGGCACTGAAGAGAAGGTCGTCCTACGTGAAGAATTCCCCCTGGAGAAAGCCCGGGAAACCCTGAAAGACGAAACCATCGCCGTGATCGGCTACGGTGTGCAAGGCCCCGGCCAGAGCATGAACCTGCGCGACAACGGTTTCAACGTCATCGTTGGCCAGCGCAAAGGTGGTGCTAGTTGGGACAAAGCCGTCGCTGACGGTTGGGTACCCGGCGAGACCCTCTTCCCCATCGAAGAAGCGGCCGCTAAAGGCACCATCATCCAGTACCTCCTGTCTGACGCCGCTCAGATCGAGGTATGGCCCCGCCTGAAACCGCACCTGACCCCCGGTAAGGCGCTGTACTTCAGCCACGGTTTTGGCATCACTTACAACGAGCGCACCGGCATCGTTGCCCCCGAAGGTGTTGACGTGATTCTCGTTGCCCCCAAAGGCTCCGGTACTTCCCTGCGCCGCATGTTCCTGGCGGGCCGCGGGCTCAACTCCAGCTACGCCATCGCGCAGGATGCAACCGGCCGTGCTTACGAGCGCGTCATCGCCCTCGGTATCGGTGTTGGCTCCGGTTACCTCTTTGAAACCGACTTCCAGCGCGAAGTTTACTCCGACCTCACCGGCGAGCGCGGTACCCTCATGGGCTGCATCCAGGGCATCTTCGAAGCCCAGTACAGTGTACTCCGCGAAAACGGCCACACCCCATCCGAGGCCTTCAACGAAACCGTCGAAGAACTCACCCAGAGCCTCATGCCCCTCGTAGCCGAGAACGGTATGGACTGGATGTACGCCAACTGCTCCACCACCGCCCAGCGCGGTGCGCTGGACTGGAAAGACAAGTTCCGTGACGCCACCCGCCCCGTCTTCGAAGACCTCTACAAGAGCGTCGCCACCGGCGAAGAAGCACAGCGCAGCATCGACTCCAACAGCCAGGACGACTACCGCGTCAAGCTCGAAGCCGAACTGAAAGAACTCCACGACTCCGAGATGTGGCAGGCCGGACGCACCGTGCGTGGCCTCCGCCCGGAGAATAACTAGCTCGTCGGCCGAGCGTTGCGAAGCTTCGCTCGTCCGCCGAGCGGGTTTTGAAATACTCCCGCAAGTCGCGATGGGCTGATCTCAGCCTTCGGCCTCGATCAACCCATCGCTAAGAAACGTACCCTTTCAGGGCACTTAGTCCTGAAAGGGACCAAGTGACGCTGGCATAGCTTTCAGTAGCTTTGCCAGCGTTTTTCTTTAGCGCGCCCTCATCTCAGACCTCCAACGCCTGATTTCTGAATACTGACTTCTAACCTTTCCTCCCATGCCCGCCAACCTAACCTCCGTCCAGGCAGTAATGCAAGCCCGCCGTCGGTTGCGCAACGTCGCTTTGCACACGCCACTGCAACCCAGTCTTCGCCTGAGCGAACGCTACGGCGCGAACGTCTTCCTGAAGCGGGAAGACCTGCAGCCCGTGCGGAGTTATAAGATTCGGGGCGCATACAACAAGATGGCCCAGCTCTCCGCCGAGCAAAAAGAACGCGGCATCGTTTGCGCCAGTGCGGGAAACCATTCGCAGGGCGTTGCGCTTGCCTGCGCCCTGATGAAGGTGAAAGGGGTGATTTATATGCCTTCGGTAACGCCCTCACAGAAGGTGAAAAAGGTCCGTTCTTTCGGTAAGGAGTTCGTGGAGGTGGTCCTCACCGGAGATACTTTCGACGATGCCTTCGCCGAGTCCATGAAAGCGATGGAGGAACAGGGGCTGACGTACATCCACCCCTTCGATGATCCGGACACGATTGCCGGTCAGGGCACCGTCGGCCTGGAGATCATGGACGACATCGATAAGAGCCCCGACTTCTTGCTGATGGCCGTTGGCGGTGGCGGACTGTCTGCCGGCGTAGGCAGTGTATTCAAGCACCTCAGCCCGGACACCCTGATCTACGGCGTAGAGCCCGCAGGCGCTCCGGCGATGCACGACAGCATCGCGGCCGGAGAGATCGTTACGTTGGAGAAAATCGACAGTTTTGTAGATGGTGCCGCAGTGCGGCGCGTGGGCAAGCACAACTTCCCAATCGTCCGGGAGGTGACGGAAGAGATCATGCTCGTACCCGAAGGCAAGGTCTGCGAGGTGATGCTGGAGCTGTACAACGAAGACGGCCTCGTCGCGGAGCCCGCCGGCAGCCTCTCCGTCGCCGCGCTGGACCAACTCGCCGCCAAGCACGACCTGACGGGTAAGACCGTCGTCTGCGTCATCGGCGGCGGAAATAACGACATTACCCGTACGGCGGAGATTCAGGAGAGGGCCTTGCTCTACGCGGGCTTGAAACACTACTTCATCGTCCAGTTTCCGCAGCGGGCCGGAGCCCTGCGGGATTTCCTGAACATCCTTGGCCCGGACGATGATATTACGCACTTCGAGTACACCAAGAAGCACAACCGGGCCTCAGGACCGGCGCTGGTTGGGATTCAGCTCGGCGACCAAGGAGATTTTGAGGCCTTAGTTAGCCGGTTTCGGGACGGGGGGATTCGGTTTGAGCACGTTAATGGATCGGGGTTGTTGTTTGGGATGGTGGTGTAGGGGTGTCAGCTTGGTTTTCTGTTTTATTTACAACCGGCTGCTCGCGGCCCGAGGCGGCCGGTTTTTAAAAAAAAAAAAAACAAACAAAAAAAAAAA
>CAYWMW010000028.1:20397-23307 GCA_964458975.1 uncultured Lewinella sp. | reverse complement strand
CTACTCATTCTCGCTCGTAACCTCAGCCTCAGCCCTTCTCCAAACAAGCTCTAACGTAAGAGCATTTACAAAGTGCTGGAATCAAACTTAAAGCAACACTGGTTTCAGCGGCTAAGAACCAGCCACCTTCTTCTTTTCATAAAAATTAATCCATCGTGTCCGCCATATCAGTAAAAGACCTCTCCGTAGCCTACGACCGTAAGCGCGTATTGTCCAACATCTTCCTGGAGATTGAAGAAGGGCATCGGTATGGTATTCTTGGCCCCAACGGCTCGGGGAAATCGACGCTGCTGAAAGCGGTTTTGGGGCTGATTGATGATTACACCGGCACCGTAGAGGTGCTTGGAAAAAACGTAGAAAAGGTACGCAAGCAGGTAGTTTACGTACCGCAGCGGAGTGAGATCGACTTTACCTTTCCGGCCACCGTCCGCGATGTAGTGCTGATGGGGCGCTACCCGCACAAAAAAGTTTTTCAACGCATCAACAAAGAGGACCAACGTTTGGCGGACGAAGCCCTGGAAGAACTCGGCATCAGCAACCTTCAGGACCGTCAGATCGGTGAGCTCTCCGGTGGCCAGCAGCAACGGACTTTTCTGGCCCGCGCACTGGCGCAGCAGGCGGATGTTTTATTGCTCGACGAGCCTTTCGTGGGGGTAGACATCCCGACCGAAGAGAAGATCATCGCCGTGCTGCGCAAGCTCTCCGCCGCAGGTAAAACGCTGATGGTGGTACACCATGACCTCCAGGCCGTCCCGGAATACTTTGACCACGTCATCCTGCTCAACCAACGCCTCATCACTTACGGGCCGACGGAGGAGGTCTTTAAACCGGAGGAGCTGAAGCGGGCTTTTGGTGGTCAGTTGGCGTTGTTGCAACAGGCGGGAGCTTTGGGGGGAAAGTAGGCAGCAGAGCATAGCCTAACACGAAAGCAGCGATAAAATAGGTATAAATAGGGGGTGCTGATGGGGGTATGCGCGGGTCTTGTGTGCGCATGATGTACAACGCCCTTCTTAATCATTTGGTCATATCTTCGCGCAACTCCAGTAAAGGGTAGACATTGCGTGAGGTATTCTCCGCATGCTTCCTCGTTTCTCGCTTCTAACTTCTCGCTTCTAAAGTGTCCTCCGCCCTCATCACCTTGCTTGTTGCTCTGGCCGCCGTCATCCTCTTCATGACGGAGTGGCTTACGGTAGACCTGGTGGCGATGCTCATCATCGTTGCCCTGGTCATAACTGGTGTGATCAGCCCGAATGAGGGCTTAGAAGGCTTCAGCAACAGCGCTACCCTCACGGTTGCTTTCATGTTCGTACTATCTGCGGCACTGCTGAAGACGGGAGCACTGCAAATGCTGGCCGGTCAGATGTCTGAACGCTTCCGGGCCCGGCCTAAGCAGGCAACCTTACTCCTGATGCTTCTGGTTGCGGTGGTGTCCGCTTTCATTAACAATACCCCGGTGGTGGCCGTATTCATCCCCATTGTGGGGCGCATCGCTGCTACGGCTAAGATCAACCCGGCGAAACTGCTCATCCCGCTTTCTTTTGCCAGTATAATGGGAGGCATGTGTACGCTCATCGGTACGTCCACCAATATCCTGGTGAGCGGCATTGCAGAGGAGGCTGGCTTGCCGGGCTTTTCTGTATTTACGCTTGCGCCCGTTGGGGTGGTGATTCTTGCAATTGGGGTAATTTACCTTACCTACCTCGGCGACCAACTCTTACCCACACGTGAAGCCGAAGAAAGCCTCGCGGAACAGTTTGCGCTGCACGACTATCTGGCCGAAATCCTTATCCCCAAAGATTCCCAACTTGCTGACACCCGAATAATGGACTCGGCCATTGTCCGGGAACTGGATATGGACATCATCGAGGTGCGTCGTGGCATAGATCGTTTCACCCTTCCGCCAGGAGACTTCCGCCTCGCTGCCGAAGATACCCTTAAGGTGCGGTGCGACCGGGAAAAGATAAAAGGGCTGAAAGACTGGGTCCGCATCACTGACCAATCCTCCGGCGTAAAGGTGATGGGGACGGGGCTCGAACGGGACAACTCCAGCCTGGTGGAAATGGTAGTGACCCCCAATTCAGAGTTTGCGGGTAAAACCTTGCGGCAGGTGGATTTTCGACGTTCCTACCGGGCCGTCCCCCTGGCCATCCGCCACCGGGAAGCAACCCTCAACGAGCACTTGTACGAACTTCCCCTCATGGCGGGCGATGTAATCCTGGCCGAGGTGAAAACACATTATTTAAAAGAACTACACCGTATCGAACAGCGGCAAGACAGCCCGTTCATCCTGCTTTCCAGTGACCCCATTCATGACTTTAAGCGGACGCGTTTTTACTTTGTTCTTTCAGTCGTTATTGGTGTTATTGCCCTGGCTACGATCAACCTGGTGCCGATCAGTATCGCGGCATTGATCGGGGTTTGTGTGCTTGTTCTTGGGCGTACGCTGAGCATGAGCGAAGCCTACGAGGCTATTGACTGGAAGATCGTTTTCTTACTAGCTGGTGCCCTCAGCCTTGGCAAAGCAATGAGTAACAGCGGTCTGGACGTCACCATCGCGGGCCTCCTCACCGGCTCCATCAGCCATCTGGGTATTTATGCCCTTATTGCAGCCCTCTACATGCTTACGAATTTGCTCACGGAAATGATGAGTAATAACGCGACGGCGGCCTTGCTGGCACCAGTCGCCATCGCTGCTGGCCAAGAGCTCGGCATCGACCCCATGGCGTTATTGGTAACCGTTTCTATTGCAGCGTCCGCCAGTTTCATGACGCCCGTAGGCTACCAGACCAACGCCATGGTGTACAGCGCTGGGCGCTACAAATTTTTGGACTTTACAAAGGTGGGGACACCGCTTAACCTGATCTGTTGGGCGGTTACTACGGCTATGGTGCCCTGGGTGTTTGGGCTGGG
>CAYWMW010000028.1:13248-20297 GCA_964458975.1 uncultured Lewinella sp. | reverse complement strand
ACCTGATCTGTTGGGCGGTTACTACGGCTATGGTGCCCTGGGTGTTTGGGCTGGGTTAGTAGTATGGTAATGTAGTTCGGCAGCGACTACACTACTACACTATTACCGTACTACATTACTACAGCACCAAAGAAGCCTCCCTACGCACCGCCGCCTGCCCCACCCCGATCGCGTCGTCCGGCTGGCGGCTGCTCATCAGGCGTAGGCGGCTGGCGACTTGCTCGCCGGTGTCGGCGCCTTCGGCGGCGCGGACGATGAGCTGGCTCACGTTGTCGCGCGCCTGGATCATGATAGACCACAGGGCGTCGCTCACGTAAATTTGCTGCGTCACGTTGTATTCAAACTCCTCCCGAATGGTCATGAGCAAAGTAGCCGTATATTCTTTGGCGCTGGCGCTGGTGCCGGGGGAGTTTCTTAAGAGCAAATTTGGGACATTGATCCGTTCCAGCATCAGGGTAAGCCGTTCACAAGCCTGGAGGCGGAGGGCGTTGCTGTTCTCTTTTCCGTTGGACTCAACGACCGCTTGCGGCGCCTCGGCCCGCTGTACCAAGGCGATGATCGTTTCGTTGAGGCGGTCGAGCGTTTTGTTAATCACGCCGTAAAGAATGCCCGAAATAAGAGCAAAGCCCAAGAGGATAACGAGGATGGTCGTAAGTTCCATGAAATTTATTTTACCGTAAAATTGCTGGCACTACGCCGTTAAACGACTTTAAGTTTAAACCAGTTCAATAAGTAAAGCCAGCCCGAGTGTAAACCAATGGCCTCGCCCGGATGTTTAATCTGCCGAACAAAGGTAAACTTTGTATTTTTGCCTTCGTAAAATTTATCCGCCATGAGTGCTGACATCACAACTACCCCCAAGACCGCTGCTTCCCCGATCACCATCACGCCCTCCGCGCTGGTGCAACTCAAAGAACTGCGTGCGCAGCTTAAGGTAGAGCAGGATCACTTTCTCCGCATCGGCGTACGCGGCGGCGGCTGCTCCGGCTTCGAATACCAGCTTGGTTTTGACCTGCCGGAAGACGACGATAAGCAGTTCCAGATCGGCGACGAAACCGTGCTCATGAAGCCCGGCCACGCCCTCTACCTGCTCGGTATGGAAATTGATTGGGCCACCGGCCTGAATAACCGGGGCTTTACCTTCAACAACCCCAACGCTACGGAGACCTGTGGCTGTGGTACTTCCTTCAGTGCCTAAACAAGCGCGCAAAGGCAGGTTATTACCGACCCCTTCGTCTTCACGGAGGGGAATCCCCTTTTACCACGCCAAGACCGAAGCTGAATTCAGCGCCGACGTCTACGAACGTTACGACGAACTCGTTACCCGGCAAACGGGCCTCCACCTCGCGGATCAGTTGCACGGAAACTACCCCTTCCAACCCCTTCAGGAGTACATCGCCCGCTTTCTACCCGCTACCGATCAGCTCGTGATTGCGGACATCGGTTGCAGCGTCGGCCGCCTCATCGGAGACATCGCCACCGCGCAGCCAGACTGGGATTGCTACGGCCTCGACCTGAGCTACCAGATGCTCCGCCAGGCCAACGACTACTGGGTGAAGGGCGCAGCCCTACACCCCAACCTCATCCGCTACGGCTGGGATACACCGGAACTACGCGGGCGAGAGCTGACCAATCTCCACTTCGCCCTCGCCAAAGGAGAGCAACTTCCTTTCCCTGATGCTTCACTCGATGTCCTCTTCAATACCTTCCTGATTGATCGCCTGCCCGGCCCCTTTGCCGCGTTCAAAGAATGGGCGAGGGTGCTGAAGCCCGGGGGCCAGCTGATCGTAGTCTCCCCACTAAATTTCCTCCAACCGGAAGGCTGGCGCACCGCCCACCCGCCAGTAAAAATCATCTCTTACCTACAGCAGCAAGGCTGGGAGGTTGAAGACTGGACGGACCCCCTCCTGCTCGAAGAACCGATGGATGCCCGGGGGAATTCGGTACGGTGGGCTTGTGTAGGCTTTGCTTTGTGTAAGCCAGGATTTTGATCTCTGGATACCCTCATTTCGTGAGCAAAAAAACTATTCCTCAAACTGCTTCGGGAACAAATAACAACTCCTTGCCGTGCTGTTTTAGCCAGACGTCGTATTCTTTATAGTTGGGCAGTGCGCGTTTCACCTGCGCCCAAAAGCGGGACGAATGGTTTTGCTCTACCAGGTGCGCCAGTTCATGGATGATCACGGCGTCTAATACCTCCGGAGGAGCGAGTAGTAGCCGGGTTGCCAGGTTGATGTTTCCTTTGTGCGAGCAACTTCCCCAGCGGGAATAAGTATCGGATAGCTTTACGTGATTGATTGGCCGCTGGAAGTGCCTTTCGTTGAGTTCGTGTACCCGCTGAGCCACCTTCGGAAGGTACACTCCTGCGAAGTATTTAGCCAGAAGCTTAGCGATGATCTCCCCGTTGACGGCGCGGGCATCATCCGCATTCAGATGAACCTCTAGCTGTCCTTCGGCTACTTTGGCGATGCGGTGGCTCTTTAAACCGTGAAAGTCTACGTTGATCAGATAGCGTTCATCCTGTATTTCAAAAGTATACGCGCTCGCTAGTTCAGGCTTTCTAAAATGAGCGAAAGCAGCTGGTTTTTTAGCGTACAATTGCTCCGCCCACCGTACCATATCGCGGATCATTTTCGCTCGTTCGGCATCACTCACGTGGGCGGGCACACGAATGATGAGTGCCTTCTGAGTAACCGATGCCCGGGCGTTGTAGCGGCCTTTTTCCACGATCAGTCTTACGGGGACGGTCAGGTCGCCAAAGATGAATCGTTCTCTACTTTCGTGCAGTTTTTTCGGTCGTCGGGCCATACGCACAAGAAACGTAATTTGGGCGAGAACGCAGGATGCAAAGAAAGTTTTCAACAGTTGGAGTACCCCCACGAGCAAAACCTTGAGGGGGCATACGCGGACTGCCCCCGCAACCCCTAAGTTCTATGCATCAGCAAAAGATGAAAGTCTTCGTTTGGTAAGCTAATGAATTTTGCTCACCTGAACTTTCGCTCAGATTCCTCAATCGCCAGATCGTTGATACTCGCGTAGCGTCTGGCCATCAGCCCGTTTTCGTCAAATTCCCAGTTCTCGTTGCCGTAGGCGCGGAACCACTCTCCGGCCTGGTTGCGGTACTCGTACTCAAAGCGGACGGCGATGCGGTTGCCCTGAAAAGCCCAGAGTTCTTTCTTCAGTTTATAGTCTAATTCCTGGTTCCATTTGTCAGACAAAAATTCTTGAACCTCCTGCCGTCCGTTGATGAACTGGTTCCGGTTGCGCCATTCCGTATCAACGGTATATGCCTTGGAGACCTTCACCGGGTCTTTACTGTTCCAGGCGTCTTCCGCTCCCTGAATTTTTTGTTTCGCCGTTTCTTCGGTAAAGGGCGGTAGTGGATATTTCTTTTCCATGGCTTACGGACTGATTATGTGCCCAATGTAATCAACTTCGCACCATTAACCGCATTATTCTTTACCTGATGCTTCTGTAATAATCGTTTTCAACAACGGGTCATCGGGTTTTGGGTAGGGCTGGCAGGTGATCTCGCCTGTAGCGTCAGTCATTACATAAGTTGGTGCGCCGGTGGTTCCGGCAGCCCCTTTAATCAAACTGATCTGGTCGCGGCCGGTCCAGATGTGGTGCGTTCTGCGGAGGCGTCTCCCCCTTGCTCCTCAAAAACCTTTCACTGCACCTGCGGCCGCGCCCTCGGGATTAAAGTAGAAAGGGAATAAGGGAGGAAAGAGATAAAAAAACGCATAATTAATGCCCGGTCGGTGGCCCTTTCTCCCTTTCCCCCCTTCCTCCTTTCCCCCCTTTCCCACACTAGGTTTTCAGCCCAAAATTTCGTACTTTTGCAGCTATGGCAGATAAGAAAAATGAAGCGCCGAAGAAGGAATACGGCGCGGATAACATTACCGCCCTCGAAGGCCTCGAAGCCGTAAGAAAAAGGCCGGGCATGTACATCGGTGGAACCGACGCAAAAGGCCTTCACCACCTCGTTTGGGAAGTGGTGGACAACTCGATTGACGAGCACGTGGCGGGCTACTGTAGCTCCATTGACGTAGTCATCAAACCAGACAACTCCATTGCCGTTACGGACGATGGCCGGGGTATCCCCGTCGGGATGCACAAGAAGCTGCAAAAATCGGCCCTTGAGGTCGTAATGACCGTCCTCCACGCCGGTGGTAAGTTCGATAAAGACACCTACAAAGTTTCCGGTGGTCTCCACGGGGTAGGTGTATCGTGTGTGAACGCCCTGAGTAGCCTCATGATCGCGACCGTCCAACGCGACGGCAAAATCTACCAGCAGAGCTACAGCGAAGGCAAGCCGCTAACGGAAGTTGAGGTGATCGGCGAATCCACCAGCAACGGTACCACCATCACCTACACGCCCGACGCGACGATCTTCGACAGCGTCATCTATAAGTTCGAGACGCTGGCCACCCGGATGCAGGAACTCGCCTTCCTCAACTCCGGCCTGAAGCTCAGCCTGATCGACGAGCGGGTGAAGGAAGAAGACGGATCATTCCTCCGTAGAGACTACTTCAGCGAAGGTGGCCTGGCCGAATTCGTGCAGTACCTCGATGAAGGCAAGCCCGACCTGATCGAAAAGCCGATCTACGTAAAATCCAAGGAAGACAACGTGGAGGTCGAGGTAGCCATGCAGTACAACACCACCTACCAGGAGAACCTGTACAGCTTCGTCAACAACATCAAAACCCGCGAGGGCGGTACCCACGTGAATGGTTTCCGCCGCGCCGTGAACCGCTTGTTCACCAAGTACGGTGAGGAAAACGGTATGTTCAAGAAGCTGAAGTTCAAAATCTCCGGTGAAGATTTCCGCGAGGGCCTCACCGCCGTCATCTCAGTGAAAGTTCCCGAGCCCCAGTTCAAAGGGCAGACCAAGGGCGAACTGGGCAACTCCGAAGTAACCGGCATCGTGAGCCGCTGCGTCGGTGAATCCGTCGGCCACTGGCTGGAGGAAAACCCCACCGAGGCCCGCCGCATCATCGATAAGGTGATCATCGCCGCCACCGCCCGCCACGCCGCCCGCAAGGCGCGTGAAATGGTGCAGCGTAAAAACGTACTTGCCGGCGGAGGCCTGCCCGGTAAACTTTCCGATTGCTCCAACAAAGACCCCGCAGCCTGTGAGATCTACCTCGTCGAGGGAGACTCGGCCGGTGGAACCGCCAAGCAGGGCCGCGACCGGACCTTCCAGGCCATCCTCCCCCTCCGGGGTAAAATCCTCAACGTAGAGAAGGCCATGGAGCACAAGATCTACGAGAATGAGGAGATCAAGAATATGTTCACCGCCCTGGGCGTCCGCATCGAGGAGAACCAGTACGGCGAACGCGTGCTCAACCTCGATAAACTCCGCTACCACAAGGTCATCATCATGTGTGATGCCGACGTTGACGGCAGCCACATCGTAACCCTCATCCTCACTTTCTTCTTCCGCTACATGCACAAGCTGGTGGCGGATGGCTACATCTACATCGCGCAGCCGCCCCTCTACCAGGTCCGCCGGGGCAAGCAGTTTCAGTACTGCTGGGATGAGGAAGAGCGCCAGGCCGCCATGCAACGCCTGAGCAAGTCGGAGAACGACGGCTCCGTCAAGGTCCAACGCTACAAAGGTCTCGGAGAGATGAACGCCGAACAACTCTGGGAAACCACCATGGACCCCGATACCCGGATGCTCCAGCAAGTTACCATCGATGAAACCAGCGAAGCCGACCGCGTCTTCTCCATGCTGATGGGAGATGAGGTACCGCCGCGCCGGGCGTTCATTGAGGCCAATGCGCAGTATGCTAAGGTAGACGTGTAGCATTCGCTCGTCGGCCGAGTCAGGGCTAGCGCCCGCCTCGGCCGACGAGCTAACACGAACAAAGCCGATCACCCGTAAGGATGATCGGCTTTGTTAATTCCCGGAGGAAGCGAGGCCTACATGTAGCCCAGCGCCAGCACCAGGTAAGTGAGCATAAACGGCATCGCTACCCAGAACCACTGGTTCATAAAGACCAGCATCAACATGAAGATGACGAAGGAGATCAGGAAATAAAGCCAGTATTTACCTTTAGAGGTTTGGGTTGCTGTGGTAGCCATGTTGTTTTCTTTTGGATTGCAAAGATAATTAGAAACTAGGAATTAGAAACTAGAAACTAGAACGCGAAGGCTAGTTCCTAGTTCTCTAGTTCCTAGCTTCTAATTCCTAATACCCTACCTCGTCCGCAGCGGCAGAGTCGAGAAACCAGAGGAGCTTTCCGCTGGCAGGTTTGATGTGGGCGACGGGGAATTTGTCTGCACCGGGCTCCTGGTTCAGGATTTGGGCGGTCCGTTGGGTTTTACCGCTGCCGGTGATGAGGAAGGCGACTTCGTCGGAAGCGTTGAGGACGGGGCCGGTCATCGTGACCCGTTTTTGGCCCGAGTCTGGGTGGGTAGCGACGGCGCAGACGCGTGGGTCGGTCAGCAGTTCGTCCATGTTCGCGGGAAAGATGGAAGCGGTGTGGCCGTCTCCGCCCATGCCGAGCATGTTGAGGTCGAGGATGGGCAGTCCGGCGGGGTTGCTGGGCATCAGCTGTACCATCAGGTCGCCGTAGGCTTTGGCGGCTTCTTCGGGCGACTTTGTGGTGTCTACCGCGTGGATTTGGCTTTGCACTACGGGGACGTGGTCGAACAGCAGCGCTTTCACCTCGCCGTAGTTGCTCTCGGGGTCGTCGTGCGGTACGCAGCGTTCGTCTCCCCAAAAGAAGTGGATGCGGTGCCAATCGATCTTGTCTTTATAGTCTTCGGCCAGGATTTTGAACAGCAGCTTCGGCGTACTTCCGCCGGAGAGCGCCCAGAAAAACGGGCCCTCTTTCTTTTCGTTGAGGCGCTGCACGAGGTGATCGGCGAAGGCGCGGGCTACGGCGGGGCCGTCTACGGATACGTTTAAGTTTGGCATGAAAGGAGGTTTTGTGGTTCGGTGGTTTTGTAGTTTGGTGCTGCTGTCGTTATTTGGGCGCGGCCGCAGGTGCAAGGTAAAGGTTGGAGGAGCAAAGAATTCTGGTCAGGCACCATTACTT
>CAYWMW010000028.1:0-13148 GCA_964458975.1 uncultured Lewinella sp. | reverse complement strand
GCATCAGCCCGGTAAGCTGCGGGGAAGATTTTTTTGATGGACTTAGCGATCCCCGCCCCCATTGTACAGTAACAGTTGCAGCCGTGGATGATTACGTCGAATGTGCCGGATTGGGCTAGGGTGATTAGGTCGCCTTCGATGGTTTTCATGGTGCGGAGTTTTTTCTAATGCGCCGCTTCGCGGCGCTGATAACGAAAAGAGGTAGGCGGTACCCGGGACTTCGCTTCGCTGCGTCCCGGGTTACCATCGGTGAATCCCTACAGGATTCGTCGTCGGGGAGGAGGTCTCTTCCTTATTCAACGTTCATTGCACCTGCGTCAGCGCCCAAAAACTACCCAAACTTAATCAGATCAAGCAGGTCATCCGCCGAAAGCGAAGCACTCTGCTCCGTACCCGCCAGGAGGCTATCCGCCAAATCCCGCTTCTTGGCGTGCAGCTGGACGATCTTCTCCTCAATGGTATTCTCGCTCACAAAGCGAAGCACGGTCACCGGACGTTGCTGCCCGATACGGTGCGCGCGGTCACTGGCCTGGTCTTCCACGGCGGGGTTCCACCAGGGGTCGAGGTGGATGACGTAGTCGGCGGCGGTGAGGGTGAGGCCCGTTCCTCCGGCCTTGAGGCTGATGAGGAACACATCGCCCTCGCCCCGCTGGAACGCCTGCACGGCCTCGTCGCGTTTTTTGCCCGGCGTGCTACCGTCGAGGTACTGGTATTCGAGGCCTTCCTCTTGCACCCATTTCTCCACCAGCTTGAGGTGGCGGACGAACTGGGAGAAGATGAGCACCTTGTGGCCGCTGCTGGTGATTTCCCGAACGGTTTCAGCCAGGAGTTCCAGTTTGGAGCTGCCGATGTCGACGTTGGGGTCCACCATCTGCGGATGGCAGGCCGCCTGGCGAAGCTTCATGAGCTGGGCCAGGATCTGGAAGCGGCGGTTCTGCCCGTCGCTATCGTCGATGCTTTCGAGCGCGCGCTGGCGGAGGGCTTCGTAGAAGGCGCGCTCCTTGTCGGAGAGCTCCACGGTGAGCGTAACCTCCGTTTTCGGTGGCAATTCTTCGAGCACTTCTTCTTTCCGCCTCCGGAGGATGAAGGGCTGGATGAGTCGCCGCAGTTGCTGCCGCCGTTCGCTGTCGTTATTTTTCGTGATCGGGATGGTGTACTTCTCGTTGAAGCGCTGGAAACTGCCCAGCAAACCGGGGTTGAGGAACTGGAAGAGGTTCCACAATTCTCCGAGGTGGTTCTCAATCGGTGTACCGGTGGTAGCTACCCGAAAATCGCCCTGAAGGCTCATCGCCACCTGGCTACGTTTCGTGCCCCGGTTTTTGATCGCCTGGGCTTCGTCAAGGATGATGGTACCGAAACGTTTCGCTGCCAGAGCCTCTCCCTCGAAGGGCAACAGGCCGTAGCTAACCACCAGCATATCATAAGGACCAACGGATTCGATGACCTCTTTGCGGTCTCCCTGCCCCAGCAAAACGGGATTGAGCGTAGGCGCAAATTTTGCGGATTCACGCACCCAGTTTCTGGTCACGGATGCAGGTGCAATGACCAGTGCGGGGCCGAGCTCGGCGCGGGCTTGCAGCATTGCGAGGCCCTGAATGGTTTTACCCAAGCCCATATCATCCGCAAGGCAGGCGCCGACGCCCCAATCGGATAGGCGCATCAGCCAGCGGAAACCGTCTAACTGATAAGGCCGTAGCTCCGCCCGGAAGGTAGAGGGTACACGGGCGATGGTCCGGTTTACGTTCTGAATCCGTTGCAGGCTTTCGCGCCAGGCAACGTCTGCTTCGAAGCCGCCGAGCTGGTCGGCCACGTCATCGAGGATGCCTGCGGCGAGGGGGTGGAGCTGGAGTCCGTCTTTGCCCTGGCTCATCAAACCTTCCATCTCCCGCAGTTTCCGGCGGAGGTTCTCGGTGAGGGCAACGTACTGCCCTTCGCTGAGCTGGATGAATTTGCTCTGCTCGTTCTCCGCAATCTTTTCCATGAGGTCACGGAAGTTGATGACCTGGTTGTCGTCTACGGCCAGCTCTCCTTCTACGTCGAACCAACCGGCTTTCTCTTTTACGCCGAGGGAGAGGTCGCCAAAGTCAACACTGCCCACCAGGCGGATGCGTTCTCCCCGTGGGTGCTCCAGCACGATTTGGTCGAGGGCGCGGACGGGCTGTAGCTCCAGCAAAATACTGAGGCATTCTTCCACTTCGTCCACCTGCCATTCGTAGTCGCGGTGTACGATGCGTTGGAGGGTTGGGCAGGCGAGAATTACGTTCTCCGCCGCTTCGATTTCCTTGGCGAGGTGGCGCTCGGCGAGGCGGCGGTGGCCATCCGTATCGCCGATTACTTTGTTACGCCCCTTGCCCGGTTTGAAGTACTGGTCTTCTTCGGTGAGCGGCTTAACGAAAAACTCTACCTTGAAGGTT
Organism: uncultured Lewinella sp.; assembly: GCA_964458975.1. GTDB lineage: Bacteria > Bacteroidota > Bacteroidia > Chitinophagales > Saprospiraceae > Neolewinella. Next base: position 10,734 of record CAYWMW010000028.1, on the reverse strand, counting down.
TCTCCGATGGGGAGCAGGTGGACGTAGGTCCGCTGGTCCGCCTTAGTTTCGTCCACATCGTCAATCACGCCGTTGAGGGTGCTCTGCACTTCAACGATCTTGCTCAGGTTGCGGCTCACTTCGGTGAGGCGGTGGCGCGCGCGCTTCGGAATTTCGAGCCCTTCCCCAATTTGGCGGTGGATGCTGTCGTGGCTCTCGTTCACTTCAATCACCTGGTAGCGGGTTGGGGTTTCCTTTACGACCTGGACTCCGGTGCCCTCAAACTCCTGTGCGAAGCGTAGATAGAGGCGGTTGTCTCCTTCTTCGATCAGCAACTGCGGATTGCGGCGAACGAGGTCTACGCCGACCGCCGGGTTTTGCTTCAGGTACAGGTTTGGATGGCTGACCAAGGCCAGCAAAGCGTCTTCGTACCGAATTTTGAAGTGTCCGTTCGGGTGGTATTTGCTGTAGTCTTCTTCGATGGTCTGGGCTACGGTGACGTCCTGCGGGGTCATCCCCGTAACATCACCTTGCTTTACCCGTTTGAGGGCAACCTTGCGGCCTTTAGACCAAGTGCCGTTCTTGGCGAGGGTTTGCTCACGCGGTTCCAGCTCTTTTTCTTCGAAGTTGACGAACCAGACGAAGCGGGCGGTTTTCTTGGCCCGCTTTTCCGCCCGTTGCTCCTGGTTGCCCATGCTGGCGAGTACTTCCAGGGCGCGCTCCCAGGGTTCGATGCGGGGCATCGCGTCGGCCAGGGAGTAGATGTGTAGTTCTTTGCTGAGGGTTTCGGCCCGCTCCATGAAAGCCTGGCGAGCTTCATCGTTGGGGTGGCGGACGGCCAGTACTCTGGTAAGTTCCATTTCTACCCAACGGTAGCCGTTCGTTTGGGCTTTGTCGCGCAACGCATCAAGCTCGGCGATGTATTCTTCGGTGACCGGCGCGGAGGAGCTGTCCGTCCACATCCGGTACAAAGCGTGGAAAGTTAGCGTGAAGGCGTTGCGCTCGGTGCGCAGCAGGCCATCATCGGCAATGACCTGAGCAGCCTCATCATTGCGCAGGTAGGCGAACAATGCCTGAAAAACAAGGTAAGTACCACCGAGGCGCAGGTTGTGCGTCGGGTCCATGTTTTCCAGGTGCTGACCAATTTTCTCGGCGCTCTTCACCCCACCGTGGCGAAGCAGCGAAAGCAGGTAGAGGTAGCCGGATAAATGGACCGGGAACTTGTCTTCGTAATCCCTGCGGTATCCCTTGCGGACATCCTCGATGAAAGCCGCCGCTCCTTCGTCGTCATCACGCAGTACGTGGTAGATCAGACTGATGGCGGCCTTGCGCCATTCGTCGGTTTCCAGGTCTCCCCAGAGGCGGAGGCGACTCCAGGCTCCCTGAAGTACGAAGGCTTCAGTTAGTAATTCCCGGATTGGCCCGGATACCCCTTCGCGGATGTTTTCGTGCTGCTCCAGAAACTCGACCAAAGCGTCCAGCGGTTCCATCTCCGCGATGGCGCGGCGGAAGGCTTTCCGGACGTTGATTTCCTGCCAGGCCGGAGGTAGTTGTTCCACCCAGCGTGGCTCGAAGAAGTCAAACAACGGATCAATGAAAAATCCGGTCTTTGCCTTATCGGGGTAGAAAGTCTCCGTCTCGTTCTGGAGACGATCGAAGCTCGATTCGTTCTGCAGGTAAAAGGCAATCCGAATTTCGCGCATCAAGGCAAAATGGCTAGATGGTTGCCAGTATGTTTTGTACGGTAGCTCCCGGCGAACTTCGTTGAGCAAATGCTCAAAATCTGGCCGCCGGTGGGCAAGGCGCATGACTTCCTCGGAAGCGGCGGTGTTGATGCGCCAGGTCCGGTCATCGTGCTTTACCACTAGCCTGAGATCGTAGACTTTATTGATAATCTCCTCCGTCCCCGCGTGGGTGAAACGAGATTCCCCTACGGGTGGGCGTAGTCCGATTTTGTTGAGTAGCCGGGAAAGGTCCAGCACCGAGCGTTCTTCGTAGACGATGCTCAGGGCGGTGACTACGTCACGTTCAGTGGGGGAGAGTTTAGTCCAAGTGTCGCGGAAAGATCCGTTCATTCAGTAGGGGGTTGTCGACATTGTTCGGCCGGTGGTAACCCTTTCTAAAGGTTTGGGAGGGGGCGTTAGTTGTCTTGAGGTTCGTTTTTTTAGTAAGTCTTTCTTTTGAGAAGTGAAAATCTTCGCTTTGGTATTATTTCAATGGTTATGTTTGGATAGCATTTTGACAAAAAAATAGACACAAAAGGCGCTTTTTAAATTTAAAAAGCGCCTTTTGTGTCTAATTGTGTAACTTGCACCGTCACCAAATCTATTTCTCCTTGGAAAAATTAAAATTTATCGATCTCTTTTGTGGAATCGGCGGATTTCGAGTAGCGTTCGAACAGGCTTGTAGAAAAAATAGGGTTACAACCGAATGTGTCTTCTCATCGGATATAGACAAGTTTGCACAGGACTCTTATGAAGCAAATTTTGGAGAACGCCCGGTTGGAGATATTACCCAGGTTCATGAAAGCGATATTCCTGATCATGATGTCCTTTTCGCTGGTTTTCCTTGTCAACCATTTAGTATAATAGGTCAAAGAGGAGGTTTCGACGATACTCGAGGTACGCTCTTCTTTGACGTAGCAAGAATTTTAAAAAAGAAACGCCCCAAGGCCTTTATTTTAGAAAACGTAAAGCAATTAGCTGGACATGACGGTGGTCGAACACTAGCCACAATTTTATCTGCCTTGAAAGAATTACGTTACAACGTACATTATAAGGTCTTAAACGCTCTTGATTACGGACTTCCTCAAAAAAGAGAAAGGATTGTCATCGTCGGGCATCACGAAAATATCTATTTCAGCTTTCCTGAAAAGGTAGAAAAAATCACCCCACTCACTAAAATACTTTTTGACCACTCTTCCGTTGATAAAAAATATTTTGCATCCGATTATATTCTTCAAAAAAGACAATCTTCTCATATACCGCAGGTAACCCCAAGTATCTGGCACGAAAACAAATCAGGTAACATAAGTTCACATCCCTATTCGTGTGCATTGAGAGCCGGAGCATCATATAACTACCTATTAGTTGATGGCAAAAGAAGGCTCACACCGCGAGAGATGCTTCGTTTACAAGGGTTTCCGGATTCTTACAAAATTGCCGTTTCTGACGGACAGCTTAGAAAGCAAGCTGGTAATTCAGTACCCGTAGATATGATTGAAGCTGTAATTCTAAAACTTTTACCGTTTATTGTGGAATCCATTCCCGCTTACGAAGTGCTTCGCGATGAATCTCGCTTAGTACAGAAATCCAAACATGGCAAAAAAACGCTTAAGCCCAAGGCTTCGAACAGCCGACAAAGTCTCAGCCCCTTATAAGTTAAATCAATTTCCTCCTGGCTTTCATCTGTCTATAGCTAAGGAAATTGTTTACCTATTGGCAACTAAAGGGCGGCCTTCTTTAGAAGGAGAGGAATGGGAAAAGATATTTGCTTCTAGCATCGGAGCAGAATGGAAGCCCTCTAACATAGGGTTGGATGATGTAGTGCTAGGCAATACTGCTTGGGGAGCTAAGACTGTTAAAAACCCAATGAAGAATTTTCGGAACCTTAAAAAAGAAGGTTGATTTCAGGGCGTAATTCTCCCGTTTTCTCTTACGGTGATACCGTAGACGTCACTAAAAATCCTAATGATGTAGGAGAAAAAGTATTAGAAATATGGAACAGTAGAGTTATCTCAGTAAGAGAACGTTTTGCGAATCTCCGAACAGTAGTTCTTGTTAAGTCTAACGATCTTTCACAGATAGCTGTATTTGAGCATGATACAATACTGTTTAGACCAGAGCTGTTTAGATTTGAATGGAACAAGAACCAAAATTTGATAGGTTTTGATTCACGGTCTGGTAAAGTGAAGTTTACTTGGCAGCCAAGTGGTTCTCAATTTACAATCCATGAGGATGTGCCAACGGATTCACTTCTACTGAAGATACGGAAACCAGAAGTTTTAGACAAAAAGGCAGTTTTGCAGGCTCTTGATTTTTCGAGTGACTGGGTGGAAATTTTGTCAAAGAAATAGTTCAGCACAAAGAAATGTACCCGCCTCCACAAGTAGAGACGGGCACTGATTTCAGTTCAGGGATTATCGTCGCTAAAACGATAAACAAGTAAAACTTCTTGGTAATGAAGCCCTTAAGCTTCAACAGCGTCCTTAGCCTGATCGGCTTCGGCCTCTTCTTCGGTGCCCATCAATTTGGCCTTTACGCGTGCTTCGATTTCGGCGGCTACTTCGGGGTTGTCCATCATGAAGGTCTTGGCTGCTTCGCGGCCCTGGGCGATCTTAGCATCGCCGTAACCGTACCAGGCGCCGGACTTGCTGATGATGTCAAGGTCAACGCCTATGTCAACGATCTCCCCGGTCTTGGAGATGCCTTCTCCGTACATGATGTCGAATTCAGCAATGCGGAAAGGAGCGGCTAGCTTGTTCTTGGCCACTTTCACCTTCACGTGATTACCGATTACGTTACCTTCTTTGTCTTTTATGGCGGCACCTGAGCGGCGAATATCGATACGCATAGAAGCGTAAAACTTCAGGGCGTTACCACCGGTAGTGGTTTCGGGGTTACCGAACATTACGCCGATCTTCTCGCGCAGCTGGTTGATGAAGATGCAGCAGCATCCGGTCTTACCGATGGTGCCGGTCAGCTTACGCATGGCCTGGCTCATGAGGCGGGCCTGGAGGCCCATTTTAGAGTCGCCCATTTCGCCTTCTATTTCCGCACGGGGAACGAGGGCGGCGACGGAGTCAACAACGAGAATGTCAACAGCGCCGGAGCGGATGAGGTTTTCGGTGATCTCCAGGGCCTGCTCTCCGTTGTCGGGCTGGCTGATGAGGAGGTTGTCGGTATCTACCCCGAGGGCTTCGGCGTAGAAGCGGTCGAAAGCGTGCTCGGCATCAACGATGGCGGCGATGCCGCCGCGCTTCTGGCACTCGGCGATGGCGTGGATGGCCAGGGTTGTTTTACCGGAGGATTCCGGGCCGTAAATCTCGATGATCCGGCCTTTGGGGAAGCCGCCGATGCCGACGGCTACGTCGAGACCAAGGGAACCGGTAGGAATGGCCTCTACGTTAGCGGCCTGGGATTCGCCGAGGCGCATGATGGTGCCTTTGCCGTAGGCTTTGTCAAGACGGTCGATCGTCATTTGGAGCGCCTTCAGTTTTGCGGCGGTATCCTTTTCTTTGTTTGCCATAATAGCTGCTGTTTAAAAGAACTTGTTTTGTTTTGCGATGACACAAATATAAACACTCAAACAATACCGCACAACACTTTAGCACCAATAAAAGCAAAATATTTTCACTTTTTGTCGATTTTGACCTAAATGTCAATTTTGTGCGTACAAAAAATGTTTGAAATAAAACAAATGTTTGTATTTCGAGGCTTGTTTTCTGTTGGCGGACTACCTCTGTTTACTGCTGCGCAGCTCACTTCGGCAGCCCGCCAACAGAAAACAAGCCTCGCTCCCCGCCGTAAGACCATATATTAAGGATGTACCCTGCTCTTCAGGGAGCGCTCCTGGCATCCTGCGGCCGCGCCCTAAAACAAAACCACTCCGTTAAGCCGTTACAAACCGGCGAGTAACAATAGCAATCGATTCCTTACCGTCCAAAAAGCCCGCCCAGCAATTTCAGCACGCCGGTAACGGTTTCCTGGCTCTCTACCGGAATCTTCAAATAGGTTTTTCCTTGCTCATCCGTTTCGGTGATTTCACCGACCAGTGCCTGTGTGGCCGCTTCGTCGGCCAGGGTTTTCGTGAGCCGTTCCAGGAAACCAACGCCCTCACTCACCAGGCCGGCGGCAGTGGCAGCAGCCGGTTTATTGGTCTGAACTCCGGGCGTAGTATGGGGGGGCGCGGCCGCTGGTGCAGGGGAAGTTTCCGGCACAGTCTTTTCCGCTGGTTGCGCAGGATCGGGCGCAGCGTTCTCTCCTGCGGCACCTGCCGGATCGCCCGCAGACGGAGATGAGGGCGGAGGCGGAGCTGCCGGAGCGTTTCCCTTTCCTTCCATCCAGTCGTCCTGCGAGGGCGCAGGCGCAGCGGCCTGCCCGGAGGGATTTTCCAGGTTGTCGTCCGAGACGGGCTCTCCGCCGCCGGAGGTTGCCGCGATGGGCGCTTCCTGCACCTTTTCGAGGTGCTCCATGAAATCGCTGAATTTCCGGTCGGACATAAAAACACTGTCCTGCCCCGTATCCAGCACCGCCGAAGCGAGCTGAGATTTGAAGCGCAGGGTATGGACCATACGGTGCTCGATGGTCCCCTCACTGATGAGGTTAACGACCTGCACGCCCCGCTTTTGTCCTAGCCGGTGAACGCGGGCGATGCGTTGCTCCAGCACGGCGGGGTTCCAGGGCAGGTCAAGGTTGACGACGAGGGCCGCCTGTTGCAGGTTGAGGCCCACGCCTCCAGCATCGGTACTCAGGAAAATCCGGCAGTCGTCTTCGTCGCGAAAACGATCCAGCAAAGCGCCCCGGTTGGCACTCGGTACACCGCCGTGGAGGCTGGCGAAGGCGACGCCTTTTTCCGTTAACCGATCCCCGACGAGTTTCGTCATCCTGGCCCACTGGCTGAAGACGACCACCTTTTCTCCCGGCTCGGCCAGCCGCTCTTCCAGGAGGTAGAACAGCTCGTCGATTTTGGTGTCGTGGTGGGTCTTTTGGTCTACGATGTAGGTACTGTTGCAGCTCATGCGCATCAGCTGCAGGTAGCCCATCAGCCGCTGGCGGTCGGTTTCGCTCAGGTAGTTGTGGCGGCGCCATTTGGCGACGAGCTGGGCTACGTCGTTCTGGTAGCCATCGTGCATATCTTTCTGCGGCAGGGTCATGGGCACCAGGAAATTCTTGTCCACTCTTTCCGGAAGCTGGTGCGCTACGTCTTTTTTCAGGCGGCGGATGACGAGGTCGGAGAGCTTACCCTTGATTTCGTCGAGGTAGCGGTAGCCCCGCACTACGCCCTGCTCATCGCGGGCAATGTGGCGCGCGTGCAGCAACCACAGCGGCCCGAGCCGGTACTGGTCGAGGAACTGCACGATGGAGTAGAGGTCTTCAATTTTGTTCTCCAGCGGCGTACCGGTGAGGGCGATGCGGTGCGGAGCTTCCAGCCGCTTTACGGCGTGGGAAATCTTGGTGTCGTAGTTTTTGATGCGCTGGGCCTCGTCGAGAATGATCAGGTCGGGGTTCTGGCTGTTCAGGTAGGCGATGTCGCGGGCCACTACGTTGTAGGTAAGGATTTTGTAGAACGCATCCGTTGCCGCGTACTGCTCCCGCCTTTTCACCTGGCTTCCTTCGATGACATGGGCAGTAGAGTCAGTAAATTTCTCAATTTCCGATTTCCACTGGTACTTCAGCGAGGTTGGGCAGACGATGTAGACCGAGTCAACGCCCAGCTCCCGCCGGAACAACTCGGCGGAGGCGATGGCCTGGAGGGTTTTGCCGAGGCCCATCTCATCGGCGATCATGGCGCGGCCAGCCTGGAAGGCGAAGAGCGCCCCCTCCCGCTGGTAGGGGTAGAGTTTGGCCTTAACGATGTTGTCCAGGCTGGCGGGGTCGGCGTCTATCCGCTGGGTGATTTTGTTGCGGCGCTCGTCTTCGCGCCGTTGGATGATGAGGTCGAGCGCATCCGGGTAGCACCGGAAGCCTGCGTCGAGCGCACGGGCTTTTTTCAGGAAGCCGTCTAGTTGCAACCAGGCGTGGGGCAGCAGCTGGCCTTCGGCAGTGAAGTAATCTGCGGCGAGGGCCGTAAAGTCTTCCCGCCGGTCGTCACCAATGCGCAGTTGCAGGTTCGGTTGCTCGCCCTGATAGTTGACGGATAAAGATGAGTAAACCGCAACGGGCGGCGGCTTTTTGAAGTACTGTTTATTGCCGTGCGTATTCGCCAGTTTGAAGAGCGCCCACTCTACGTGCTTGCAGGTGCCGAGCCGGTTGGTGCGGAAGTCGTAACAGCTACAGAAATTATCGCCCAGTTCGGCGCCACGGATGGCGAGCCGGTAGGACGTTTTTCGTTCCAGGTTGGTTACCGTGAAATCCGACCAAACCCGGTGGTCTCCCTGGTTCTCCAGCGAGAATTGTTGCTTGAGGCCGAACTGCCGCCGCAGTTCCAGTTGGTACTCCCGGTTAGAAAGGTCTTCCGGCTGGCGGTGGTAGGAGACTTTCTTCTTTTTCTTTGGAGCGGATTTTTTAGCCATGGCTGCTTTCCTTTTTGGGAGGGGGAAAGATAGGCTATGTGCGGGTGAGTTTTCTAGTGGTTGCCGAAGTTTGAATTTGTCACTCAGCAGAATCTGCTCGCTCCCGCTCGTAACCTCACCCCCAGCCCCTCCAAGGGAGAGGGGTGTTATTGACCGCTGCGGGTGCGCCTTCGCTTGATCGCTAGCTGCTAGGAATGTTGCCCTTTATTGACAATGTTTCTCCGTGTTGCTGATTTCCCCTAAAAAGGAATATCCTCATCCGTATTGTTCATCTTAGACGGGATGGTGGTAGAGCCGTACGGCTGCCCGGCCTGGATGGCGGTATCGGGCAGGAGGTCAAAGTCCGGATCGTCCAGGTCGCTGAAGCGGGCGAAGTCGCTTTCGAAGGCGAGGCGGATGTCTTTGGCTTCGCCGTGTCGGTTTTTACCGACGATGACGGTGGCCGTACCGCGCAGGGAGTTGCCCTGCTCGTCTTCCTCGATGCCGTAGTATTCTGGGCGGTAGAGGAACATTACCATGTCGGCGTCTTGTTCGATGGAGTTGTGGACGATGATGTCGTTAGCGACGAAATTGTGAGGGCCGGGGACGGTTAAGTCGAAGACTTCTTCGGTCTCTCCTTTGGCAATAGATGAAATATCAATAAAATTTTCGTTGCCACCATCATGGTCTGGTTCTAACAACGACATTGCATATTCAAAGTGGTGCTGGTCCCAGGGTTTGGGGTTTTCTGTCACTCTAATTTTCTCGCCAACGGTAAGTTGATCTAGGCGTTTCCACCCATTTTCAGTTAAAAATTTATGATTTGCAGTGGCTTTTATCCGACGATCATCAGACGTTCTGAGAACGAATGTGGGTTTGAGGCCAGTTGAAAAGCCACGGCTAACTGCTGCTCGTTCAAGTGAGCCATCCTCTTTACGTGCCCATACCTTGAACCCTCCGTTGGGATGATCTTTAACTAGATCAGATAGACGGGCAAATCGTTCCTTTCCTTCGTCTGCAACCGTCACCATTGTATCCCCCGTCAAACACCCAGACTCCCGAAGATCCGACAACTGCGGCCGCTTATCCCCCCCCCGAGTTTCCACCGCACGCGAAAGCTGAGACAATGCAATAACCGGCACTTCCAGTTCCTTAGCCAAGCCCTTAAGGGCACGACTAATTCCGGAGACTTCCTGCTCCCGGTTCATGCCTTTATTAGACTCCCCGGAGCCGGACATGAGCTGGAGATAATCGATGATGACCATCGAGATGTCTTTTTCCAGTTTCAGGCGGCGACATTTGGCGCGGAGCTCGAAGACGTTGATACCGGCCGTATCGTCGATGTAAATGGGGGCTTCGCCGATGCGGTTCATGGCGTCTACGAGGCGGGTCCATTCGTCGTCGTCGAACTTACCGTTCCGCATTTTTTGGCCGTTCACTTCGGCATCCTGACTGAAGATACGGCCGGCCAGCTGGGCAGCACTCATCTCCAGGCTGAACAGGGCTACACCACGCCCGTATTCCACGGCGGCGGAGCGGGCGAGGCTGAGTACGAAACTCGTCTTACCCATTGCCGGGCGGGCGGCGATAATAATGAGGTCGGAAGACTGAAGGCCGGAGGTAAGGCGGTCCAGCTCGGTGAAGCCGGTCGGGACACCGGTCAGGCCATCTTCTTTATCGCGCAGCATGGTGAGCTGCTCCAGGAGTTGGTTGGCGAGGGTGCCCATGTCGGCCACCTGCTTGCCCATGTTTCTTTCGGTGATTTCGAAGACGTAGTTGCCGGCCTTGTCGAGCAGGTCCAGTACGTCGGTGCCGTCTTCGTAGGCATCCTTGATGATTTCGGTGCTGGTGCGGATGAGTTCTCGCTGGATGAATTTCTCGGTCACGATCCGGGCGTGGTACTCAATGTTGGCCGAGCTGGTCACCTTACTCGTAAGCTGGGCGAGGTAGGCGGCACCGCCGACAACTTCCAGCTCCCCGGCTTTCTTCAGGTCTTCCATCACCATCAGCAGATCAATCGGCTGGCTGCGCTCGAACAGGCGGCGCATGCTGCGGTAGATCGCCTGGTGGGCAGGTTTGTAGAAAGAATCGGCTTCCAGAATGTCGAGCACCTTGGTCATCGCTTCTTTTTCGATGAGGATGGCGCTCAGTACGGCTTCCTCCAGATCGGGTGCCTGGGGCGGTAGCTTGCTGTATTCGGGCAGGTTCGCCTCCTGGAGGCGGGCGCGGTTGCTCCAGTTCGCGGAGGTGCCGTTTGCGCGGCGGTCTTGTTGTTTGTCCTTAGCCATACTTCAAACACAAATGTACGAAAAGTGGGCTTAGGCGCTGCTATCTTTTCTCCACGGCGATTGTGGAAGGTGATGTTGGTAAAGGGTGGAAAAGCTTGTTTTCTGGTGGAATACTTTGTTAGTCGGTGTTGGGAATGGTTTTTGGGCGCGGCCGCGGGTGCCGAGGAGGTTGGACGGCAGGGATCGGACACCGGGGGCGTCGCTCCGCGCCGCCAGCGATGAACCTCTTTCCAGCTGACCACCCCGGACTCCGCT
>CAYWMW010000027.1:0-23853 GCA_964458975.1 uncultured Lewinella sp. | reverse complement strand
TTCCCCCTTTGGGGGCTAGGGGGCCAAAAAAGCGACAATTTGGTTTGCGCCCTTTGGGGACTAAGGGCCAGAATAGTTTAACTCCTATTCCTCCTCCGCCTCAGCAGCAGCCACCTCAGCCTTAGAAACCACCGGTTTCTTACTGAGTTCTTTGCTACGCTTGGCCGCTTCGGCCTTCTTCTTAGCGGAAGCAGACTTTGCGGATTTCTTAGGCTGGATCATCACGTTCATGCGGCGCTTCTCCATCTTCGGCATGGCTTCTGCCTGGCCGAGGTCTTCGAGTTCCTTCATGAAGCGGAGCAGCAGGAGTTCGCCCCGGTCCTTAAAAACGATAGAGCGGCCACGGAAGTGGACGTAGGCCTTCACCTTCGCGCCGTCTTCGAGGAAGCCGCGCGCGTGGCGCACCTTGAACTCAAAGTCGTGATCGTCGGTATTGGGGCCGAAGCGGACTTCCTTTACTACGGTCTTCACCGTATTGGCCTTCAGTTCCTTTTCCCGCTGCTTTTGCTGGTAGAGGAACTTTTTGTAATCGATGATCTTAACCACCGGCGGCGCAGCCTTCGGGCTGATTTCTACCAGGTCAAGGTCTACGTCACGGGCCCACTGCTTTGCGCGGCGGGATTCGTGCACCTCGCCGGGGCCGATCTTAAGGCCAAGCTCGTTGGCAATGTCTGTTACGTTGTCTCCCACGAGGCGTACCTCGGGGCTGCGGATCATATCATTGATCCGGTGCTTAGGCGTAGTATCTTCTCTACGGAAATTGCGTTTGCGGCCGCCGCCTTTACGTCTACCCAAAAATCTGTTGTGTTTTAATTAAAAAAAGGGAGGATGCCGGAGGTCTTGTTTTCAGCCGTCCTCCGCTAGGGCTCTGTCAGGTTTGAAACCAACAAAACACTGGGGCTGTACACTTATGATAAGGTACTTATGAGTGCATAAGTTCTTGTGTGTTAACAAAAATAGGGAGAATTTGGGGAATAAGTTGAAGAAAGTGAATTATTCGTTGTGGGGTTTATCTGCTTGCTTCGCTCTTAACCCCCTCCCCCAACCCCTCCCCACGGGGGAGGGGAGCCCTACTCCGCTGCGGCTACCGCCTTCGCTAGACCGTCGGTACTTCTACCGTCATCACTTATTGACAACGTTTGTCGGTACTACTAAATTTACCTCAGAACACTTAGCGTTTTTGTTATCCTCCCATCCTCACCGGGGAGGAGAGCCCTACTCCGCTGCGGCTACCGCCTTCGCTAGACCGTCGGTGCCACTACCATAATCACTTATTGATAACGTTTGTCGGTGCTACCGTATTCGCCTCAAAACGCCTAGCGTTTTCACAAGCCCCTCCCCCGTGGGGAGGGGTTGGGGAGGGGGTTTAAACACACCAAGCAAAAAACATCTACCCCACTAAAAAACAGAAGCCAGCAGTTCTGAAAAGAACCACTGACTTCCTGTCCGCTAATTATCTATTTCCTGAGCCTACTCCGAAGCCACCGTCGCCTCCTGAGTAATAGAAAGCCCATCCTCCTCCTCATTCAGCACCGCAACAAGCTTGGCACCACCTTCGGGGTTGTTGTTAAGGATAAACTCCGCCAGCGGATCTTCGATGTACTTCTGGATCGCGCGGTGCAGTGGCCGGGCACCGAACTGGGGGTCGAAGCCCTTCTCGGCTACGAACTTCTTCGCCTCGTCGCTCAGCGTCATGGTGAACTCCAGGCCGTCGAGGCGCTTGTAGAGGTCCGCCAGGGCGATGTCGATGATCTTGAAGATGTTCTCCTGGGTGAGGCTGTTGAAGATCACCACGTCGTCAATCCGGTTAAGGAACTCCGGCGAGAAGGTCCGCTTCAGGGCGTTGTTGATCACGGCTTTGCTGTTCTCTTCCGCGCTTTCGGTACGGGCTTTGGTGGCAAAACCTACGCCCTGGCCGAAGTCCTTCAACTGGCGTACCCCGATGTTGGAGGTCATGATGATCATGGTGTTCTTAAAGTCCACCTTACGGCCCATTCCGTCGGTCAGCTGGCCGTCGTCTAGTACCTGAAGGAGGATATTGTAGACATCCGGGTGAGCCTTCTCGATCTCGTCGAGCAGGATCACGCTGTAAGGCTTCCGGCGGACCTTCTCGGTCAGCTGGCCACCTTCCTCGTAGCCCACGTATCCGGGAGGCGCGCCGATGAGGCGGCTCACGGAGAACTTCTCCATGTATTCCGACATATCGATCCGGATCAGGCTGTCTTCGCTGTCGAAGATGTACTTCGCCAGCACCTTGGCCAGTTCCGTTTTACCCACACCCGTTGGGCCGAGGAAGATGAACGTACCAATCGGCTTGCTCGGGTCTTTCAGGCCAACGCGGTTACGCTGGATGGCCTTGGTTACCTTTTCGATGGCGCTGTCTTGACCGATCACGGCTCCTTTCAGGTCATCGGCCATACCGACGAGCTTCTTGCTCTCGTTCTGGGCGACGCGGTTTACGGGGATGCCGGTCATCATCGAGACTACCTCCGCAATGTCTTCTTCGTTGACCGGGTAGCTGGCGTTGCGGGATTCTTCCTCCCACTTCGCCTGGGCTTCCTCCAGCGAGCGTTGCAGCTTGCTTTCCTGATCGCGCAGGTCAGCCGCTTTCTCGTACTGCTGGTCTTTTACGGCGTTGTTCTTCTCCACCTTCACCCCTTCGATCTGCGCCTCGATCTCCTCGATGGATTTCGGGACAACGATGTTTTTGAGGTGGGTGCGGGCACCAACTTCGTCGAGCACGTCAATGGCCTTGTCCGGCAGGAACCGATCGGTAATGTACCGGTCGGAGAACTTCACGCAGGCTTCGATGGCATCGTCGGAGTATTCCACGTGGTGGAAGTCTTCGTACTTGCTCTTGATGTTGTTCAGGATGTGGACGGCTTCCTCGGGGCTCGGCGGGTTAACGAGTACCTTCTGGAAGCGACGGTCCAGCGCGCCATCTTTTTCGATGTGCTGGCGGTATTCGTCCAGCGTAGAAGCGCCGATGCACTGGAGCTCACCCCGTGCGAGGGCGGGCTTGAAGATGTTGGAAGCATCCAGCGATCCGGTCGCGCCACCCGCACCGACGATGGTGTGGATTTCGTCAATAAACAGGATCACGTCGCGGCTCTTTTCGAGCTCGGTCATGATGGCCTTCATCCGTTCTTCGAACTGGCCGCGGTACTTCGTTCCGGCCACGAGGGCAGCCAGATCGAGCATCACGATGCGCTTATCGAAGAGGGTGCGGCTCACCTTTTTTTCTTTGATGCGGAGGGCAAGACCTTCCACGATGGCGGTTTTACCTACCCCAGGCTCACCGATCAGGATCGGGTTGTTCTTTTTGCGGCGGCTCAGGATTTGGCTCACGCGCTCAATCTCGGTTTCCCGCCCGATGATGGGGTCGAGCTTGTCCGTATCGGCCAGGGCGGTGATGTCGCGGCCGAAGTTATCGAGTACGGGGGTGCGGCTTTTGGAGTTGCCAGCACCTTTGCGCTGGCCACCCTGAAAGCCCCGGCCCTGATCGCCGTCGTCCTCAAATTGTTCGTCGTCACCCTGGGCAGCATTGAGCGGCAGGGTGGTGTCTTCGGTAAAATCTTTTTCGTCTTTCACGTAATCGAGTTCTGCTTTATAGATGTCGTATTCCACTTCAAACTGGCGCAAAATTTTCGTTGCGGGCAGTTCCTTATTGCGCAGAATAGACAGGATTAGATGTTCGGGGCTGACCACCGAGGTCTTAAGCGCCTTGGCTTCCAGAAAGGTTACTTTCAGGACCCGGTCGGCCTTATCGTTCAGTGGTAATTGAGAAATGGTATGGCCACTGGCCTGCCCACCGTTGCGGTGTACGTTCTGGCGGACGGTATCTTTCAAGGCCTGAATATCAACGGCCAGATTGCGCAGTACGCGCGCGGCCAGTGTATTCGGCATCGACAATACACCGAGCAAAAGATGTTCCGGCCCAACGTAGGCGTGGCCCATCTTTTCGGCTTCCATCTTCCCGCGGGCCATCGCCTTCTTTATCTCGGGGTTGAATTCTCTCTGGCTCGGGTTCATTTTTATAAATTTTCGTGGTTCGTTCTCAGGTCTTGTCTATAACTGCTCTACTAACGTTCTTAGCGGCAATCTGTTTTAGGGCGCGGCCGCAGGTGCAATGAAAAGGTACCTTCAGACTAAGTCTAGGGCGCAATGTCAAGACCAAAGAGCACAGCTCGGTAAAACGAAACCCAAATATATAGCCTAAAGGGGAATAACCGTGCCACCAATTTGCCCTGACAAAACTACCTGACATATCGCCAGCAAAATCAGTCTTCCTCATTTTGTTCGCGTTCCTTATGCAACAAGAGGTACGTTTAGTTGGTTCTCCATCTTACAAACTCATTCCCATTTTTAAGCGTTTGGTAAAAAGGCGACGTAGCCACTCGCTTATTTGGCACGTTTTGTGCTAAATTTAAATCAAACTGGTTTAAACATTACCTTTGTGAAAAATTTAAAAGCATGAAATTCAGCATCGACAAGCAGGAACGTTACACCCTCATCCAGCCACAGGAAGAAAACCTGAACTCCGCCGTAGCCCCTAAGCTCAAGTCCGAGTTCGTCATTTTGGCCAACGAAGGCATCACCAACCTCATCCTCGATCTTAGTGACGTGCACTACGTCGACAGCTCCGGCCTCAGCGCCATCCTCACGGCCCGCCGCCTGTGGAGCGGCCTGGGCACCTTCGTCGTTACCGGCGTAGACCACCCCGCCGTGAAGCGCCTCGTGGAAATCTCTAAAGTAGACTCCGTACTCACCATCCTGCCTACCGTTTCCGAAAGCTCCGACTTCATCATGATGGAGGAACTCCAGCGGGATTTGCAGGGAGAAGAGTAAGCGTTCAGCGTTTAGCATTTAGCATTCAGTCTTACAGAACTAATCTTCCACTCAATAGCGTTGGTCGAGGGCTGAACGCTAAACCCTAAATGCTAATCTCTTGAGATTCGAGCTAACCCTACTAGGCACCTCCGGCGGCGCGCCAACGGCAGCCCGCAACTGCTCCGCAGCCATGCTCCGGACGGACACCACCGATGTACTCATCGATTGTGCCGAAAACACCCAGCGCCAACTGCTTAAGGCTGGCTTGAGCATGGGCAAGGTTTCCCACATCCTCATTACCCATCTTCACGGAGACCACTATTTTGGGCTAGCACCCCTGCTTTCCTCTTTATCGATGCAGGGCCGGACGAATCCGCTCTCCATTACCGCTCCCCTGCACCTGCGGCCGCGCCTCGAAGCCCTGCTTGAACTGGATAAATACCCCCTTCGGTTTCCGGTGACCTTCCACACCGTCCACGCCGACGGGCTGCTGCAACTGCCCGATGTCGGAGACCTCGAAGTTTTCACCTTCCCCCTCCAACACCGCATCGAGACGAACGGCTACCTGCTGCGCGAACGCGCCCGGGAGGCAAATATCCGTAAAGAAGCCATCGCGGAACACAGCATCCCCTGGCCGGAAATCAAGAAAATCAAGGCGGGCGCAGACTTTACGTTGCCCGACGGAAACGTGATCGCCAACGCAGATCTGGTAACCCAACCTCCCCCACCCCGCAGCTACGCCCACTGCTCCGACACCATTTATTTCCCCGAACTGGCGGATTACGTGCGGGGCGTGGACCTGCTCTACCACGAAGCTACCTTCCTGGAAGAAATGGCAGCAGACGCCGCTAAGAAGGGCCACTCCACCGCAGCGGATGCCGCCAAAACGGCGCTCGCCGCCGAGGTAAGCCAGCTCGTACTCGGCCATTACAGCACCCGCTACGAACATTCAGCGGGCCACGAAACCGAAGCACGGGCCGTATTCCCGAACACCGTTGCGGCGGATGATCTTTACCGCTTTTCGGTGCCGTTCACCGGTCGTTGACCTGGTGGGTCGTTGAAGAGAAGCCCACGCTTTCCAAAAATTGAAGTATTTCTCTCAGGCCATCTCTCGCTGCATTGCTGCGGCCAGCCCGTCCTCCAGCGTATTTACGACATCGCCGACAACGATGATACCAGGGCTTGATGTTTTCAGACCTGCTCCGGCCTGGGCGAAGTCTTCTGCCGTACCAACTTCTTTACTGGCCTCGGGCAAGCTTCCCGCCCGCAGCACCGCCATCGGGGTTTCGTTGCCTCGGTGCGCAGCAAATAAGGCAGCGATCTCACGAATTTTACGGGTTCCCATCAAGATCACAACCGTAACGTTCGCCCGGGCTGCCTGCTTCATCTCCTCCGGTAAAGTATGGCCGGAGGTAGTGGCAGTGAGCACCCAAAAACCCCGGCTCACCCCACGGTGGGTAACGGGAATACCCGCCAGGGCCGGTACCGCAAGCGCGCTACTTACGCCGGGAACAACCGTGACGGAAATACCCGCCGCCCGTGCCGCCAGCAACTCCTCCCCTCCCCGGCCGAAGACGAAAACGTCTCCGCCCTTCAAGCGTACCGCGTGGCCGTAAGTGCGCGCACTGGCAATCAGTAATTGGTTGATCTCCTCCTGCCGCATCGAATGCGCTCCGCACCGTTTGCCTACGTAAAGTATAGGTACGCCAGCGGGAACCATTGATAATAATTCTTCACTGACCAGCGCGTCGTACAAAACCACGTTGGCGCTCCGGATGGCCTTCATCCCCTTTATGGTCATCAGATCAGGATCACCGGGGCCAGCACCCACCAGTGTTATGCAAGGAAATTGAGTTGGAAATACGCCCATGTAAAAATTCTTTTTAGAGAATACGCAAATGTACGTATAAAAATACTTAGTTTTGCAACTACGTATTTATAAGTAAAACCAGTATAATGGAAAAGATCATCTTAATTGGAAACGGAATGGTGGGGCACAAATTCTGCGAGCTTTTCAGCAAACACCCCGCTCGGCAAGGGTACGAGCTGCTGGTTTTTGGTGAAGAGCACCGCCCTGCTTACGACCGGGTCCACCTCAGCGAGTACTTCGCCAACCGGGATGCGGAATTGCTCAGCCTCTCCCCCAGTGGCTGGTACGCGGAGCAGGGGATTGACCTTCGTACAGGCAGCCCGGTGGTCGGGGTTGACCCCAGCGCCAAAACGGTTACCACCTCGGCGGGAGTATCCATTGCTTACGATCACCTCGTACTCGCTACGGGGTCTACGCCCTTCGTCCCCCCGATTCCCGGTCGGGAGAAGAAGGGCGTCTTCGTTTACCGAACCATTGAGGACCTGGACGCCATCCTGGACCATGCCGAAACAATAAAGACCCGCCCCAACGCCTCCGCTACCGTAATGGGCGGCGGTTTACTGGGCCTCGAAGCGGCAAAAGCCGTGATGGACATGGGCCTGCAAAGCCACGTCATCGAGTTTGCGCCCCGCCTTATGCCGCGCCAGCTAGACGATAAAGGTGCAGAAGTTTTGCGGGATACCCTGGTGGACCTGGGCCTCAGCATCCACTGCCAAAAAAACACGGCGAACATCGGAGGCAACGGCTCGATCACCCACCTGGAATTTGCGGACGATACGAAGTTGGATACAGACATGTTGATCATTTCGGCGGGCATTCGCCCGCGAGACGAACTCGCGCGCCAGGCGGGCATCGAAGTCGGGCCACGCGGCGGCATCGTAGCGGATAACCTGCTCCGCACCAGTGCCGAAAGTATTTACGTGATCGGAGAAGCAGCGCTTTACCAGCAAAACATCTATGGCCTGGTGGCTCCGGGCTACGAAATGGCCCGCGTGGCCCTGGCCACCATCATGCAAGACGCCGGCGCGAAAGCGATGCCTGACGCCATTGATATGTCCACCAAACTAAAACTGATCGGTACGGACGTAGCCAGCTTCGGCGATGCTTTTGCCGACTCCGAAGAAGTGCGCGCGATCGTCTATCACGACGAGGTAGCAAAGACCTACAAACGCATCAACCTTTCCAGCGACGGGAAGACCCTGCTGGGCGGCATCCTCGTCGGGGATGCCTCAGACTACAACATGCTGCACCAGATCTACGCCAACGGGATGCCGCTGCCCCCAAATCCGGAGGACCTGATTTTAGGCTCACGGGGTGGCGAAGGCATGGCCACCAGCGTACTTGATCTTCCGGACGCGGCCATCATCTGCTCCTGCGAAAACGTAGACAAGGGCAGCCTTTGCGGTTTGCTCGACGACGGAAGCGCCTCCTCGGTCGCCGAGCTTTCGGCCTGTACCAAAGCCGGCAGTGGCTGCGGAGGGTGTAAACCCATCCTTACCGACCTGGTGGACCGTTACCTGAAAAGCCAGGGCAAAGTGGTGCGCAACGTCATCTGTGAGCACTTCCCTTACACCCGCCAGGAGCTGCGCGACCTGATCGTGATAAAGGGTATCCGTACTTTCGACGAAGCGCTCGACCTGGTAGGCAACGGCCACGGTTGCGAAAAATGTAAGCCGCCGCTGGCCAGTCTCTTCGCCACCATCTATATGGAGACGGCGAACCCCCAGGCCGTCATCCAGGATACCAACGACCGGTTCCTGGCCAACATCCAGCGGAACGGAACCTACTCCGTCGTACCCCGCGTTGCCGGAGGAGAGATCACCCCGGCGATGCTCATCGCGATGGGCAAGGTGGCCGAGAAATACGACCTCTACACCAAGATAACCGGCGGCCAGCGCATCGATATGTTCGGTGCCCGGCTGGAGGAGCTCCCCTTCATCTGGGAAGAGCTGATTGCCGCTGGCTTCGAGAGTGGCCATGCTTACGGCAAATCCTTACGAACGGTCAAAAGCTGCGTCGGCTCCACCTGGTGTCGTTACGGGATGGACGAGGCCGTCGGCTTCGCCATCGAGCTGGAAAACCGGTACAAAGGGCTGCGCTCGCCGCACAAACTCAAGGGCGGCGTCAGTGGCTGCATCCGCGAGTGTGCGGAAGCGCGGGGCAAAGACTTCGGCCTGATCGCCGTGGAAGGTGGTTACAACCTCTACGTGTGCGGCAACGGTGGTGCCCGGCCCAGGCACGCGGAACTCCTCGCCGGGCCGATTGACCGGCAAACCGCCGTTCTGTACCTGGACCGGATGCTCATCTTTTACCTCCGCACGGCCGCGCCCCTGGTGCGTACCGCCGCCTGGCTCGAAGGGCTGGAGGGTGGGATTGACTACCTCAAGAGCGTCGTCATCGACGATGCCCTCGGCTTGAACGCCGAGTTCGAGGAAGAGATGAACCGCCTCGTAGCCAGCTACCGTTGCGAGTGGAAGGAAGCCGTTGAAACCCCGGCCCTGCGGAGCCGCTTCCAAACCTTCGTCAACTCCGAAGCTGCGGACGACAGCCTGGAGTACGTCGGTATGCGCGGGCAAAAAATGCCTACGCCCTGGAGTTAAACTACCCATCATTTGGGTGCAAACCATATTTTCCCACAATCACCCTTCTTAGACAAACAAGCAATGACTACTTCCCTTCCTGATTATCAAACCGTTTTAGCCGAAGACGTCACCAACTGGTTTCGGGCGGGGCGTATTGCCCAGTTCCCTCCCGGAGCTGGCGCGACCATTCTTTACGGAGACCGGCAGATTGCGGTGTTTTACTTCGCCCGGCAGAACAAATGGTACGCCTGCCAGAACCTCTGCCCCCACAAGCTGGAAAACGTGCTGGGCCGGGGTTTGATCGGCGAGCAAGACGGCGTGCCCCGGGTGGCGTGCCCGCTGCACAAAAAGACCTTCAGCCTCCAGACGGGAGAGAACCTTAACGGTGAATGCCCGCCCGTGGCCGTCTATCCGGTCCGAATCGAAGACGACTACGTATACGTAGGTTTCGCGGATTAAGCCTACCTTGCCGGCATGGAGGACGAAGACAAACTCGCAGCGGCCTTTGCGGCCATTGATGAAGCCAACGCGCACGATCCGCGAAAAACGGAAGAAGACGGAGTACAGCAGCCCTACGAGTTGGTGTACGGCCAGCGGATGACGGCCCGTTTAGCCTCCTATGCACCTGCGGCCGCGCCCCCTTTACAAATCGCCGCCCGGGCGCAACACCTGGAGCGCTGGGCCATCCCCCGGTCAGACTACCCCATGAACCGCGTCGGTTACCTGACCTGGCGCAAAGACCAACAGGCCCGCCACGCCCGGCGCGCGGGGGAGCTGCTCTCGCCGCTGGGTTTCTCTGCGCAAACCATCGACCGGGTGCGGTTCCTGCTGCAAAAAAAACAACTGAAACGAGATGCCGACACCCAGGTTCTGGAAGACGTGATCTGTTTGGTTTTCCTACAGGATTACGCGGCAGAATTTGCGGCGCAACACACCGAAGAAAAGGTCATCTCGATCCTCCAGAAGACCTGGGCGAAGATGTCGGAAAGAGCACGCAGCACCGCCCTCGGACTGCCCCTTCAAGCAGGCGTTCGGGCCATCATGGAAAAGGCGCTCGCGGATGGATAAGCGACCTGCCAACACCCCTGATGCACGCGTTTTTTCACGTTTACGCCGCTCCTACCTCCTGGCCCTGAGCCTGATCGGGCTGGCCCTGCTCACGGAACACTTCATCGTTGAGAGTTTTCTGGCCAAGCAGGCCAAAGACGCCAACATCATCAACGTTGCTGGCCGCCAGCGAATGTTGAGCCAGCGGATAACCAAACTAAGCCTGCTGCCGCCTTCGGCAAAGAACGACACCATCCTGAACCGCGACCTTGCCAACTGGCAAGACCGCCACCAGTGGCTGCAGCAACAGCTTTTCGACGACCCCGTTTTGCCCAACCTGCTGAGCTTAGACGAAACCATTAACCAGTTAAAAAACGAGACCCAGAAGGTGGCGCACACGCAGGATGCAAAGATGGTTAAAGAGCAAGTCTCGCTGAACCAACTCTCGGAAACCTTCCTGAAAGAAATGGATGCGATTGTTGGCCAGATCACCGACGCTGCGACCGCCCGCGTAGACCGCCTGCGCAGAACAAAAATATGGCTCGCCCTGGCTACCGGAGGCATCCTATTACTGGAGCTACTCTTCATTTTTCAGCCCATCAACCGGTTCGTACGCCGGCAATTCGAGCAAGTGAGCGTTGAGAAGAAAGCCCAGGTCGAAGCCCGCCAACTCGCGGAAACTGCCGTTCAGGAAAAAGAACACAGCCTCAGCGAACTCTACGCCCTGAACAACGCCATCGATCAGGCGGCCATTTTCGCCACCCTGCGCAACGACGGAACGATCATCCACCTGAGCGGAAAATTCGCCAGGATTCTGGACCTCCCCGAAAAGCAGGCCAGCAACGAAAACCTGGTCGAATACCTACACGTAGACGAAGGGCGGCAGGCCTATTTTTCTGAGCTTATTGCCGATACCCGCTCCGGCAACTGGCAGGGAGAATGGCAGCTGGAAACAAAAGACGGAAACACCCACTGGTTAGACATTTCACTGGTCTCCGCCCGCCACTCCTACGGCGAAATCGAAGTTTTCCTTTTGGCCAACGACATCACCGGCCGCAAAAACGCCCGGCAGGAACTCGATGCCCTCAACCAGCAGCGCCTCACCGAAGAGATCGAACGCGGAGAACTGCGCACCCGCCAGATCGTGGAAGCCCAGGAGAAAGAGCGCCTGCGCGTTGCCCGCGACCTCCACGACGGGATCGGGCAGAAGCTGACCGCCCTTAAGTTCAGCCTCGAAAGCGTCCGCCCGGACCACCCGGAACGCTTGCTCGACAAAGTCGGACTACTAAAGGAATTAAGCAAAGAGCTGATCCTGGGGGTGCGCCTGGCCACTTTCAACCTCACGCCTCCCGAGCTGATCGATTACGGGCTGGCCGCAGCCCTGGAGAAAATGGCCCGCGAGCTGAGCAGGCTCACCGGAGAGCGAATCGTGTTCGTCAATAAAGAGTACTCCACCCGTTTAGACCATACCCGCGAGATTAACCTCTACCGGACCGTTCAGGAAGCGGTGAACAACGCCATCAAATACGCCCGGGCGAACTACATCCTGATTACCCTCTCCGCCGGAGATCACCTGCTGAGCATCACCATCGACGACGACGGGGTCGGGTTCGAGCGCGACGAAATAAGTGAACGTACCGATGGTTCAGGGATGGGCTTGTCTTTCATGGAAGAGCGGATAAAAACCCTCGGCGGCCGCCTGTTCATGATTAGCCCTCCTGAAGGCGGTACCCGCATCACGCTCAACGCCCCCCTGCCAAATACAACCAAAGCCCTACCTTCGGATACTTAAAGTTAAATAGATCATGCCAATAAATATTGTTTTAGCTGACGACCACGCCCTGGTCCGCGACGGCATAAAAAGCTTGTTAGAAGACGAAACCGACCTCAAAGTGATCGGCGAGGCCAGCAACGGAGAGGAAGCCCTGGAAGTCGCCGCCCTGCTCAAGCCCGACCTGATGATTCTCGACATCCGTATGCCCCGCATGGACGGCATCACCGCCGTCAAAGAATTCCGCAAACAAGGAAAAGAAATCCCCTGCCTGATGCTCTCCATGCACGACAGCGAAGAATACGTCCTGCAATCCATCAACGCCGGAGCCTACGGCTATTTGCTCAAAGATGCCAGCCGGGATGAGTTTATCAAGGCCATCCATACGGTCAGTAAGGGGGAGAAGTACTTCAGCGGAGACCTCTCTCACATCCTCCTTAAGCAGATCACCGGAGCAGGTGGGAAAATGCCCGCAAAGCCCGCACCAAGCGTCCGGGTCAACATCACCCGCCGGCAGCGGGAGATTCTCCGCCTGATTCCTGAAGGAATCACCAATCAGGAAATTGCCGAGCAACTAGGCCTGAGCCGCAGAACGGTGGAGACCCATCGCTACAAAATGATGGAAACGATGGGGGTGAACAATAAGGCCGACCTGATTAAAAGGGCCACGGAGTTGGGGCTGCTTTGAGCGGGGAAGCAACGACGTACATCAATGCTCCAGAAAATCAATGAGGTGCTTACGGTAACCATAGTAATCCGGGTGGTTGAGAATGTCTTTCCTCGTTCTCGGGCGGGAGAACTCAACGTTAAGGATATCTCCAATCTGGGCCCGGGGGCCGGAGGTCATCATTATTATACGGTCGGCCAGGAAGATGGCCTCGTCCACGTCGTGGGTGATCTGGATGGCGGTGATCTTCTCTTTGTCCCATATCTCCAGCAAAACATCCTGGAGTTCCGCCCGGGTGAGGGAGTCGAGCATCCCGAAGGGCTCGTCCAGCAGCAAAATTTTTGGCCGCAGGGCGAAGGCCCGCGCAATACCTACCCGTTGCTGCATGCCCTGAGACAGCTCCGTCGCTTTTTTGTGGAGGGCGTTGCCCAGCCCTACCTTATCCAGGTAGTACTGACAGATTTCGTTCAGTTCCTTCTTCGATGCGTGCGGGAATACTTGCCGCACCCCGAGCATTACGTTTTGCAGGGTCGTCATCCACGGCAGCAGGCTCGGAGACTGGAAGATCACCCCCCGGTCTGGCCCCGGCCCGGTGATGGGAAATTCATTGAGCAAAATATCGCCCCCGGAGATTTCATTCAAGCCAGCAATCATGGTCAGCAGCGTAGTTTTACCGCAACCGGAGTGGCCGATGATCGAGACGAACTCCTCCTTCATGATCTGAAGCTGAAGGTTGTCCAGCACAACGTAGTCTCCCTTGGGTGTGGGGTAGACCTTCGTGAGGTCCTTCATGTTCAGCACGACGTTGCGCAGGTTGGGGGCAGGATTTATGGACATGGAGCTTGTATTTTTATTTGAGAAAGAGAGGATACCGCTTGGCGGGCCATCGGGCTTAAAACAGGTTTTCAACTAAGGGCTTTAACTTTAGCTGGCCCGCCGCCGCCAGGCAAAGCTCTGGGTCCCCGGCTGAATCGGTTGCAGGTCCGGAAGCGAAAGTGCCTGGTTTCGTTCCGCTTTGGAAGCCTCCGCCAGCGTGACGAGGTAGTTGAGGATTTCGGTTCTAACCTCCCTGAACTCGGCGTTCGTATTGAGGGCTTTCTTATCGCGCGGCCGCTCAACGTTTATCCGATACTCCGGCCCGAGGCCAGAGCGGTCTCCGGGCTCCAGGGGGATGATGCGGTCGGCCATGAAGATGCCTTCGTCCACATCGTTGGTGATGAGTACCGCCGTGCGCCGGTTAGCACTCCATATTTTGAGAATTTCTGACTGGAGGTTGCCACGGGTGAGGGCATCGAGGGCGCCGAGGGGCTCGTCCATTAACAGTAGGTCCGGGTCAGTGGCGAGTACGCGGGCGATGGAGGTCCGCTGCCGCATTCCTCCGGAGAGCTCCCCGGGGAGCTTGTCCGTTGCCGGGGTGAGGCTCACCATGTCGATGAACTTACGGATGTGCCCATCCCGCTTAGCCTTGGGCCAACCGGGGTACACCTGATCAACGGCGAGGGCCACGTTGTCGTAGACAGAATACCAGGGCAGCAGGCTGTAGTTCTGAAAGATGATGCCCCGCTCCGGAGACGGGCCGGTGATGGGCTCGCCCCGGTAGAAGACCTCCCCGGCTGATGGCTTCAGCAAACCGGTCATCAGGTTTACGAGCGTCGTCTTGCCGGAACCGGTGAAGCCAACGATGGCGAGAAATTCGCCTTCTTCGATTTTGAGGTTGATGTTGTGCAGTACTTCCGTTCGGTTCTCATCTTCACCGTACCATACGGAGACGTTGCGCAACTCTATTATTGGGGTAGCCATGTATCAGACTGTTTATTCTTGTGAATGAAGTGGTTCAGAGTTTCCGTCAGGGATGGGAAAGAAATAAAGTGTCATCCCTTAGGTAAAGGAAACGGTGCGCTGCACGAAGTACATGATCCGGTCGAGCAGGAAGCCGATGAAACCGATGACGAACATGGCGATGATGATCTTAGCGTTGGAGTCGTTGGCACCGTTCTGGAATTCTTCCCAAACGAAGGAGCCCAACCCCGGGCTCTGCGCCAGCAGTTCGATGGCGATGAGTACCATCCACGCTACGGATACGGTAATCCGCAAGCCGGTAAAGATCAGGGGGATGGCCGAAGGCAGGATGACCTTGAATATCTTTTTACCGATGCCCAGTTTTAGTACGCGGGCAACGTTGATGTAGTCCTGGTTTACCGAAGAAACGCCCAGACTGGTATTCACCAAAGTGGCCCACATGGAGCATAAACCGACACTGACCGCCGAGATCAAGAATGAAGTATCCGTATCCGTACCGAGGGTGAGCGTTTTCACGATCATGAAGACCAGCAGAAGCCAGACGACCGGAGACACGGGCTTAAAGACCTGCACCAGCCAGTTGAAGGCCACCCGCAGGTTGTCGTTCAGGCCAACGAGTACACCGATCGGGACGGCGATAAAAAGCGCGATCAGAAAACCGACGGCTACGGTTTTCAGGCTCGTCATGATCTGGTCCACAAAGCTCGGCCGGCCAGTGTAGGTGATGGCCGCTTCGCCCGCAGCCCGGCGTTGCGCGTTCACGGCCGCGGTCTTGCGGGCGAACTCGGCCTTGTCGGCGCTGATGACGAAGTGATCCGCGAGGAGCAATTGCCCGGCGTGCAGTACCTCCGTTGGGAAGGGTAAGGTATTGGGCTTACAACTTACGGCCCCGGAGGCGATGCACTCCTTCATTTTAGCCGCCTCGGCCGGCCCTTGCTCTTCCAGCACCCGCTCAATACGGGATTCAGCCTCTACGCTGTAGAGGTAGCTGGCCCCCAGTTGCCAGACCAGTAAGAAGAGTAGCATACTCGCCAGGGTGATGCCGAGGTTCTTCCCCATGCCCGGAAGGCTGGCGGAAATACTGCTCAGCGACGGGAGGTATTTCTTCAGCGCGAAAGACTTCGCCGGTGCTTCAGGGGGAGTTGTGGTGATGGTTGAATCTGCCATGATACCTTTATTATTTTGGGTTGTTATGAGGGTCCGGAGCGAGTGCTCTCCGGGCTTGGTAACGGGGTGTTCGGGCGGAGGTACGATCTCGTCAACCTCCGCCCGGCACCTGCGTTCGCGCCTGCTATTTCGCGTCTTTATTGCCTATTTTGAAGCTGTTCAGGTAGCCGATCGGGTCTTTACCGTCGTACGCTACGCCATCGATGAAGTCGCTGGTAGCTGGCTTATACCCATCTGTAGCCGGAATATCGGAAGCCGGGATTTTGCCTTCGGCCACCAGGGCTTCGGCGGCAGATTTCCAAAGGTCCGGGCGGTACACTTCGCGGATTTTAGCGTCGTACCAGTCCGCAGGCTTGCTCTCCGGGATCTGGCCCCAGCGGCGCATCTGGGTCAGGAACCACACACCGTCGGAGTAAAAAGGATAGGTTGCGTTGTAGCGGTAGAAGACGTTGAAGTCTGGCATTTCACGCTTGTCTCCCTTCTCGAACTCGAAGGTTCCGGTCATTGAATTGGCGAGTACGATGGAGTCTGCGCCGACATATTCCGAGCGGCTCAGAATGCCCACCGCCGCCGGGCGGTTGCCCGGCTCATCGAGCCATTTGCCCGCCCGAATGAGGGCTTTGGTGATGGCTTTGGTCGTGTTGGGGTACTTCTCAGCGAAGTCTTTACGCATCACGAATACCTTCTCCGGGTTGTTTTTCCATACGTCGGAGTTGGTGGTTACCGGTACGCCGATGCCTTTGAAAACAGCCTGCTGGTTCCAGGGCTCCCCTACGCAGTAACCGTAAATCGTGCCGGCTTCCAGGGTCGCGGGCATCTGCGGGGGAGGCGTTACGGAGAGGAGCACTTCAGCGCCGACCTGGCCCTGGATGTTATCGGCCGTGTACATACCCGGGTGAACACCGGCCGCCGCCAGCCAGTAGCGCAGCTCATAGTTGTGGGTAGACACCGGGAAAACCATGCCCATCTTGAAGGGCTTGCCTTCGGCGGCATACGCCTTAATCACCGGCTTGATGGCCTCGGCGCTGATGGGGTGAACAGGCTTCCCGCTGTCGTCTTTCTGCACGTGTGGCTTCATTTTACTCCATACATCGTTGGAGACGGTGATGCCGTTGCCGTTCAGGTCCATGCTGAAGGGGGTGATCAGCTCCGCCTGGCGGCCAAAACCTGCGGCCGCAGCGATGGGCTGGCCCGCGAGCATGTGGGAGCCGTCTAGCTGACCGTCGATGACACGGTCGAGGATGTTTTTCCAGTTAGACTGTGCTTCCACACTCACGTAGAGGCCCTCGTCTTCAAAGTAGCCGAGCTCTTTGGCGATGGCCAGCGGGGCCATGTCCGTCAGTTTGATGAAACCGAAAGTGAGTTGCGGCTTTTCAATCAGGGCGCTGGCCGCAGGTGCCGTGGAGGTTGAAGGAGCAGTGGAAGCTGCATCTCCGCCACAGGAGGTAAGGATTGCGGCGAGCATCACGCCGGTCAGGAGGTTGAGTAAGTTTCTCATTTGTTATTTTTTGGAGGCCAAAAAGGCTGGCTTATTTCTTCTTTTTCTTTTTGTTGTCGTCTGAATCGAAAAGGGTTGGCTTGAAGGTGATCATCGTCCAGGCCCACTGGTTGAACTTTTGGTTGCCGGGGCGGATGGTCGTCAGGGTTTCGGTGCCGAGCAGTACGGATGCGCCCACGTGGAGGGTTACCGCCGGAGCGAGCTTGCGCACGTAGACCGCGTCGAGCTCAAAGCCCATTGCCCTACTCAGTTCCACCCCTTCTCCGTCCAGCTGCTTGGAGCCCGTCATGAATTGATGACCGTGAAGCAAGAGCGCCCCTTTGGCCACCTTGAACTTCGTCTTCAGGTAGAGATCGAACACCCCGACGCTGCCGTTGGCGGGGCCGACGAAGAAGTAGTCCATAAGGCCATTGAAGGCGTGGTTGGTCCCGTAATCCGGGCTGAAAGCGGTGATGTCCGAGCTGGTATCGTCATCGTCCTTGCCCGAGATGAACTCGAAACCGAGGGTCAGCGGAGTTGCTTTTGTCTTAATGGTAGCGTTCGCTCCGGCGAGGAAAGCGTTCACGGAGTTGTCTCCGATTTTTCCGGTCTGGTAGTAGAGATCCGCCGCCAGGGCTACTTTACCTACCTTGACCCGGGGGATGATGCCGAAGGTCTGCTTGTTGGAAACCGTACTGTCGGGGTTCTGTAGCGTAGCGTTGAGGGCCAGCAGGGAAATACTTCCCTTTTCGTCTTTGAAAGCTTTGTTGTACCAGGCGTACTGCAACGATTTGTAGCTCCCGCCAACACTGTAAAAACTTGCGCCGGGTGCCTGAAGGTAAGCGGGCTCCGGGCGGTCAGCATCAGCGTTGAAAGCAAGGCCTACGTGCAGTTTAACGCCCTTCGTCTTGTCCTCCTTGATGAACAATAAGGCGTCGTGCCGGCGGCCCTGTTGTGCCCATTCCAAACCACCGAGAAACCGCTGATTGTCGTAGGAAATAATCTGGCGGCCCGCCTTGATGGAAAAGGTATTGCTGACGAAATACTGCCCCCAGGCTTCACTCAGAAACGAGGTACCAACGTCGTTCTTGAAAATCTGCGGAACCTGGCCCCAGAGCCTTACGTCCTGCAAAGAAAAACGAAGCTTGTACTTCTCGTCAGCATAGTCTACGTATAAACGGCTACGCTGCTCAGTGAAGAATGCCGGGTCGAAGCCGGTAGAAGTAGGTGTTTTGAAGCCGTTGCGGAACTCCGTGCGGGGGCGAACTTCGGCAGTGAGCCGGAATTGCGCCCTGGCTAGGGTCGGTACCAGAATCAGGGCTGCAAAAAGCAAGAATTGGAAGCGAAATTCTTTTTTCATAACTCGCATTTGTTTAAGCGTGTGAAAGAGTGAGTGATTCTAAAAACAGTGGTTAAATCAACATCTGGTGCCACCGTATCAACCAGCGACAGGGCAAAACTAAGTAATAAATTTATAAACTAAGTATTTTTTTAAGTATTTTTAATCTAAAGGCTACATTTTATACTTATTACCTATCTTTGCCTTAGCCTAAATACGTAGTTCTCGCTATTACTACTTATACATCCAGGCACATCCATAAGACTACAAGCAATCTTTGCCTGTACGCATTTCATTCAGTCAAGAAACCTTAGCCGTATGCCACGTTCCGTGAAAGTCAAGACAACCTGTTCCTACTGTGGTGTAGGCTGTGGCATCATTGCCGAAAAAGACGATCGTGGGCGGCTTACCGTAGCCGGAGACCCGGATCACCCCGTTAGCCGGGGCATGCTGTGCTCCAAGGGGAGAAACCTCAACTACGTAGTTCAAGACCATACGGACCGCTTACTGCACCCGATGATGCGCCTGCACCGCAACCATCCGCTGCAAAAGGTAACCTGGAGCAAGGCCATGGAACGGGCCGCTGCCGTCTTCAAGAGCATCATCGCTGAACACGGCCCGGACAGTGTCGGCTTCTACGTATCCGGCCAGTGCCTTACGGAAGAGTACTACCTTATTAATAAGCTGGCGAAAGGCTTCATCGGCACCAACAACATCGATACGAACTCGCGCCTGTGTATGTCTTCCGCCGTAGTCGCCTACGCTAAGATGCTGGGCGAAGACATCGTACCGGTGGCTTACGCAGATATGGAACTCTCTGACTGCATCTTCGTAGCCGGGGCCAACCCCGCTTGGTGCCACCCCATCATTTGGCGGCGGGTGGAGGCCCATAAAGCGGAAAACCCGGAGGTGAAGATCATCGTTGTTGATCCGCGCAAGACGGATACCTGCTCCATCGCAGACCTCCACCTTCAGCTCCTGCCCGGTACGGATGTGATTTTGTACCACGCCATCGCCCGTCAGCTGTGGAGAGACGGACGCGTAGATCACGACTTCGTGAAAAACCACACCGAAGCGGGCGAGAACTACGTCAGGATCCTGAAAGACATCAACCCCCGCGCGGCCGCTAAAGCCTGCGGGGTTCCGCTGAAAGACATCAAACTCGCGGCCCGTTACATCGGTGATGCGCGAGCGTTTATGACGATGTGGGCCATGGGCCTCAACCAGAGCAAAGTAGGCGTAGAGAAAAACGGAGCGCTCATCAACCTCCACCTACTGACCGGCCAGATCGGCAAGCCCGGGGCTGGCCCGTTCAGCCTGACGGGCCAACCCAACGCGATGGGCGGACGGGAAGTAGGCGGCATGGCCAGTCTGCTGGCCGCTCACCGGGTTCTCAGTAATTCCTCCGACCGGGAAGAGATTGCGCGCTTCTGGGGGGTAGACGAGCTGCCCGCCAAACCCGGCCTGACCGCCACCCAGATGTTTAACGCCCTGGAAAGCGGAAAACTGAAAGCCGTCTGGGTAATCTGCACCAACCCCGCCGTCAGTATGCCCAACGCCAACCAGGTAGACCGGGCGCTGCGTAAGGCTAAGTTCGTGGTGGTGCAAGACATCAGCGCAAAGAGTGAAACCGTTGCTTTTGCCGATATGGTTCTCCCGGCCGCTGGCTGGCTCGAAAAATCTGGCACGATGACCAACGCCGAGCGGCGCGTCTCTTACCTGCCCGCACTGGCCAAACCTCCCGGCGAGGCGCGGCCCGATGCGGACATCATCTGCGATTTCGCCCGCCACCTGGGGTTCAACGGCTTCAACTACCGCAACGTTAGCGAGGTCTACGATGAATACGCCCTGATGACGGCCGGTACCAACATCGACGTAAGCGGACTTAGCCACCGCCGCCTCCAGAACGAGGGCACTTTCCAGTGGCCCGTCCCCCACCCCGAACATGGAGGTACCCAACGCCTTTTCGCGGACCACCGTTTCTATACCCCGACCGGGCGGGCGCGCTTCATGTCTACCGCCAGCCATCTGAACGGACAACCGAAACCGCCCCCCGGCAAACCATACATCCTCACCTCCGGGCGCATCCGGGACCAGTGGCATACGATGACCCGCACCGGAACCGTAGCTCGCCTGCGCCGCCACATCGACGAGCCCTTCCTGGAAATCCACCCCAGCGATGCCATCGACCTTGGCCTGGCCGACGGGCAAATGGCGGTGGTAACTTCCCTACACGGAGAGATACGGGTGAAGACAAAACTCAGCACCGCCATCCGCCAGGGAGTAGTCTTTGTGCCGATGCACTGGGGCAAAACGCTGAATTCCGGCCTGACCAGAGCGAACAACCTCACCGACGACCAGATAGACCCGTACAGTAAGCAACCGAACTTCAAGTTCTCCTTCGTGTCCATCGCTCCGTACAAGAAGCCGGTGGAGAAGATAGCCATCATCGGGGCCGGAGCCGCTGCTTTCCGCTTCATCTCCAGCTACCGCAACCATAACCAAGACGACGAAATAACGGTTTTCAGCCAGGAGCCGAACGCTTTCTACAACCGGGTGCTCCTGCCGGAGTACATCAGTGACCACCTGCAGTGGTCCGGCCTGGAGAAGATGAACAGCTCGAAAAGCAACGCACTCGGGGTCGACATCAAAGGAGGTGTAACCATCGACCGCATCAACCGGGAAGAAAAAACCATCGTAGACGATGCGGGCAATACCTTCCGGTACGACCGGCTGGTCATCGCCACCGGCAGCCGTCCGTTTGTTCCGCGCGATGTGCCTACCCAGCTGCCCGGGGTCTTCACGATGCGCCGCCGGGAAGATGCGGATGCGCTTAAAGACTACCTCGCCCCCAGCGGGCCACGGGACCGGTCGGAGCGCCACGTCCTCATCGTCGGGGGTGGCCTGCTGGGCCTTGAGCTTGCGAACTCGCTGAGGAGTATTGGCGTTCGCATCACCATCGTTCAGCGCAGCAACCGCCTGATGGAGCGCCAGCTCGACGCAACGGCCTCCCGCCTCCTGGCCGACGAGGTGCAGGCGCGGGGCATCCAGACGTACTTCCGCAACGAGGTCGATACCGTCTTTGAGCTAAAAGATGGCAAAGCGGGCTTGCGGGTAACCTTTAAGAGCGGGAAAGTGATCAACTGCTCCGCCATCGTGTACGCCATCGGTACCCGGCCCAACCTCGAACTCGGCAGGAAGGCGGGGCTCGACTGCGGCAGGGGCATCGCCGTTAACGACCGGCTTTGCACCAGCGACCCCGCCATATATGCTATCGGTGAAGTCGCCGAATGGCGCGGAAAACGCTTCGGCATCACCGCCGCAGCCGAGCAACAAGCCGACATTCTGGCCAGCTACCTGACCGGAAACATAAGCGCCCAGTACGGAGGCTCCACCCTGATGAACATCCTGAAGTTCGACAACTTCGACCTGTGCAGCATCGGGCAAGTAGCTTACCCCGAAGACGACCCTTCCTACGAGGAAATCACCTTCAGGGACGTGAGCCAGGCCTACTATAAAAAGTGCCTTGTCCGCAACGATCGGCTCGTAGGGGCCATTCTTTTGGGTGATAAAAACGAGTTTGCCGAATTCCTTAGCCTCATCGAAGACCGGATCGAATTGTCCGACAAACGCAGAGAACTGCTCCGTGCCTCCGAGGTGAAGGAGCCCCTCATCGGCCGCGTGGTTTGCAGCTGCAACAACACCGGCGAAGGCAACCTGATCAAGGCTATCGAGGGGGGATGTACCGGCTTCAAAGCACTCTGCTCCGCTACGGGAGCCGGCCTTGGCTGCGGAAGCTGCAAACCTGAGGTACAAACCATTCTCGAAAACCATCTTGCCAAGTAATTGAACATGAAAAATACTTTACATCGCATTTTGGTCAGAGGGGGAGTGCTTTCCCCCAGTGAAATGCTGCGGATAATTTCCCTGGCCCGCTCGCTCGGGCTAGACGGGCTGCACTTCGGCTCCCGGCAAGACATCCTGCTGCCGGTACACCCGGAAAATGCGGACGTGCTAAAAGATTATCCACAACTCGAAATAATGCCGTTGACCGAGCAGGCCAGTTCCAACATATCGTGCTCGTACGTCACCACCGATATTTTCCCCAAAACCCCCTGGCTCAGTAGTGCGACCCATCTTTACATCCTGGAGCAGTTCAGCTTCGCACCGCTGCTGGAGGTCAACATTACAGACCCCCGGCAGCGCCTCGTTCCGCTTTTCACCGGCAACCTGAACTTCATCGCTTCGCCGGAGGAGGACTACTGGTACCTCTACGTTCAGCTACCGGGCTGGAAGGAAATGCTTCCCTTTCCTGCCCTCGTGCACAGTTGGGACATTGCCCGGGTCGTGATGGCCATCGACCCCTTCGGAGACACATTACCCGATATGGCGGCCGTGGTCACCAAAGTCAACGACAAGCAGCAACTCGAACTAAAAAACATTGCCGAAGACCTCAACGTCCCCTTCCACCCTTTCCCGTACTACGAGGGGATGAACCGCCTGGGGGAAGATCAGTACTGGCTCGGCCTCTACTGGCGCAACAACTGGTACGACCTGAACTTCCTGGCCGCCATCTGCGAGCTGTGCATGGAGCACCGGATCGGCAAGCTATCCATCACGCCCTGGAAGTCGTTCATCATTTCCGGCATCCCGGCCGGGCAGCGTTTACAGTGGGAAAAACTGCTGGGTCGCTTCGGCATCAACGCCAGGCACAGCAGCCTGGAGCTGAACTGGCACCTCCCCGTGGCCGACAAAGCGGCACTTGACCTAAAAATCTTTCTGGTTCGTGAGTTCGACAAACAGGACATCAGCACCTACGGGCTCACCATCGGTATCGATTCTTCTTATTCGCGGCCCTTCACCAGCATCATCATTGCAAGAGAAGATGAGAATTTAGAGATCGACGGCTTTCCAGTAAGGCCACTCTACAACCTCCTCTACGCCCGGAGTTTTGACCCCAACACCAGGGATTATCAAGAGTACGCCCGCCAGGTAGACCGTGCGGAGCTGGTCGTTTTGATGATCGAGCTGAGCCGGCTCTACTTCGAGCACCTCAACGAAGCCCCCGGAGAAGTAATAGGCGCAAAAGCACATAAACCCGAAAAGAAAACAGCCCGCACCCTGCACCAGTGTAGTAATTGCCTGAGCGTTTACGACCCGGAAATTGGCGACCCGGAACAGAACATTCCCGCTGGCACCGGATTTCAGGAACTCTCCCCGGATTATGCTTGCTGGACTTGCTCGGGGAGCAAAAACAAGTTCCGGGAAACTACGCTGGTGATAGAATAGGCATGGCATTACGA
>CAYWMW010000026.1:8583-23967 GCA_964458975.1 uncultured Lewinella sp. | reverse complement strand
ACACGCCCAAAATGCAAGCAGTAATTGCAGAGCTTAAAGTCTTTCGGGCGCGAGCGGCCTAAAAGCGTAGCGGACCATTGTTATACACACCCGGTCAGCCCTTCGCGAACAACATAACTAAATCACTCGTATATTTGCATTTCTACGCGGTCAATCCCCCCAGCCGCTATCTACAAACCGATTTTAAGTTTTAATCCCAAATGACTATTTACAAGCTCCTCCAGCTACGGAGGCAGTGAGCACGTAACCGTGTCTCAGGCTTCCCAACATTACTACCCACTCGCTTTTTTCCATCGTAATCTCCCCTCACGGCA
This sequence comes from uncultured Lewinella sp., assembly GCA_964458975.1. GTDB lineage: Bacteria > Bacteroidota > Bacteroidia > Chitinophagales > Saprospiraceae > Neolewinella. The sequence goes on along the minus strand of CAYWMW010000026.1, from coordinate 23,653 downwards.
TGAACCGTACCTCTGTCTGTACCCCCAACAGGTGGCACTTGCTGCAATTTGTTACCCTATTTTTCCTTCTTGCTACCGCTCAATCAATAAGCGCTCAGAACGGGACGCTTGCCTTCATTGATAATGCGCCGGACGATACCGTAGCGGATTGCTTCGGCGACCTCCCCATTGCCCCGAACCTACGCGCAGTTGTAGTGCTTGGGCCTGGTATTTTTGACACCATCGAAGTCGCTTCTTTCGACGAACTGAGCAGCCCCAATGCCCCCTGTACCGGTGGAAGTGTAATTCGCGTATGGGAACGCGAAGGAGACTTCAACACCATCCGTGAAGAGCAAGTTATTGTCTTCGAGCCTGCACCAGGAGACAACGCCCCGACATTTAACACCGCCTTGCTTCCCTCCTTCCGGGATACCGTAGACTGCCAGCTGGTGAACGCCCCCGGAGACCCCGCCAGCTACGACCGCTGGCTGGGAGACCGCCGGGTAGCCGTTGCCGCAGCAGTAATGATGGATTGCGCACCCATCGTTTCCTTAACCGACGATGCGCCAGACACCCTCATCAACTTTGCCTGTAACGATACCCTTAAGGTTACCTTCATTGCGAGAGACCTCTGCGGAGATACCGCATCCTTAGCCTTCCACTACGTGACCGTAGACACCGTCGCCCCGGTAATCATCGGTGCGGTCAACGATTCTTTCCGCCTGAGCTGTGCGGACCAGTTTCCGCTGGTTCCCGAGGTAAGCGTCGAAGATTGCGACACCTCGGCTACGCTGATGTTCACCGAAACCACGACCCAGCTGCTGGACGGAAGCTGCCGCGAGTACAACTACGACCTGCGCCGCTCCTGGGTGGCCACCGATCGTTGCGGATTATCGACAATTGTTCGTCAGCTCATCGAAGTGCGGGATACCGAGGTACCCGACTTCCGCCGCCCCAACACCATCCAACTGCGCTGCGACCAGAACCCCGAAGACCTGAGCCTCACCGGTGAACCAACCGAAGTTACCGACGACTGCACACCAACGGAAGACCTTGAAGTCACCTTTACCGATGAGATCATCCCCATCGGCTCATGCCAAAGCCGTTTCAACATCAACCGGACCTGGCGGGTAACGGATGCCTGTGGTAACAGCCGCATCCGCATCCAGCAGATCAGGGTTCGGGACGAGTTCGCGCCAAGTTTCGACGCGCCACCCTCCCAGGTATCCGTAAGCTGTGCGGACTATGAAAACACCGCCGTGACCGGTATGCCCTTCAATCTCTTTGACAACTGCGACCCCACCGTTAACCTCTCCTACGAAGACGAGATCACGCCCGGCAACTGCTCCGGAAACTTCCTCGTCTCCCGCGAATGGCGCATCTTCGACGATTGCGGCAACGATCGTTTCTTCACCCAAACACTGACGGTGACGGACACCAGCGCACCGGCGATCATTACGGCCCCCGAAGACCTGATCACGAGTTGCAACAGTGACCGGGAACTCGGCTTCCGGTTCAACTCCTGGCTGGCGGACCTGGGCGGTGCCCGCTTCAACGACAATTGCACCAGCGACGATGAACTGAGCATCACCCTCGTCGAATCCGGAACGAACAATTTCCCGCTCCTGCCCGAGATCAGCTGTGCGGAAGCCGACGGCACCGTACGGCGAATCTCCATAGACATCATCGTGGCGGACAACTGTGGCAACACTTCTACGACTACGATGCAGTACCGGCAGATTGACGAGCAGCCGATCAACATTTTCGACTGCCCCGTCAGTCAGGTAATTCCCACGGAGCCCGGGCTTTGCTCCGCCGAAGTGGTGCTGGCTCCGCCGACCATTCAGGACCAGTGTTCCAGCGGATCACCCTTCCAGCTTAACCTGCGCGATACGGTAGAGATCACCAGCGCAGCGACCAACCAGGCGGAGTTGGGCTCCGTACCGGTTGATCCGCTGGAGTTCAACCTCGTCATCCCGGACGCACTGCCAGTAAATGGTTTCACCACCGGCCGTTTCACCATTACCCTGGAGAATGTGGACGCGGAGGGAGACGACGAATTCTTCTTCATCTACGCCGAAGACGGCACCCTGCTGGGCACCACCGAGCAGGGCACCGTTCAGTGTGAGACCGTGGTTACGCTAGACAGTATCACCCCGTTTCAGTTTACCCGTTTTGCCAGCGATGGCGTGGTGACCTTCCGCCTTGAGCCCAACATCCCGGAAGGGCAGCCGGGCACTTTTGCCATCAACAACCTCTGTGATGGAGGTAGCCGGGCTTACATTCACCTCCGGCAGGCGGCCTTCCGCCTCACCGAAATTGTTTATGAAGTAGACATTGATGGCAGCGGTTTTAACGTCGTAGACCCCGTGGCTGACGTGGTTACCCGTCTGGACGCGGGCCTTCACCAAATCACTTACCGGGGCACGGACTGTGGCGGCAGTGTGGATGAGTGCAGCTTCACCCTGACCATCGAAGACCAGGAGCCACCGGTCATCACCTGCCCGGAGAACATCGACGTGGAGCTTAGTCCGGACAGCTGTGAGATCACCCTCGCCCTACCGCCCTTAGTGAGCGTGGAAGACAATTGTGACCCTTACACGGTTACGACCGAGACCTTACCGGCCAACGGCAGCCTTCAGTTTTTCCCTTTCAATTTTGACCCCAACCTCAACAGTTTCCAGGCGGGTGCCGTCTTCGCAGACCTGACCAATATCCCCGCTGGCCTGACCGATAGTGTGGACATCGACGTGCGCTTCGTTGGTAACTTTGGCAACCCCCGGGCCAACCTGAGCGTCCTCCTGCCCGACGGTACGGTGCTCGGCACTTCGGCCCGTGGCGACGCGAGCTGTTCGGAAGAGGGCACCCTGCACCTGCGCGCCGCCGCCCAAAATATTCTTGCTCAGGCAGACGCTAACGGTAACGTTCGCCTTACCCTCCAACCCACCATCGTCACCGTACCGCCCGGTCAGGTGGGGGACGGCGTTACCCCGTGTAACGCAGCCGCGGTAACGGCAGACGGAGCGAACGACGGCATCTCCGGAGCAGCCGTAACGGTAAGCTACCGCACGCTTTTCCCCAGCTTTTTCACCACCGGTGCTACACTGACGCCAACCCAACAAACAACCGCAGCGGCCCCTACTCCCCGCGTGACGTTCAACCAGGGCCTGACCAATTTCTCTTACCTGCTAAGTGACATGGGCGGAAATTCGGACACCTGTTCGTTCACCGTTATGGTGCGGGACGTTACGCCGCCAACGGCAGTCTGTACACCCACCACGGTTTTCGTGGACCCCTCCGGATTGTTGCCCATTACCGTAGACCCTTCCGTTGTGGGCGGCAACAGTTCGGATAACTGCGCGATTGACTCCATGCGGCTAAGCCCCAACGTATTTTCGTGCGATCAGTACGGGCAGACCATCGACGTAACCTTGGTGCTGGCGGATGCCTCCGGCAACCAGGATTCGTGTTCCACCATCGTGAGCATCGCTCCGCTACCGCCCAGCCCGACGGCCACCACTTCGGTCTGTGGTGGAGACACCCTGCGCCTGTTCACTAACCCGCCCACCGTTGCGGAACCCGGGCAGACCATTTACACTTTTCAGTGGTTTTCGCCCGCAGGCAACCTGATCAGCACCCAGGAAAACCCCGTGATTCCGGGCGTGGACGAAAGCCAGGAAGGTGCCTACCGGGTTGTCATCCGGGGGCTTACCGGCTGTAGTTCCGAAGCGGTGGTCAACATCGACATCGGCAACATCCCCACCGCACCAATTATTGAGGCTCCGCAGCGGGTTTGTATCGGAGACGATGCTGCCCTGACTTCGGTTTCCAGCTACTCCGGTCAGGTACGCTACGAGTGGTTCCGTGGCCAGCCGGGCGCGGGCACCTTCGTGGGTGAGAGCTTTGTCGCCACCTTCCTTGCCCCCTTTGCTGACGGTACAATGACTGGTAACTTCTACGCCATCGCCTTCGTGAACGGCTGTGAATCTCCTCCGTCCAACGTAGTAACCGTTGGTACCGTAGAGCAGCCTACTGCGGGCCTTCCGGTTTCGGCAGAAGAGGCTTGTGAGTTCAGCACCTTCACCATCACGGCAGAAGGCATGGCCTCGTTGACTTACGTCTGGACCGGCCCCAACGGCTTCAGCTTCGAGGGCCGAACGATCATGATTGAAAATGTGCTGGCGGACGATGCCGGCACCTACACCGTGCGCTCCGTGCGCTCCGGAGGTTGCTTCAGTGAACCCGTATCCGTTGAGCTGACCGTATTACCGGCCGATGCAGGAACTGAGCTACTGCCAGTAGCCCCGGTCTGCCCATCGGACACCCTCGTGCTGACGGCGGCGGATGCCAGCGGCACGCGCTACACCTTCTCCGGCCCTAACGGCCTGGTGTTTGAACGGGCCGAGCCGTTTTTACGCATTGCTCCGGTTACGTCTGCCGTAGCGGGCCAATGGACGGTGCGCATTCAGCGCGATGATTGTTTTTCTGCGGCAAGCGAGCCCGTTTTTGTTACCCTGGGAGCAAGTCCAAATCCAACGGTCTTCACCATTCCTGATCCGGTTTGTACGGGCAACGACCTGATCTTGCAGGGCGGTAGCAACGTAGCGGGTAGCAGCTACAGTTGGTCTGGGCCTAATGGCTTCACGGCCGAGGGCATTGCGGTTAACATCCCGAACGTTGACACTCCGGCTAACGGAGCCTACGTACTGACCGTCACCTCTCCTGCCGGATGTTTTGCGCTGGATACGCTAAGTGTCAACGTGCTGCCTGGCATTACGATTGACTCCATCAACGTGTCTTCGGGCAGTTGTCTCTCCGGAGGCGAACTGGTCAGTTTGTCCGCTTCCATTACCCCGGCACTTCCGGCGGGGGGCGACTATATTTTCCGATGGACCGGGCCGGAGGGTACCAGTAGCAACGATACGCTGGTGATCCCGAACGTCAGCCTGGCCTCCAACGGAACCTACTCCCTGACGGTAGAAAACGGCGACGGTTGTGTTTCCAGTCGGTTCAGTACGAACGTTGAGTTTGACTTTGCGCCCGCCCGCCCGATCAGGCCCTTCACCGAATCCGGTGCCACTTCAGTTTGTGAGGGCTCTAACCTGGAGCTGATGACGAACGACTTCGGAGCTGGCGCCACCTACCTCTGGCGGCTTGGCGACGGGACCGTGATACCCACTACGAGCAACAACCTGACGCTTCAGGATGTCACAGCGGACCTCACCGGCGTGTATACCGTTCGGGTACTGCGGGGCAACTGCACTTCTTTACCTTCTGAAGGGCAAACGCTCACCATCACGCCGTTCCCCGTCATCACGGTATCAGCGAACGACCCCGCCTGTGAAGGGCAGGCGATCAACTTCCAGGCCACTGACCTGGCCGGAGCCACCTACGCCTGGCGCGGGCCGAACAACTTCAGCTCCAGCTTACCGAACCCTACAATTATTAGTGCGGATGCGACCGTCCATGCGGGTACTTACAGCGTAGTAGCGACCCAAAACGGCTGCCCTTCAGACACCATGTTCGTGGAGGTCTCCGTGCGCCCAACCCCAAGGGTACCCGTTGTGCAACCCGTTGATCCCATTTGCTTGAGTGACCCCGGTGCGGTGCTGAGTCTGGTCGTTAACCCCAACACCTCTACCGACGGCGCCACCTACAGCTGGTTCATCCAGAATGGTCAGGTACAGGTAGGTGAAACGACGGCGGCACTGACGTTGGACATTACGGACTTCGGCCTCTTCGAAGGCGGAGGCTTATTTGGCTTCAGCGTTCGCTCCAACCTGAACGGGTGTTCCAGTGCGCTTTCTACCCCGGTCAACGTCCGGATCGACGCTGCGGACGATTTCCAGCCCAACGCCGGGCGCGACACCGTGATCTGTGAAGGTATTTTCTTGCTGGACGCAGCCCCCGGCGGTGCTGGTTCCGGCCGTTGGTCTTTGGTGGCAGGTACGGGAGACATTACGATCATCAACCCCGGCTCGCGAATTACCGCGGTGCAGGGGCTCACGCAGTTCGGCGGCCCCTACCAGTTCGCCTGGACGCTTTCTAACGGAAGCTGCCTCAACTACGCCGCCGACACGATCACCCTCACCGTAACCGACGGCGAGGAAGCAGAAGCGGGAGACGACATCCTCGCCTGCGTCCGCGACGAGACCCGCCTGAACGCAACGGCCGTAACCATGGTCGGCAGCGGCGGCGTCTGGACCCAGGCCCTGGCGCAGGACATCCTCGGCGTGGAGATCGTTTCTCCCAATGATCCGAATACTGAAATCCGGGGCTTACGGCCAGACAATGTCTACTCTTTCACCTGGACCGTAACCAGCAACTGCGGCGTAAAGGAAGACGTCGTGGTGGTGAACGTAAGTGACCCAACGCCCTTCGCCGGGCCGGACGAAACGGTTTGTAACGATGACCGCAGTGCAGTGCTGGCCGCCGACGAGCCCACCATTGGCTCCGCAGGCCGCTGGCTTACGCCCGTTGCCGACATGACCATCTCCGACCCGGAAAGCCCTACTACGATGGTGATCGGTTTGGTGCCGGGTGAGAACCTGTTCGTCTGGGAAGTGGACGGAGGCTTCTGCGGAGACCGCTCGCGGGATACCGTAGTGATTACCTACGCCGAACCACCCCAACCCCGGGACGACGACTACGACGTAGCCTTCCAGGAAAGCGTAACCTTTGACCCCACCGAGAACGATGAACTCCCCGACGGAGCTACCGTAACCTTCGGCGAACTCCCGATGGGCGCAAGCCTCACCACCAATGCGGACGGCACCTTCACGTTTAAAGCACCCGCCAACTTTGCCGGCGAGCTCTCCGTGGATTATTTCGTTAACAGCCCCAGCTGTTCTTCGGCTACCGCGACGGTCTTCTTCCGCATCGGAGATGATGCGGAGTGCGCCGTGCCCAACATCTTCACCCCCAACGGCGACGGTATGAACGACCTGTTCATCGTGCCCTGCCTGCTGAATACCGACCAGTTCCCCAACAGCCAGGTAACGATCTACAACCAGTGGGGAGACGAGGTTTTCCGCAGTGGAATGCCTTACCTGAGCGACTGGGACGGCACCTTCCAGGGCAGCCAGCTTCCCGTAGCCACCTATTTCTACACCATCGACTTTGGTGGCGCCCGCGAAGGCGCTACCGGATCCGTAAGAATTGAAAGATAAGCGCCATGATGACCAAAGCTAATCAACTCCTTACCGTTCTGCTTTTTTTCTCCGTTGTTCTTTGCGGCCAGCAAGACGCGCAGTACACGCAGTTCATGTACAACAAACTGGGCTTCAACCCGGCGGTGGCCGGCACTCCGGAGTCTACCCAGTTTCTGATCGCCGCCCGGCAGCAATGGCTGGGGCTAGACGAAGCGCCTACCAGCCAGGTAGGCACCTTCAACACCCCAATCACTGCGGCGGGTACGGGCGTTGCCGCCCGGCTCAGCCGGGTCACCATCGGCCTGGAGCAGCAGTACAACGTTGAAGGCAGCTACGCCTACCGTTTTCCCATCGGGCGGGGAACGCGGCTGGGCATCGGCCTTTCCGCCTCCGCGCGCTACTTCAACGTGGAGTACCAGAACGCCCGGCCGACCCAGGGCGGTGGCATAGATACGGCGATTCCGGGCGCGACGGAGTCCAAGATCATCCCCAACTTCGGAGCGGGGCTTTACGTGGATGGGCCCAATTATTACGTCGGCATCAGCCTACCCCGCTTACTGGAAAGTAACATCGATCTGGGCGACGAGGTGACCGTCATCTCCCGCGAGGCACGACACTACTACTTCATGGGCGGCATCAAATTTGCGCTCTCGGAGAAGCTGGCCATTGAGCCGCAGATGCTGGCCAAGTTCGTAAACGGCGCGCCTTTTGATGCCGACTTCAACGTCACGGCGCACGTTGGGCAGAACCTCTTCACCGGCCTCTCTTACCGCCTGGGTGGTAACGGCGGTGGTGAAAGCGCGAGCGTATTGGCGGGCCTCTACCTTTCCGAAAAACTCTCCATGTGCCTCGCTTACGACCTCGGCCTTAGTGACCTGCGGACTTCACAGAACGGGAGTATCGAACTGGTGGTTGGGTACTCCGTTGGGGGGCGTAGTGCTGCGGGGACGGTGGTTGACCCTCGGAATCTTTAGGGGAAACGCTAAACTCGCCAGTCGAATTCTTTTTCGCTCGACCAACTGACGACTTTTGATACAAATGATGAAATAGTAAACGCTCGTTATAAATCGTATTTTATGAAAGCGAAAAAGTTCGCCTGTCGAGTTTAGCGCCCCCACCAAGGCATGCTATTTAGCAGGCGCAAACGCAGGTGCAAAGGAAGTTGAAGGGCTTAAAAACCCGCCAGCAAACTTTTGCTAACTTGTGCTGGTAAGCCCTCCACCGGGCGCAAAACACCACACGATGAAAAAGGTCTCTACGAAGGAAATGCAAGAGGTGCTCCAGGCACTGTTTATAAAGCATGGGTTTCCTGAAGACAATGCCCGCTTGCTGGCTGAAGTCCACACAGAAAACACTTTATACGGCATCAACTCCCACGGCATCAACCGGGTGCCGCGCTTTATCAATTACCTCAAACAAGGGACGGTAAAAATTGACGCTGAGGTGGAAAAAGTAGAATCCTTCGGAAACATAGAACGCTGGGACGGGAACCGGGCCTCCGGTGTATTAAACGCCGTAAAGTGTACGAACCGGGCAATAGCACTAGCCAAGAAAAACGGAATGGGGCTGGTAGCACTTCGCAACACCAACCACTGGATGAGAGGAGGCTACTACGGCTGGCAGGCCGCAAATGCAGGCTGTATTTCCATCCTCTTCACCAACACCCAACCCAACATGCCCGCCTGGGGCGCGAAAGAAAGCCGGATCGGGAACAACCCGCTCGTCGTCTCCATCCCCAGAGCAGAAGGCCACGTGGTACTGGATATGGCCCTCTCTCAGTTCTCCTTCGGCAAAATAAATGAGTACAAACTAAAGGGAAAACAGCTTCCCTACCCCGGCGGCTGGGATGAAGACGATCAACTTTCCACCGATCCGAAAAAAATCCTCAAAAAAGAACGGGGCCTGCCCATAGGGTACTGGAAAGGCTCCGCCTTTTCAATCATACTGGACATGCTGGCCACCTTACTCTCCGCCGGCAACTCCACCTACCGAATTGGGCTAGAGAAGCACGAAACCGCCATTTCGCAAGTATTCCTCTGCATCTACCCGGAAGTCTTTCACGACAAAGACCTTCAGCAATCACTAATCAACGAAATAATTGATTACACCCACAACGCCACGCCAATAGCGGAGGGGCAACGTACTTATTACCCCGGGGAGCAGTCCAGGAACGCCCAGCAGCGAAACGCTGAACATGGGATGGAGGTGGATGAGGAGGTTTGGAGGTTGGTTGTAGGGTTGCTGGAGGAGTAGAAGCCCCGTAAACCCTTCATCGCACCTGCGGCCCCGCCCCCAAACCCAATCTAAAAATCCTATCCCCGTAAAAATCCGCTCCAACGGCAACCAAAACCGGCAAATTCTCTTTGAATTTACGACTTTTGCGGTCAGTAAAACCAAGCCATGAGCCAGCCAACCTTCTACAACCTCCCGATCAGTTCCATCACACCGGAAACGGACCAGGCGATCACCGTCTCTTTTAAGCCCAACGCCGCCGATGCGGAGCAGTTTGAGTTCCTGGCGGGCCAGTACCTGACGTTGAAATTTGTGGTCCACGGAAAAGAGGAGCGCCGCGCCTACAGCATGTGCTCCGCGCCGCACGAAGACGAGATTGCCGTGACGGTGAAGCGCGTAAAAGGCGGCATCGTGAGCAACCACATTGCCGACAACCTGAAGGTGGGTGACGTGGTGGAAGTGATGCCCCCCCAGGGCCGTTTCCTGGTAAAACCCGACCCTGCCGCCCGCCGAGATTTCTACCTCTTCGGTGCAGGTAGCGGCATCACGCCGCTGATGTCCATCATCCGGGAGCTGCTGGAGCACGAGCCAAAATCCCGCATTCACCTGCTCTACGGCAACCGCGACGAGAAGAGCATCATTTTTGAAGAGCAGCTGAAGATACTACAGCAACGCCATGAAGGGCAGCTCTTCGTGCAGCACACGCTCTCCCGCCCGATCAAGCAAAAAGCAGGTGGTTTGCGCGGCCTTTTCGGCGGCGGAAAAATAAGCTGGAACGGCGCCACCGGCCGGGTAGACATCGCCGCCGTGCAGCGCTTCCTGGGCGAAAACCCCGGCGCGACGGACGATAAATCCTACTACATCTGCGGCCCCGGCCAGATGATCGACGACGTGGAACAGGCCCTGCTCGGCCTGGGCATGAAAAAGGCCGATATCCACAGCGAACGCTTCCTTTCCGCCAACTCCGCCCAAAAGAAAGCCGCGCCGGATACCCCCGTAGAGGGCGGAAAAGTATTCGCAAAACTCAGTGGCAAAGAAGTAACCGTAGACCTAAAGCCCGGCCAAACCATCCTCGACGGCCTCCTGGAAGCAGGCGCCGCCCCTCCCTACAGCTGCCTTGCCGGTGCCTGCAGCACCTGCATGGCCAAGGTCACCAAAGGTGGCGTGAAGATGGAAGTCTGCTTCGCCATTGATGACGACGAGATCGCCGAAGGCTACATCCTCGCCTGCCAGGCACATCCGACTACGCCGGAGGTACACGTGGAGTTTGAGTAGGCCTGGAGTGAGACCGGAGCAAGCCGTCTCCGACAGCGAGCTTAAAACCCTCCACCGAAGGTAAATCATACCGGTCTCGCTGTCGGAGACAGCTCGCTCCAGTACACTTTAATACGTCCCTAACACCCCTAAAAGCAACCAACACGGGAGTTAATACGTATTTTTAGGTGACTCTAAAGATGACGGAACCCCCTCCGCCGCGTCTAACGAGTAGCTAGAAGTCATCGTATGCAACGTCTCACCTACACCAAACTGCTGATTTTCCTGTTTTGCCTTGCCGTTTCCGGCCTTGGCGCACAAACTATGATTAACCAGCAAGGGCTCAACGGCCCGCAGGAAAAAGATCCCGTTTTGCGGGCGGATGGGCGGGTACTTTTCTTTACCCGTCCGGACTTTGAGAACAATAAGGGCACCGACAATGCGGCCGACATCTGGATCACCAACCGCTACGCCGACGGTAGCTGGGGGCGGGCGCTTAACCCCGGCTCCCCGATCAATTCGTTTGCGCACGACCGCGCCCTGGCCATCAGCCCCGATGGTACCCGGCTGGCCGTACTCCGTACCGGCACGGCCAACTTCATCGACCTGCTGGAAAGCAGCGGCCGCAACTGGCGCGTACTTGCTACCTGGACGCTGCCCGAAGACGTCTACCCCCGCTACGACCTCACGTTCGACCCCAACGGCCAGCACCTCATTTACAGCACTTACGCCCAGGGCAACCTCAACCTGTTTCAGCGGGAAGCCCTGCCCAACGGCCAGTGGGCCCGCCCGGAACCCCTGAACGCCCTGAACGGACCGGGCAACGAAACCGCACCGAGCCTCGCCTCCGATGGCCGTACCCTTTACTTTCAGCGAGACGGGAGCCGGTGGTTTAAGCAAGCTTCCCCCGGAGCGCGGCCCGAAGCGGTTGCCATCCCCGAAAGTGTCAAACAATTCTCCCCAAGCCTCAACGGTCGGGAAATTGTGGCGGCGGTCACTACGGGCTCCGTCGGTGAGCATTTGCAGGTCGTTTCTGCCACCGGAGCAGATTTACCTTCCTCCGGGAAAGTGTTCCGGGGTCAACTCCCCGCGCCTCCACCGATGGGGGAAGATGTGGCCCGCATTGCGCTTAGCAATGGGGAAGCCTTAAGCGTCCGCCCGGATGTACTTCAGCGGTACGCCGTTTTTTTACGGGAAGGAGAAAGCGTGGCGGGCTCCGCCGCCCTCAGCGGCAACCGGGTTGCTCCCGGGCTAGCCGATGCCCAATCCGTCACCGCCCCCGCTACCGCCCGTAGCCACATCGAAGCAGGCATCGCCCGTCGGCAGCGGGAACTGGACCGACTTGACCAGGAACGCCGGGCCTTTGATCTCGTTGCTCCGAAGACGGAAGACCCTGAGCTTTCCGCGCTGCGCAATCAGTACCGCACCCTTAGCGGAGACACCCTTCCGCCAAGAACTTCGGCAAAGGGAGCACAGCCCGGCACCCGCTACGCTGCGGAGCTGAGTGAGTTGGAAAGGATGAAAGCCAAGTTTCGCCGTCAGCAAAACGAAAAGCTTGACCGGGGCAGCCGGGGTAGCCACCGTTGGTCCGGTACCGAAACCGCAAAGCCAACGCCCGCAACAACTACCGTACCACGGATCGGAGAAAGCTACCGGCCCGTTGACCGCGCCGGGCTTGCTACCGCACGGGAACGCGCTTATCAGGACAGCCTACGCCTCGCCGCCGAAATTCGGGCCGGGCTGCAACGCGACAACGGGCCGCGCGTCTACGAGCGCGCCTCCTGGGAAAATCAGGTCCGGGAAGGGCTGCCACAAAAAGAACCGCTATCGCCTGACGAAGTGGTAAAACTGGACGCAGACTACCAGCGTAACCTCGCCGAGCTGGAAGCCCTGCGGGCGGAGCTGAAACGACTGGACGGGCCTACGCCATCGGTTAACCCGCAACCGGCCCCCGCTGCCTACGCTTACCCCGCTCCGCAGCGGTGGTCTGCCAAGGGAAGTTCTTATCCCACCCCCAGTACAACCCAACAGGTTCCGCAGACTTACAGCCAGCCAGCGGCCAGCCCCCAGCAAGTTCAAACGCCAGCTCCGGCCACCAATTATGCTGTGCCCCAGCAGCAAATGGCTCCTCCCGGCGGGTACGGCAGCCCCACGCCAAGGGGGCTTAGTGGTGCGCCCATGCCCGCTGGCATCAGCTTCATTCCCAACACCGCTTATCCGGATAGTCGGGGCTATACTGGCCTCGATCAATTGCTCGGCCTCATCAAGCAGTCAACCTCCGTTTTGGAAATAAGGGTGCACACGCCGCTCAACCTTGCGCCCCGTGCGGCTCAGCTGCTGAGCGAAGAGCGGGCAACTACGATCCGGAATTTCCTGACGGACAAGGGCATCCCTTCCGCCAACTACCAGGTGATCGGCTTCGGCAACAACGTTACCGGCCAGCAGGGAGAACGAGTGGAAGTGGTTAGGTAGGAAAATTCGATTCTCGATTCTCGATAGGTGATTCTCGATTCTTGATTCAGGGGTTGCCGTGAATTTCGTTCACAGTGCTACGCTTGTTCTTTTTCAGGCGCGGCCGCAGGATGCAGGGTCCGTTTTAAAGCTCCGTTATTTTGCCGGAGGGTGAAATCTGAAAGCGACGTGCGGTACTGGAGCTGGCTTTATAGTCGTATTCCCCATCCGCATTAGCCTGGCCACTGACCTGGTAGATCATCATGCTTTCGTTGAGTACCGCCTGGGTTTGGGTAACTTCTTCGCCGTCATAACTTACCCCCGCAATCACTTTCCGGTCAATCAACTCCCGGGTAGCGGGGTGGAAGGTAGCCAGGGTATAATGGTACTGCAACAGATCAGCCCGCCAGTAGACGATACCCGCGTAATCCTTATTCGCCGGTAAGCGCAGACAGGCAACAAACTCCGTCAACTCATCCGCCATACCCGGCTCAATGGGGAGCAAAAACGCTGCAATCAGCGCCGGAGGAAGCGGTGGTGTTTCCCGGCTGATGGTCCGGACGGTGTCCTCACTAAAGGTCAGCGGAAGCTCAAGCTCAGGAAACTGTTCCAGGAAGTATTTGAAGGTTGGGGTAGACATTGTTGCGTTGGTTTAGGAGAGAACGCTTAACGAGGAAAAAGGATATGGATGCAGGCAGGTAAGCTCCAAGCATACAACGAAAACTTTAAACGTGTCCTATTACAGCCTGGCTACGCTACTCTTCCGTGGTAATTTATCTTTACCCCACAAGCCCAACTTCAACTTATCCGCCCATGCTCCACAAAGCCCGCTTCGTAGCTTACGTAAATCTGGTAATTTTCTTTCTACTCTTGATGTTCACCCTGAGCCCGGGCATCATTATGTCCTTCGTTTCCGCTCCGTCGGTGAGTTTGTTCAGTGGGTTGTTTCTGCTGGTGATGCTCGTATGGGGAACCATCAATGCCGTCCGCTTTTTCCGACGGCCGGGCCTGAGTAGTTGGGACCGCTTATTTTTGCTGCTTGCTCCGGTCAACCTTACTTATGTGCTGGTGGTCTTGGGGGTGCTTTCTTATATGAGTTAAAACCTGTCGGTAGTTCGACTGGCGAACATTCACCAACCCAAAACAGCCCCGAATCAATCAAGATTCGGGGCTGAATTAATCTTTTCTGCGGATGATTTCTTACACCGCAAAACTCTCCCCACACCCACATTCGCGGCTGGCGTTAGGATTGTTGAAGGAGAAGCCATTTCCGTTCAGGCCACCGTTAAATTCCAGGGTGGAGTTACAGAGGTAGAGGAAAGATTTAAGGTCGCAGACTACGGTTTCTCCGTTGTCTTCAAAGACCTGGTCTTTTTCCTTCAACTCATTATCGAAGTCTAGCTGGTAGGAAAGGCCGGAACAGCCTCCACTGGTGATGGTGGCGCGCAGGAAATAGTCCGGCGTGAAGCCTTTAACTTCCCGGATGCTGGCTAATCTTTCCTTTGCGCTGTCGGCAACGTATAACATAGCTTTAAGCTTTTAGTGATTAGCACCTAGCCGCCATCTAAACGCTAAATGCTAAATGCTGATTAGTGTGCTTCAAGCACCGCAGTAACCTCCAGCCCGTTCTTTTCCTGGTAGTCTTTGATGGCGCTTTTGATGGCGTCTTCGGCGAGTACGGAACAGTGGATTTTTACGGGCGGAAGCGCGAGTTCTTCAACGATGGCCATGTTATCAATAGCGAGAGCTTCGTCAACACTCTTGCCTTTGAGCCACTCGGTGGCGAGGCTTGAGCTTGCGATGGCGGAGCCGCAACCGAAGGTCTTGAACTTAGCGTCCGTGATCTTCTGCGTTTCGGGGTCTACCTGGATCTGGAGACGCATCACATCACCACACTCAGGAGCGCCTACGAGGCCGGTTCCTACGCCGTTGTTCTCTTTGTCGAGCGTACCAACGTTGCGGGGGTTCTTGAAGTGATCGAGGAGTTTTTCGGAGTATGCCAT
>CAYWMW010000026.1:6051-8483 GCA_964458975.1 uncultured Lewinella sp. | reverse complement strand
TACCAACGTTGCGGGGGTTCTTGAAGTGATCGAGGAGTTTTTCGGAGTATGCCATGATTTTTATTGTTAGGGGGAGGGGGCAAGCCCCTCCCTTACGTTAGTAATATAAACGCTTAAGGGTTGGTTTTGGATTAATGTTCTGCCCATTCGATGGCGTCAATGTCGACACCTTCTTTGTACATTTCCCAGATGGGGCTGAGTTCGCGCATGTGGTTCACGCCGTCTGCGACCTGCTTGATGGTGGCATCGATGTCTTCTTCGGTCGTGAAACGACCGAGGGAGAAGCGGAGGCTGGAGTGTGCCAGGTCATCTCCCAGACCGAGGGCCACCAGTACGTAGCTCGGCTCAAGACTGGCGGAGGTACAGGCGGAGCCGGAGCTCAGGGCGATGTTCTGGTTGAAGGTCATCATCAGCCCCTCACCTTCAACGTGCTTGAAGCTGATGTTGGTAACGTGGGGCATGCGGTGCTCCTGGCTGCCGTTGACGTAAGACTCTTCGAGTACTTCCATCAAACCAGCTTGTAGCTTATCGCGCAGTTTGCTGAGGCGAGCGGCGTCTTCGTGCATTTCTTCCTTGGCGATGGCGGCGGCTTTCCCGAAACCAACGATGCCGGGAACGTTGAGCGTACCGGAGCGCATACCGCGCTCGTGGCCACCGCCGTCCATCTGGCTGGTCACCTTTACCCGTGGGTTCTTGCGGTTTACGAAGAGTGCACCGACACCTTTGGGGCCGTACATCTTGTGGCTCGTCCAGGCCATGAGGTGAACACCAACCTCCTTGGGGTCAACCGGAATCTTGCCTACCGCCTGGGTAGCATCAGACATGAAGAGTACACCGTGCTTGGCGCAAATTTCACCGATTTCTTTCATCGGCTGAATCACCCCGGTTTCGTTGTTGGCCCACATGATGGAGACGAGGATCGTCTTATCGGTGATGGCCGCTTCGAGGGCTTCGAGGCTGATGAGGCCTTCGCTGTCTACTTCCAGGTAGGTTACTTCACCACCCTTCTTTTCTACCTTTTTACAGGCATCGAGCACGGCTTTGTGCTCCGTTGTTGCGGTGATGATGTGGTTGCCTTTGCGGGCGTACATCTCAAAGACGCCTTTGATGGCGAGGTTGTCAGACTCCGTAGCGCCGGAAGTAAAGATGATCTCACGGGGGTCTACGTTGATGAGGTCAGCTAGTTGCTCGCGGGCCGTGTCTACGGCACCTTCGGCTACCCAACCAGCAGGGTGGTTACGGCTGGCGGCGTTTCCAGGGTTCTCGTAGAAGTATGGAATCATCGTTTCCACTACGCGGGGGTCCGTCGGTGTAGTAGCGTTGTTGTCGAGGTAGATGAGGCGTTGGCTCATGTTGATGGATAGATTTTCGTCTTGAATAGATTAGGCGCTTACTTAACACGCATAATCCGCATTAGTTTTCACCCAAATAAGAACATTTTTTCATCAGCAGCCGAGCCAGCATTCCCAGTAAGAAGTTAGGAAACAGGCATTTATGTTTTAAGACCGTTCGGAACTAGCTATCTGTAGGTACAATTTAGGCCTATTCTGAAATGATGGTATGCGGAACGTCGCTCAACTTCCAATCAATCACTAAGCCTCCCGCCAGCGAGCGGGCGATGCTGTCTCCGTAAAGGTGCTCCGCCAGATACAGCGCAGCCTCAAAGGATTTTGCTCCACCAGCACTGGTGATGTACTTCCCGTCGTGTACGAAGAGTACATCTTTACGGACATCCAGGTGGGGAAATTTTTCGCGCATAGCATCAATGTCGCTGGGAAAAGTGGTACTCACTTTACCGTCCAGCAAGCCCGCAGCGGCAAGGACAAAGGCCCCATCGCAGTGGCTGGTTACGAAGCGGGCCTGCCGGTCTGTCTTCCGGACAAAATCAAGTAATTCTTTGTTCTCCAGGTCGGTGTCCAAGTGGTGCTCGGCGCTCGGGACGACCAGAATGTCAATGCGGGGAAGGCTGTCCGTCAGGTACCCAAGGTCAGGCAGAATCCGCATCCCTTCAAAGGTGGTCACCGGTGCACGGGTAGCCGCTACGGTAAATGTCTTCATCGGCCGGATCCCTTCCCGGAAGATCGTGTGCTGAAAAATATCGTAGGGGGCCGTTAGTTCCGTATTGTAGACGCCGTCCATAATCAGGAGGGCGACGTTGTAGACCTTTTCTTCGGGGTCCGTCAGGTCAGGAGCTTCGCCTAAAGCAATAGATTCGGTAGGGTTCTTGTCTTCTGTCGGTTGCTCTGCTCCACAGGCGGCGAGGCAAAAACAAGTTAGGAGTATCAGGTAGCGCATTCCACAAAGGTCGGCATAAGTGTTTTAAGAAGTACCAGTTGTATAACCTTCCCTTGCACCTGCGTCCGCGCCCGCATAATTATTGGGGGGGGGGCGCGGGGGGGAGGGGAGGTAAGGGGCCCGCTGGTGGGGCAAAA
>CAYWMW010000026.1:0-6041 GCA_964458975.1 uncultured Lewinella sp. | reverse complement strand
CTACCCTGCCACCTGCGCCCCCGCCACAACATCCTTTTGGGCGCGGACGCAGGTGCAAGGGAAGGTAAGGGCACCGATCTTCGCACAAGAAGTAGTTTTGATAAAACTATTTATAATCACCAGCGAACACTTCATTTACGCAATGTAGGGGAAGCGTTTAGCATAAAGCAATCAGCGTTCAGGCGGCCACACGGGCTACCTGAACGCTGATTGCTTTATGCGAAACGCTAACTGCTTTTAACTACCGCAGCACCGTAACGTCTCCCCGGTACACCAGTGTTACGTTGTCCAGAAACTCCACTTCAATGATGTAAACAAAGACGGCAGGGTTAACGGGCTTCCCGTTCTGTCCCATTCCGTCCCAGAGCTGAATGCCGTCCAGGCAGTTGGGCTCAAAGTTGTCTTCCGAGAAAACAACCCCACCCCAGCGGTCGAAGACCTGAACGGAGTTCACGCTGCGCACGCCCTGGCAGGCGAAGATGCGGAAGTCTTCATTGCGGCCATCGCGGTTCGGGCTGAAAACGTTCGGGATGTAAACGTTGCGGTTCGCGTCTACCTCAACGAAGATGTTGTCAAAAGCCTGACAGCCATTTGCGTTGGTAACGCGGAACTGGTAATCGAGGCTCTCAAACGGGAAAATCTGCGGATTTCGGATCGTGTCTGCGCTCAGGAAGTCTCCCGGCGTCCAGAGGTATTCGTACACATCACCGGCGGGGCTGATGAGTGGGTTCAGGCGGGTGAGGCTGTCGCCAAGCTCTACCACGATCTCGTCCTGCAGGTCAATCAGAATTTGGGGCGGCTGGTTAACGCTGAAGGTTTGCTCGGCCGAACAACCAACACTATCGAATACCGTCACCACCACTTCCCCGGCGAAGGCCGTACCGGTTTGCCCTACGGGAACCCGGAAGCCGTCGTTGTTCACGGAGAAGGTGAAGTCGCCAATCCCGTTTGAGGTGCCACCGAAGGCCGTATCAATCAGTACCGGTGTTGTTTCTCCAAAACAGAGTGGTTCTTCGATCGGGAGTACACTGAAGATGATCGCCTCCGGCTCACCGATAACATAGGTGAGGCTGTCCTGACAGCCCTCTACATCGGTCACCGTAACGCTGTAAGCTCCGGGGGAGAGGTCCGTTGCGATAGATTCATCCGGCCCGGCCACATTTCCGGACCAACTGTAAGGATTGGTTGCCAAATCGTTATTGTTCACACTACTGATGAAGACGTTGATCCGGCCGTTCATGTCTCCGGCACAGCGAACCGTTTCGGTCGTCGTTACGGGATCAATGGAAAGGGTAAGGGGATCGGGTTCGGTGAGGTTAAAGGTCTGCGTTCCGGGGGAGCACCCGTTGGCATCCGTGATGTCTACAGTAAAGCCCGTACCAGCGGCAAGGCCATCAACAATGCTATCGGTATCGGCGGAAACGGACCAGGCGTAGAGATAACCAGGCGTACCGCCACTGACCGTCACGGTAGCAGCACCGTCGGTGAGGCCATTACAGCTCACCTGATTGGTGATGACTTCCACCACAAATTCTTCGGGGCTGCGGATGGTATCCGTGAATGATTCCGTACATATTCCGTCGGTAACGCGTACGGTGACTGGTCCGCGGGGGAGGCCCATTTCCGTAGCCGTCGTTGTATTGAAGGCCGCCGTACCACTGGTAAACAGGAAATCGTAGCTTCCTACCGTTCCGTCTTCGTAGGCGGCGGTGAAGGTTGCCGTTCCGTCCATCGTCGCGTCGTCCGGGCAGCTTACGGGCGTGAGCTGCCACTGGCCGGTGATCCGGGACGGGTCTTCCAGCACGAAGGTGGTATCGAAAGGTGGCTGACAGCCGTTGGCGTCCGTAATGGTGACCGTGTAAGACCCGGCCGCTAAGTTGGTAAAGGCGGGGTTCGTTGTCGGTGCTCCGTTCGGATCGGTAGACCAGACGTAGTTGTAGGTTCCATCTGTATTCGCCGTACCACCGCCGGGGTTTAGGAAGATACTTCCGTTGACGTCGTCCGGGCACTGCGGGTTGTTGACCGTAAAGCCCTCCAGGAATACTTCGCCGGGGCTGACCACGGTGCCGATGGCCTGGGCGATACAGCTGTTGGAGGTCAGTACTTCCACCAGGTAATTCCCGGTGGGTAGGTTGTTCTGCGTGAATGCCCCCGTTGCCACCGGAGCACCCCGGGTTCCGTCGTTATTGAGCGCAAACCAGTTGGTCGAGGTGATCGTTTCTCCGGTTGGAGGGCTTGCCACAACGGAAAGCATACCGTCACTATCTCCCGGGCAGGAGATGAAGCTCGTATCAATTACACTCAGCATAGCGCCTGCCGGTGCGTTGATGCGGAAGTTCACCGTATCCATACAGCCGTTCTGGTCGGTAACGATGAGTACGTAGTTGGTGTCGGCACTGAGGCCGGTCAGGGAGTTGCCGGGGGTGATGGTATCCAGCGGCATATCCAGGCTATCGTTGACGAAGCGGAATTCATAGGGCATGGTTCCTCCGGCTACAGCGGCAGTTACCGTACCGTCGTTCCCCGTAGTACAGGTTTCGTTCGTGATGGTTAGGTTTTCGTCGATTTCCAGTTCCAACGGCTGGAAGATTTCGAAGGTATCGATTGCTTCACAGCCCATGGCGGGGTCTTGGTCGTCCAGCACAACTACGTACCGCCCAACGTCCAGTCCGGTAAACTGAAACGGGATGGAGTTGTCCGTGATGGGCTGCGTCGCGACAACCACGTTACCAAGTTCATCAAGAAGGGTTACTTCGTAGGGCTCGATCGCAGCTACTGACCCACTGAAGGAGCCGTTGAAGCTGATGACACCGTCAGCATCCCCAAAACAGCTTACAGAATCAACTTGAGGGTTCGCAATCAACAGTTCTTTTACCGCGTCAACGACGAAGTTGGCCGTATCCCGGCAACCGTTCACGTCTTCAACGATAACTGCGTATTCATCCGGGATCAAGCCGTTGCGGGTAGACATATTCACGTCATCATCCGTACCGAGGGTAGTTCCCCAGATGAAGTCATAGGGGCCGGTTCCTCCGTCGGCGGTGATGACGATACTACCGTCGGGGGTGTTGGTACAGGTAGCGCTGCTTACTGCCTCATTGGGGTTGTCGGGGCGTACCCGGACCGCAGAAGGCTGATTCAAGTTTCCCCGGTCATCGCTCGTACAACCCTGCGGAGAAGTAATACTAACTTCGTATTGACCGGACGCTAAGCCCGTCCGGATATCACTGGTTTCCGGGCTTCCGGCCCAGACAAACGTGTAGCCAGAATCCAGTGGAGATATTACTTCTACCCCGTCTTCAAATACTACCGCGCGGAGAATTCCGTCGCTAAGCCCGTTACAACTCGGCGTAGATTCTATGTCTATGTTCACGATTACGGCTAACCCAGACTCTACTTCAATGGTATCAATCACGACCGAACCGTCAGCGGCTTCGACCCTTATTGCGTACTCAGCATCTTCCAGTCCGAAAAAATCAAAGGCAGCCGGATTGCCAATGCGGGTTTCTCCGGGGCCAAACAATGCTTCTGGTGTTGGGGCGATTCGGCGGCGGGAGAAAGTGTAGGGGCTATCTCCCCCGAGCGCTTGCACAGCAATACTGCCGTCGTTGGCACCGTCACAGCTTTCGTTGGTTCGGCTCGGTATAATCAAGAAGGACTTTTCGGTTACGACTACATAGCCCGTGTTCACCACCAGAATACCGTTTTCGGAGGGCACGCGCGTGTACTCCGTCGAGTTTAAAGTTGCCTGCAGGCTACTAAAATCCCCAACGTCTCCAATAATGGTAAAGCAAATAGTGAAGACTACTTCCCCGTCCGGGATTGTTGCTCCCGCTCCCGTAAAGTCTGAATACACGAGCAGTGCTTCTCCGGCGGGTTGCACCGGGGGGCCGGTAGCAACTATGGCCGAAGGCAATGCTGGGTTAAAGTCATCAACATTATCAAACTGGAGCACAGCAGGGTCGAATTCCAGTCTGAACTGAAACCCGGCGACATCGGTAAAATTCTCTCCCGTTACTTCAACGCAAACCTGATCTCCGGGTATGCCCCGTTCCTGGCCGATGTTAAAGACTACGGGCTGAGGGCAGCCCATCGGGTGGTTTACCACAACACTATTAACGAGGCTACAACCAACACCGTCGTCGTCAATGGTGATGGAGTAGTTACCAGCCGTAGGCACCTGATAAAAGATGGGTGCATCGTGGCGAATCTGACTGGCGGGGGTAAGTATTACGCCTCGTTCGCCCGTCACAACGTTTACAATGTCAATGTTATAGTCCGTGCTACCACGTAGTTCGGGCGCACCGCCGCGAATTTCGAAAGTACCCTCACAAGTAGTTGGCGAAGCATCCAGATTGGCCAGGGTGATGGGGTTCAGGAAAGCAACGGTGAAGGTCTGGTTTACGGAAACATTCACACACGACCCAACGGGGCTGCCTTCGTAGACGGCTTCACCGGTAACGGGGTTTACGTCGTCAAAAGTAATCGGCGCCAGGGTCAGCACCACGGGCGTAGGCTGGGCCATCGCGTCCGGAAATAAACCAGGGATGGTGAAGCCGCCAACTTCATCGTTGGCTACCGTGAGGGTATAGTCTCCGGTTTGGTAACCGGTGGGCACCGCAATCGCCAGGTCATCAAAAGGGTTAAGGCCATTGTCTGCTACACAGGCATCGTTTCGGATATCGGAAAGCAGCGGACCGGATTCGAGGATAGGCTCACAATTGTAAAAGGCATAACCAACACCAGGGGTAGTGGCACCGTTGGGGTCTCCCGAGAGATCTTCGGAGCCGTTGACGTGGCTGACCGTAAATTGATCATCAGCACAAAGGAAGATCGTATCGGGCCGGGCGGAGTAAGGCCGTACGTCAGTAGTCGTCAGGTTGCTACCAAAACTATTGCTCTCCATCATGAAGCCGGAGAACTGATTGACTTCGCCCGCATCATTACAATCCATCTTCTGCCAGGCAGGGAGGGTGTCTACTTCCCCCTTTGGGATGGTGATGCTTACCGGGCGCTGGGCCAGCAGGCCAAGCGGAGCCAGCAGGCAGCAGGTGAAACAAAGCAGGAATAAGGAACGGAGGGTAGAACCGTGATGCATACCGGAAAAATTCAAAGCGAAGCGCTCCGTGAGTGAGGAGCAGGGAGACGTGTTAACAAATGGGCAGAACCGGCGCTTGCCGGAAAAGGCCACAAAGGTACAGCCTAAGGAACGTTGATTGCCCGGTAGAAAGTGCAGAAAGAGTATGTTAAAAAAAAAGGTCCGTGACGTTGCACCGCCCGGACCTTATATTGTAGCTTTCTAACTACTTTGTAATAACTGGAATCTAGGGCGCTGTACGCCAAAATAAAAACCTTTCAGGAGGCGGCGAAAAACCAACAATTCGCAGGCCTCAAAAATTGAACACGCTTTTTGGAAAAACTCGTTAGAGAAAGTTGCACCTTTCCCTTTCGATAAATCAAAGGTAGGGTGGCGTGGGGGGGTGCTACCACCCCATATTGATGGGGTGAGGCTTTAAAGCGAGTGTTTTCAAGGGTTTACTGCTTAATTATTCCTCATTAAGTGTCCACATTTAAGGTTTTTGTGCTTTTTGGTTACTTAAACGGTAGGCGCGGACGCAGGTGCGGGGCGAGGTTTTCTAAGTATAGCTCTACGGTAAACACACATCTTTACGAGCGCATATTTCTCGTTACCCCCCCTCCCCAACCCCAACCCCACAGGGGAGGGGCTTGTGAAAACGCAATGCGTTTTAGGAAAAAGTCAGTAGCACTGAACAAACATCATCAATGAACTGGTTTAAAATTAGACAGCCAATACTTAGGGGTTGCGGAATAATAAGTTATTCTGGTGAAAATGAGTGATCGTGGTCCTGATGGAGTTCGAGACGGCGCAAGCATAGCCATCGCTACGGTTGTGACGGCTCGAACTCCATCAGGGCCGCGAGCGCCATTTTTTAAACGGATAACTTATTGTTCCGCAACCCCTTAGAGATGAGCAGGCCGCCTGAACTTACACCGCTCTCGTTGCAAACCCGAGCTTAGCG
>CAYWMW010000025.1:0-24532 GCA_964458975.1 uncultured Lewinella sp. | reverse complement strand
TGTGGTTTTGTGGTTTTGTGGTTCGGTGGTTTTGTGGAGGGTGATCAGGCGGGCATCCACAAAACCACCTTCCACATTACCACAAAACCAATCTAGTGTTCGTGGCCGATGATCTGTTTCTGATCGGGAATTTCGACCTCGATGACGGCGTTTTCGTCGATGATGACGGCCTGGCAGCCGAGGCGGCTTTCGATACGGGGGTTGATGGCCCGGTCGATGAAGTCTTCTTCTTTATCGCTGATTTCTTCGAGCGCGTCTTCGCCTTGGTTAACGTAGATGTGGCAGGTGCTGCAGGCGCAGACCTCGCCGCAGTTGTGGTTGAGGTGAATTTCGTTCTCCTCGGTCACTTCCAGGATGCTAATGTCCGTCGGGACGTTCTCGACCGTTTTCGGTGCGATGCTCTTGTCCTCGAAGGTAAATTTAACGGTGGCCATGTGGTAGTTTGATTTTTTAAAGGGCGCAAAGCTAATCGCTGCGCACGAATAGTTAACCCGCCACGGGGCAAAAGCGTTTAGCCCGGCCATAAAATAGCGTGATTTAGGGCGGGGCCGCAGGTGCAGTGTCGGTTAATGACACCGGATCAGCCTGCTTGCTGATTCTATTTAAGCGATGAGGTGCCAGGCGCTGCGGTAAGCTGCGGACTTTGGCTTTCTTTGACGTTTTTCGTCTTCAACTAAACATAAAAAAACCGTCATCAACCTAAGTCGATGACGGTTTTTATAGTAGCGGGGACAGGACTCGAACCTGTGACCTTCGGGTTATGCGTACCACTATAGCTTTCGCTACGCCCGTCACCCAATTGTGACGGATTTGATGGTCTGGACTTTCTCTTCACCGGTCCCGACGAAGTCGAGGACTACGGTGTTCACCATCAAGTCTCTACACCTTCCGATTCCGACTAAGTCAGAAAAGGCTTGGCTCGGGATTACCATACTAAAGGCTTCCCCGAATTTGATGAAATTCACTATGGAGTTTCTTCCATAGCAGCCCAAGCAAGCTTAAAGGTCTGATTTGCACCAGTGAATCACTTAAGTAGGTATGATTCAAAACCGCTAGCGCGATCCTTTAAGTTACGTTCTTGAGCCCGACGAGCTACCAACTGCTCCACCCCGCGATGTTACCATTTTTGCTCGTTAAAGCAAAGCCCCTACGTTAAGGGACCGCAAAGATATAAACGATTCTGAAACCGCAAAAGTTTATTTGTCTTTTCGGTAAAATAACTTTTGCTTTCCTCTTTTAGTCTTCGGCTTCCGGGGCCAGCTGGACCTTCAGGCCGTCCAGGCTATCTGTGATGCGAAGCTGACAGCCCAGGCGGGAGTTGTCTTCTACGAAGAAGGCCTGGTCCAGCATATCCTCTTCATCTTCGCCCATTTCGGGGAGTTGCGTTTCGGAGAGCACGTAGCAGTGGCAGGTACTGCACAAGGCCATGCCGCCGCAGGTGCCCTGCACAGGGAGTTCGTAGGCTTTGCAGACTTCCATGAGGTTCATGTTCATGTCCGTCGGTGCTTCCAGTTCGTGGGCTTCGCCTTTGCGGTCTACTACCGTGATGAGTACGTTTCCGTCTTCGGTCATTAGGTCATCTTTTTTGATGAGGCTGCAAAGGTAATCGCTGAATGCTTACGGGATAAATGATGCTCCCTACATATATGGTTATTTACACCAGAAACTGCTCATCATAAAGCACCTGCTTGACCTCGGCGTTTATCCGCGTCCGGCTTTTCAGGTCCAGCTTTTCGGAGCGGTGATACGCTTCATTCAGGATGTACTGCTTTGAGCTGTCTCCCGGCCGGCTGATTAGGGCTACGTCGATGACTCCTTTCTTACGAAAATGCTTCATCTCAAGGGAAAGCATTTTCCAGGAAAGGCCCGTAGCCACCATGATGTCGTGCGGGCTCACCTTATAATCATACGCTATGAAGATTTCCTGCAGGTCCTCGATGGTTAAGTAAGGCTCGCCAGAAAGCTGCAACCCCGGAATTTCCTCCAGCGGAGCCGCTAATTCGTAAAAATACTTGGTACCCATTGAGTTTGAGCCCATGGTCAGCAACCCACCGGTGGCTAGTGCATTTAGGCGGGCGGAGGCTTGGCCGGAAGTTAGCTCAGTTTTGTCAGCAATCATCTGTGCCGACAGCAAGCCGCCGGGTTGTTGCTCAAACAGGCGCAATAGTTTCAAGTCGGAAATTACGCGCTGCGTATCCTCGGAAATGTTTTCCTGGCGGTAGGTGAAGAAAGCAATCAGTGCAGCGACTGCTATGATAACTCCGCCAAGAAACATAAAGAGACTGAGTAGTTTAGGTACCGAGCCTTTCAACATCAACCCGCTGATCATGGTCCCCACGGCCATAATGCCGATAATTAATGACAATGCTTTTTTCATGTCCATAAGGTTCTAATGAATCAGGTAAAGGTCCGTCTGCCGCCCATCAATGTAGCGAAACTGCTCCCCGTCCCAAAAGCCATCTTCTTCCATCATCATCCGGATGTCTTTGCCCCAGGCGTCGATCTTCACCTTGGTGTTCAGTTCGATGCTGTAGGCAGTATTAGGGTGTAGGGGGTAGTCTCCGCGCACGGGCACCCCACCCTGTTGGTCCCAGAGCCCGATGGTTGGCCCGGCGCCGTGGCCATGGTAGCCGATCGGGTGGGTGTAGATGGTTGGTCGGAGGCCCTCATCCTTTCCCTGCACCAGCGCGCGCGCCAAAAGATCGTTGCCTGTGCGGCCGTCCTTGAATTGCTCCGTCAGAACGTCCATCGTACGCATGCCCTGACCGAATGCATCCACGAGGTAATCCGGTGCTTCCGTTTCGCCGGGCTTCAGTACGTAAGCGTTGTGCTGGGTGTCCGTATTTAGGCCACAGTAAGTGATGCCGTAGTCGCAGTGCAGCAGGTCTCCCGGCTGGATCACGGTAGCGTCCGGGCGGCCACTGAACGCGTAGAGTTCTTGATTTTCAGCCCGCTGCACGTCTACGGTTGGGTGAAACCAGATGCCCAAACCAAGCTTATTGGCCCGTTCGCGCATGTACCAAACTACCTGATCCGTAGTCGTCACGCCGGGGGTGATGACCTTATTACTGAAGGCTTCCGCGATGATGGTGTGCGCCACGCCCATCACCTGCCGGTACACCGTCATTTCGCTCGCTAATCGGGTTTCCAACCAGCCGATGGCCAGTTTTTCGCCGCTCATCAGGCGCGGCCGCAGGTGCTCAGGAAGGGTCTCCCGAAGTTTGTCGTAGTGCCAGGAGCTGATGCCGTCCGCCAAACCGAAGTCTGCGCTGCGGTTCACGGCGATGTTGGCCGGGTTGCACTCCTCAATAATCTCCCGCAGCGCCGCCCACTGGTCCGGCTGTTGCTCCGGGTCCCAGGCTTTTTTGAACACATCGCCAACGTCGTAGCGCGCGCAAGCGAGGGTCTCCAAGTCGCCCCCCTCCCCTTCGTCGTAAATCACCAACATCGTCGTACGTCGCGCGCCCATCCATTTGCTCGGCAGCATCGTATTCAGCACCGGGTCTTCGTTGTATTCCCGGCTGATGATGATCCACATATCAATGCCCTCCCGCGCCATCAGCATCGGCAGAATAGTCTCCGCCCGCTCACTCAGCCAGGCATCGTGCAACTCGCCCTGCTGCTGCAAACTCAGGATGGCGGGCATCTCCGGTTGCGCGGAGCAAGGGAAAAAGGTGGTAAGGGATAAAAGGAAGATAAGTGATATTTTCATTTTAAGATTTTTCTGGATGAGTACTATACACTACATTGAATCATGATCTTTATTGCTGCAACTCCGAGAGAATTGTTCCATTACTCTTGGTTAGCAGCCAGCAATTCTTCCACTAATTCATATACTGTAGTTACGGGGTTCTGTTTATGAGGAAGCTCGCCCTTGTGTAACTTCAGTATTTTTTTGGCCCACTTGATTGCTTCTTCTTGTCTAGCATTTTCATCATTTTCAAGCAAATCGCGGATACCGAGACAAAATTTAGCTTTTTTCCCCTCCTTTATGTAGTTGATATTCCAACGTTTACTGAGTTGATCGTAGTAATACGAACGTTCTTGACGAGAGTTAACATAAGTATAGTGAAGCAAAAACCACAACTCGAAAGCATCTACTGAGTAGGCAACCCGAATACCTGCCGCTCTTGCTTTAGCAATCGTTGCATCAAACTCTGCGAACTGTTCCTTTCCTCTGGCGGGTTCGTAATCAAAATCAAAGACCACCCATATTTGATCGTACGAGTCATCGTCAAGCTTAATAGCATCGGCTACCAACTTACGGCGATCACCAATAGAATCACGGGGCTCAACGCTTACCCCCCGATTATGAAACGACTTGAAGTAAAGTCTTTCCGTCTGCCCCTCACACAAGATCAAGAAACGCTTGCCGCGCTTTACCGCCTTGCGGTGCCGTTTTTTATGTTTTCGTGCCATGGCTTAATCTTCAAGAATAGCAATGTTAAAATCGGTTACATCAGGCACGGCACCGTAGCTCCCCCCTAAGTAATCGCTCTCAAAATCAGCTTCTTTTCGGATGCCCTTCACGTCAGATAAAGAATATATTTCGGAAGCCCTGTCCTCTCCTTTTTCAACAAAATCAATTTGATCCCGTCGCAAGAGTTTGTGATCTAACAAATTGGTATCGTGGGTTGCGAAGATGAACTGAGCATTATTAGGGTTACCAGTAGCAGAATTGAACATAGCTACGATTTCCCTTGAAAGGCGGGTGTGGAGTTTTGCTTCGAACTCGTCGATGATGAGGATGCGTCCCTGGACGATAGTCTGTACAATGTAGGGAGCGAGCACCAGCAGTTTTTGCGTTCCTTGCGATTCTCCTGTCTCCGTTAGCCAACCAACAATTTCATCATCCTTATCGCCCCACTTATGTGAAGCAACCAATGAGAATCTTCCTCTTGTTCTTCGAATTTGGGCCAGCGCATCGGGTGGTAGCTGTTCATCTTCCAGGGTCTCTTTATCTATTACGAAAAGTTCACTAAAATCAATACCTGCGTACTTCAATAAGTCTCGCACTTTAGCTTGTATAACTTCACTAGTCAACAATTTATAAGCATTCTGTTCAACCGAAAGGTTATCTACATCGCCAAATATCGTAATCCTGGACATAAAACTCACCACTCTCGGAATAACCTCTCCTACATTAAATAATGCAAGGACTGAAAGAAAAGAAGCATCTTTCCTGTACAACTCATTGTCTCCTCGCTCCAGTAATGCAACGCTCTCCGTATGGTCAAAATACTTTTTACCAATGCTCACTTTTTGATTAGTCCGGACGAAAATCTTAGCCTTTCGTACTGTCTCGTCGTATAACCATTCTCCCACAAAAGTCTCCTTAGTAACTTTAAAACCATACCGGTAACGACGTCCGTCAGCCACAAAGCTAAGTTCGAAGGAAGTTGCCTCTGTCTTATGTTTTCGATCAAATCCGAAAGGATCAATATTTTCCGCCAAAATACCTGATTGCTTCGCAGATAATAAACTAAGTCTTAGCATCGCATACAACGCCTTGATCAAATTACTCTTACCACTTGCATTAGCTCCATAAATAGCCTTCACCCGTAGAGCGGCTTCTTCCTTCCCAACTGGTACAGCAGCATTCTCCAACCAACTAAACGCTGGCTGCAAAGCGGAAGCTGTCAGGTCCAAAACTTGCTCATCCTTAAAGGATTTAAAGTTTGCCACAGAGAAAGATAAGAGCATTATTTTGCAAATTATTCACAAATATAACGATTTAACCTGTAAAAAAGCTTAATCTATCCACATACCTCTCTCACCTCGCCCCCTAAAACCCAAACCCCGGCAACAAAGGCAACACAAAGTAACAAACCAAAGAAATAATCAAAATAGAAATCACATTCATCCGGAAGCCTGCCCGCGCCATGTCAGGTATCGTGAGGTAGCCGGAGCCAAACACCACCGCATTAGGCGGCGTAGCAACCGGCAGCATGAACGCACAAGTAGCCGCCAGCGTAGCCGGTACCATCAGGGAAGCGCCGGTCACCCCCAGCGGAGCGGCCGCAACCGCCAATACCGGCAGCAGCATCGAGGTGGTGGCTACGTTGCTGGTGATTTCCGTCAGGAAGTTAACCGCCGCCACAACCAGGATCGTGACCAGTAATAAGTTCACGCCATCCGGCACACTAAGGTTATCACCTACATAATCCGCTAACCCGCCTGCCTCAAAGCCCGCCGCCAGCGCAAAACCGCCGCCAAGCAGCAGCACTACACCCCACGGCAGCTTCACCGCCTCCGACCAGTTCAGCAGCGCACTACCCTTATCTCTGCCCGGCACCAAAAACAGTGCTACGGCCCCAATCATGGCAATCACCGTATCACTGATGCCGGGGATGAGCGGCGCAAGCACCGCCTTGCGCCCCACCCAGGCCGCCGCCGTGATGATAAAAATGATGAGCACTTTTGTCTCCTCCCGGCTCATCGGACCAAGCTCTTTCTGCAACCGCCGAATTTCAGCCCGGCCGCCAGCGAAGGTATCTTTCTTGAGCGTGAAGGCCACCCGCGTCAGGTACCACCAACAAATCAGCAGCAGCACGACGGAAATGGGTAGGCCGAGCACCATCCAGTCCACAAAACCGATCTCTACCCCAAAGACTTCTTTTGCCTGCCCGGCCAGCACAAAATTCACCGGCGTACCGACCAAAGAAGCCATCCCGCCAATGGACGCAGCGTACGCCACCGCCAGCATCAACGCCTTGCCGAAGGTGCTGTTTTCGTTCGCCTCGGTCGTCGGGTCGTCCTCCAGTTGCTTAGCGATCGCCATCGCGATCGGGAGCATCATCACCGAGGTAGCGGTATTGGAGATCCACATGGAGAGGAAGGCGGTAGCAACCATAGCGCCCAGTATCACCATTTTCAGGTTAGCACCGATGAGGTTGATGATGCCCAGGGCAATCCGCCGGTGCAAATTCCAGCGCTCCACGGCCATCGCAATCACAAAGCCGCCGAGGAAGAGGAAAACCAGGTAATGACCGTAAGGCTTGGTCGCTTCTCCGGTACTCAGCACGCCAGTCAACGGAAAGAGGATGATCGGAAGCATCGCCGTTACGGCGATGGAAATTGCCTCGGTCGTCCACCAAATGGCCATCCAGGCCGTTGTGGCCAGTACCGCAGTTCCGGCGAAGGGCAAACCCCCAGGGCGAAAGAAGGCCAGGATGAGGGCGAAAGCCAGAGGGCCGAGGAAAAGGCCGATGTTCTTTGTCGTCATACTTTTGGTTTTGCCTCTGCCAGCACTTGGTTTCACATTGGCTGGTAATGGTACGGAATTTTGCGGGATTACGACCCCGGCCCGGGCCTTCCCATCCGAATACCAATCATCCGCTCAAGGCTCTCCGCCGTTCGGTACATCGCATCTTCGAGGGTGATGGAAGGCAACTCCAGCAAAGCATGAACACCGTCAAGCCCGAGAATACTCATGTCCTCCGCTAGTATTTCACTACGCCCGCAAAGGGCAATTACTTCAGGGGCGCCCGCCTGTTTTGCCCGTTTAGCGACACCGCTTACCACTTTACCGTGCAGGGTTTGTGCGTCAATTTTACCTTCACCGGTAATGACGAGGTCAACATCCTTTAGCAGTTCATCAAAAACAACCGCCTCCATCAACACCTCGGTGCCGGGGCGGATTTCGGCGTTCAGGAAGGCGACCGCCCCGGCGGCAAGCCCTCCGGCAGCTCCAGCTCCTGGCAGGTCGGAAACATCCTGCTGCAACCAATTATTTAGCTGCGCGGCGAAGTGGGCCATTGAGGCTTCCAGGGCGGACAAACCACTCTGAGCCGCTCCTTTTTGCGGAGCGTAGGTAAACGTTGATCCGCCAGGGCCGAGCAGCGGGTTGTCCACATCACAAACCGCCGTGAAACGGACTTGGTGCAGCTCGGGCAGCACTTCCTCGGCATCGATCCGGTCAACGTAGCGCAGGGAAGACCCGGTCGGGACAAAGTCGTTCGGGCGGTTGCTGAAAAAGCGGTAGCCGAGGGCTGCGGCCATGCCGGCTCCGGCGTCGTTGGTAGCGCTGCCGCCGAGGAAGAGGTAGACCTCTTTAGCGCCTCGGGCAACGGCGTCGTCAATCAACTGGCCAACGCCGATGGTGGTGGTTTCGCCCGGGTTGCGGCGGGGAACGGGCACGTGTTTCAGGCCGCAGGCAGCGGCGATTTCGATGTAGGCTTTACCGTCGTTCAGGAGATAGGACGCGGTAACGGGTTTTCGTAAGGGGCCGGTTACCGGCAAGCGATGGTACTGGGCGGCGGGTAATGCTTTGGCCAGCAGGTCAAGACTGCCCTCTCCGCCGTCGGCCATAGGTTGTTCGATGATCTCTGCAAGTGGATATATTTTACGCATGGCCCGGGCTATTGCGGAAGCCACTTCAGCGGCGCTCAGGGTGCCTTTAAATTTATCCGGAGCAATCAGGATTTTCATAATTAGAGCTTAATCTTCCAGAACGGGTTGGCCAAGCACCACCCGAACTTCCGGAGATATTTTGACGGTGATCTTCAGGATCAGCGGGTCCCGCAGCTCAGCCTGGGTCTTTTTCTGTAGGCGGTAGGCGGTTCGGATGGTGGTAAAAACCGTCGTGATGGAGTGCTCTCCTTTGTGGGCTTCCAGGCGTTCGGCGATGGCTTCGTCCGCCCAGTCTTCGTGGCGGCCAAGCAGCTCTACGTTGAGGCTGGGGCTGATGGCCAGGCCCATGCTGAAACTTGTGATTTCGAGCCCGTATTCAGCCAGTTTGGGGAAGATTTCCAGCCAGTCTTCAATCACGGCGAGGCTTTTTTCTTTGGCCCCTTCCCCCACCGATCCGGCGAGGTCATTCACTCCTTTAAGGGTAGCGTTCCAGATGTCTCCGAGCATGATTTGGGCGTTTTTGCTTAAGGTTCTTTCGGCCAAGTTAATGGTTTTGCGGAACAGGACAGTGTTTTGGGCGCGGCCGCTGGTGCAATGGAAGGTTTTGGAGATGGTTCGTTCGCAGCGAATCCTCCAATTTTCAGCGGTTAGGTATCGTTCTTGGGCTGAGTGTTCTGCTAACCTACACCCTGCACCCGCATCCGTGCCCAAATATCAGTACTTTAGCAACACGAACTTAGTTTCACTTTGAAACTAATATCCTTATCTTTGAAATCCTGCTCTGGAACAAGTGTACCAGGTCAAACCAAATATGATGAAATTAGTACAACTATTACTGGTCTTTCTTACGACCGCCGCCCTTTCCGCTCAGCTCACGCCTTTCGAGGCCTTAGAGGGGATGGGCCGGGGCATCAACCTCGGCAACACCCTGGAGCCACCCCAAGAAAGCGCCTGGAACAATGGCCCCGCCGAAGAGGCCTACTTCGACGCTTACCTGGAGGCTGGTTTTGACAACATCAGAATCCCCGTCCGCTGGGATGAGCACACCCAGGCGGGCGAGCCTTACGCCGTAAACGCAGCCTGGATGAACCGGGTAGAGCAGGTAGTAGACTGGGGCCTGAGCCGTGGCTTTTACATCACCCTCAACGGCCACCATGAAGACTGGCTGAAGCAAGATTACAGCGAGGCCAATAAAGCCCGGTACGACGCGATATGGCGGCAAATCGTTGCGCGTTTCCAGAACAAATCGGACAAACTGCTCTACGAAATCATCAACGAGCCCAAGGGGCTAACCGTTGCTCAGGTTGATGACCTCAACGCTCGTATCCTGGGCATCATCCGTGAGCAGGAGCCTACCCGTATCGTAATTTTCGGTGGCAATCAGTACTCCAACGCGGAGGAGCTCTTCCGGGCTGCCATCCCTGAGGACGACTACATCATGGGGTATTACCACTCCTACGACCCCTGGAACTTTGCGGGCCTTTCGCAAGGAACCTGGGGCACAGCCTCGGATTATGCCGCGATGGCCAATAAATTCCAGGCGGCTAAAAACTGGTCCGATCAGCACAACATCCCGGTACACATCAGCGAGTTCGGCGTTAAAGTCAATGCCGATTTCAATTCCCGTATGCGGTGGTATGCGCAGTACATGGGCCTCTCCGACCTGCACGGTTTCGCCACCTCTACCTGGGACGACGGCGGAGACTTCCGGGTACTGCGCCGCACCATCAGGTCCTGGCCCGAGGTAAAAGACATTCTGGTACACTATTACCAGGATTCGCCTAACGAATTCTTCGTTACCGCAGAGCAAGACAACCAGGGTCGCCCGCTCAGTATGCTGGAGTGGAACAACCGCCTGAGCAATAACGATAGTATTGTGGTGGAACGGGCGGACGACGCGAGCGGAACCTTCCGGGAAATAATCCGCCTGGCCCCCGACGCAACTGAGTTCATCGACACCAGTGCTTACCCCGGCGGTGTATTCACTTATCGTATTTACACGCACAACGCCGAGGGCAGACTGACGCACGGGTACCCGGCTAAGATTGCTTTCTCTTCCCGCGTCCAATCTCCCTACTTTGGTTCTCCACAAACCGTTCCGGGCGTAGTGGAAGTTGAAAACTACGACAGCGGCGGCGAAGAGGTTGCCTATCATGACAACGACCCCGAAAACCGTGGTGGTGATTTCCGATCTGCCGAAGGTGTCGACATCGGCGGCGGGCCAAACAATGGCTTAGTGCTTGGCTTTGTCGTTCAAGGGGAATGGGTAGAATATACCCTTAATGTAGAAACCTCGGGAACTTACAGCGTGACGGCCGAGGTTGCTTCGGCAGACGCCGCAAGCGGTTTTACACTCGCCTTTCCAGAAGACGTGGTGGCCCGGCTCTCAACGCCGCTAACCGGCAGTTGGGATGCCTACCAGGAAATCAACGCAAACAATACGGTAAACCTGGAAGCAGGCCTACAGATTATGCGCCTAAACATCACCGGAGCCCGCGCCTTCAACGTGGACCGCATCGTGTTCACCCTGGAGCCCAACTCAACGGAGGAGGAATCCATACGCTCCGGCTTCGCTATTTCTCCTAACCCGGCGGAGGATCAACTTGAAGTAGGCCTGCCGGCAGGCATAAACAGTAGCAAGGCTACCCTTCAGTTTTACGCTGCCTCCGGTGCAAAAGTTGCCGAGTACCAAGCGTCTGGCAGCTCGACATCGATTGATGTGTCTACCCTACCCTCTGGTACCTATTTCTTGCGGCTGACGGATGGGGAGACAAGCTTCATTCGCCGTTTGGTTATTCGCTAACCCCGCGAAAATCTGAAAATCTGAAATCCCTCCTTCCCCACCGGACCGTTGTTCGGTGGGGATTTTTCAGTTCAAAGGCCTCCTGTACGCATCGTGAGAGTGTGCGCCCCTACCCATCTAAAAGGCGGAGGTAAGGCGACCGCCCCACCCCCGCCATGGGGAATCACACACATTTAAATCTTGGTTGAGTAGCTGAACTCAATCACAGTTTCCTACCAGCTAAAGCCAAAGCGGGCCTCCGCCTGGATGAAAGCTCCACCGAGGTCTTGTTCGGTTACACGCTGCACATCATCGATGCCGGAAGCGAAGCGGTAGCCGCCGTCAATACCGAGACGGAACCACTGGAAGAGATTGAATTCAAGGCCAATGGCGGCTTGGCCAACGAGAAAACGATCAGCTTTCGGTTCGTTCATTATCTGCTCCCTGAGCTCAATGCGGCCGGGGCCAATTATGGTGGTGATCCGTGGGTGAATGGCATTATCAGCAAAGGGAGCGTACGCGATGATGAGGCCGCTGTAGTTGAAGTCGTACTCCGGGGAGTTTGCCTGCACATCATCCACGGTGAAGGCCTCGCGGCTCTTCCAGCCGCCGTAGCCGATGAAAACTTCTTCGGAGAACTCGAGCCCGCCGAAGCCACCACGCATCAGGGCCCAGTCGTTGCCCGTTGCGGAATAATTGTAGGTTGGCCCGCCCCAGGCTCCGCTGAGGTCAAGGTCGCCGAGCAGGGTGCGCTCACGGCCTTTGACCTTGAAGGCAGAAGTAGTGGTTTTGCTTTCCGTTTTGTAGGCAAGGATTGGGCCGTCAGCATCAACGGAAATGCCCTGAGCGGACAGTGCCGTGAAGGCAAAAACGCAAAGGAAGAAAGTAAGAAGTCTCATGATATGTACTTTTTAATTAGGTGATTGGTGAATAAAACCAGGTATTTTACAAACCTGATCGTTGGTTGATTTACCCTAGAGGCGACGGGCGTACTACAAAGGTTGCACCCTAAAGGCTTAAATTTTGCTATGGTTATACTAAAGGGTTGTTAACGTCTACAAACGGGAGGTTTACCGGTTGATTCTACACGCTTACGGGCCTTCGAAATCACTTCCTGATACTTCAAAGGCAGGAGGTAAGGCTACTTTGAGGTGATCAGCAGACCTTCCGTTTCACCCCAACTCCTACCCCACCCTGCACCCGCGTCCGCGCCAAAAAATATATCTTGCGCCAAAATTCAATAAGATTATGCGCAAAGGAACTATTCTCATCAAGGGCGGAACGATTGTGAACCGGGGCAAAAGATTCTCCGGAGACATCTTTGTGAAGGACGGATTTATTGAGGCCATCGGGCCATCACTTGACCGGCACGCCGACCGTGAAATCAACGCCGAAGGCTGCCTCGTACTGCCGGGCATTATCGACGACCAGGTGCATTTCCGGGAGCCGGGGCTAACGCATAAGGCCAACATCAAGACCGAGAGCCGCGCCGCTGTGGCCGGGGGCACCACCACCTTCATGGAAATGCCCAATACCAAACCCGCCGCCCTTACCCAGGAGTTACTCCAGGCGAAATACGACAAAGCCGCCCAGGTAAGCCCCGCCAACTACAGCTTCTACATGGGTGCCTCCAACGACAACCGGGAGGAGGCCCTGCGCACCGACCCAAAAACAGTCTGCGGGCTAAAAATTTTCATGGGCAGCAGCACCGGAAATATGCTTGTGGATGACCGGCAGGTACTCGACGCCCTTTTCGCCAACTGCCCCCTACTCATCGCTACCCACTGCGAAGACGAAGCCACGATCCGGGGGAACGCTGCCGCAGCTAAAGAGAAGTACGGAGACAACATCCCCGTGACGGAGCACCCAAATATCCGCTCGACGGAGGGCTGCTTAAAATCAAGCACCCTGGCCGTAGAACTGGCGAAAAAACACAACACCCGCCTGCACATTCTCCACATCAGTACGGAAGATGAGATTGCGCTGTTCCGCAACGATATCCCGCTGAAAGAAAAGCGCATCACCGCCGAAGTTTGCGTGCATCACCTCACCTTCAACGCCGATGATTACCTCCGCCTCGGCAACAAGATAAAGTGCAACCCGGCCATCAAAGCAGAGCACCACCGCAAATCTTTGCTCCCCGCCCTGCTCGATGATTACTTCGACGTGATCGCTACCGACCACGCCCCGCACACTGCGGAAGAAAAGGCAAGTACTGATTACTTCAAAGCTCCCGGCGGTCTTCCTCTCGTGCAGCACTCTCTGGACATGATGATGCGGATGGTACAAAACGGAGACATCACCCTGGAGCGCGTCATCGAAAAAATGTGCCACGCCCCCGCCGTATGCTTCGAAGTAGACCGCCGTGGCTACCTCGACGAGGGGATGTTCGCCGACATCATCATCTACGACCCCAAACAGGATTGGACCGTGGAAGCTGACAATATCTTCTATAAAGTAGGTTGGTCTCCGTTGGAGGGCCAGTCTTTTAAAGGGAAGGTTCGGCAAACGATCGTATCCGGCCACGTCGCTTACGACCGGGGGCTGTTCTTTGAAGACGTGAAAGGGATGCGGCTTGCTTTTAACAGGGAGTAAGTTAGAGGGTTCGTAACTCAGGAACGCTACAACTCAGTATCTCCACATATCAATAAGCGACTGAAAGACCTTGGCGGTGTTCTTGGCGTCCGTCAGGGCGCGGTGTTGTTCGCCTTCCCATTCGTAGCCTTCGTGCTTTACGGCGGATTTGAGGCCGCGCTTTTTGGGCAACCCTTTGATTTCCTGGTACTGGGTCTTCATGTCGATGTGCTCATCCAGCCAGTAATCATCGAGTTTGTGGAGGCGGCAATCTGCGGCGAGTTGTTTGGGGTCGAAATCGCCCCAACTTGCCAGCAGGTATTCTTCATCGTGGATACCGATCCAGTCCTGAAAGTCTTCTACGACGCGGGCGAAGCCCTGCGCGCGGTTGAGTTCCACCTGATCGATCTTCGTCAGTTTACGGCAGAAATGGCTTATTGTCGGGTGGATGATCGGGCGGATCAAGCGGCTGTAATACCCCAGAACCTGGCCGTACCGGTCAAGCTCGCAAGCGCCGATTTCGATGGTTTCCTGAATCATGCCCGGAGGGCGGCCTTCCCAGCAGGTGGCTTCGATGTCGTAGATGATAAACTTCACTCCGTTAGAATGCGGGGAGGGGGGGCAAAGGTTGACAATAGCCTGCGATACTACTAAAAAACCGGCACCCTGCGTATATAGGGTACCGGCTAAAGTAGGTTAATTGTCTCCTACGGAGATTTATGAGAGACATATTCTATAGCCGTGGCATTCGGCTTTTAATCTCTGCATGATAGGCTTTTCCCATCTTTACTTCATGGCCGCCTACATTAATTGTGCCGTTCGCAAAGCTGATCTTATTGACGCGGGCAAAGTTTACCAGGATGCCACGGCTGGCCCGTACGAAACTGGGAGCTTCCAACTCTTCAGTGATGGCAGCGAGTGAACGTTTCACAGCGAAGCGTTTTTCGTTGGTCTGCAAATACGCATAATTCCCGTCTGCCTGAATGTACTC
This sequence comes from uncultured Lewinella sp., assembly GCA_964458975.1. Lineage (GTDB taxonomy): Bacteria > Bacteroidota > Bacteroidia > Chitinophagales > Saprospiraceae > Neolewinella. Next base: position 9,833 of record CAYWMW010000025.1, on the reverse strand, counting down.
AATTTGCGAGAGTGGAATTTTTATGTAAGTTGTCCCCTCACGTAAAAAGAGGTGGTCGGGAAATTCATTAAATTTATTCATAACAGAAGGATATTACAGATTTACAAAATTCTGACATCGGGTAAGTTTGTAAGCGCGGGGCCAACAAATCAACTGTTGGACGGACACCTCAAAAAAAAGTAACACTAATCTATGTTTTCGTCAAAACAATCTTTTGACATGCGCCAATTTTCCTTCCTAAAAAACAACACAACTACTTATAAATGAAAACAATGCACACTTTACCCATCTATCAAGTAGATGCTTTCGCTAGTACAATCTTCAGTGGTAACCCAGCAGCGGTAATCCCCCTTCCGGAGTTCCTATCCGACGAAATCATGCAGCGTATTGCGGCGGAGAACAACCTTTCGGAGACCGCCTTCGTCACCATCACCGGGCCGGGAAAATTTAAAATTCGTTGGTTCACCCCTACTATGGAAGTCCGGCTGTGCGGCCACGCTACCCTGGCGGCGGCGCACATCCTGTATAAATCTAGCGAGGATAGTCTTGAAAAACTAAAGTTCAAGACCCGTGAGGCCGGTACGATTACCGTAACGCCCAACCTGGACGATAGCTATAGCATGGACTTCCCCGCAGACCATCCGAAAAAAATAAAAGCCCCCAAGGGCCTCAGGGGAATACTCGGCGGCCTAAAACCGCTGGAAGTATACGAGGGCATCGACGATCTCATCGTTGTAGTCAAAAACCAGTCCCAGGTCGAAAAAATTCAACCAAACTTCCCCATGCTGGCGGCATTGAAACAGCGCCGTGGCCTGTTGGTCACTGCTCCCGGTAAAAAGCATGACTTTGTCAGTCGTTGTTTCTTTCCAGCCTACGGAATTGATGAAGACCCCGTAACGGGTTCTGCGCACACCGTTCTGACTCCACTCTGGGCTGAAAAACTGAACAAGAAAAAGCTCTCCGCAAAACAGCTCTCCACCCGGGGCGGTGAATTGCTCTGCCAGCTGAAGGGAAAAAAAGTCCGCCTTACTGGCCACGCAATTACTTATATGATGGGGCAGATTGTTGTTTAGGGACGCCGTAAAGGTATCAATCAACGCTTAGGTTAACCAACTTCAGCCCGTGCTGCTTGGCCAAAGAATCAGACTTCGCCTGGATGGCACTGAAAGGCTGATCCGTAAGGAAAGAGCTTTCGTAGGCGCCGTCCTGAAAGATGGCGACGTAGCGCGTTGCGTTACCGGTCCGGAAGCGGTCAAAATCAATCAGCTCTACGTTACTTCCCTTACGCTCATCGTACTCTTTGTTGAAATCTTCCATGGTGTCGGAGAAGTACAGAAAGTTAAAACGATTAATTGGGGAGAAGTGGTAGAGGACGACGAAGGAAGGCTCGCCGTTGGGCACGTCCAGAACGTGGACCCGTTTAATTTTGAAGCGGGCTTTCGCCATGTCGCGGGTTTTCTTTTCGATGGTCTCCTGGCTGTCCAGCAGCCAGACTTTATGGATGGTCGGGTTGTCTTCCTTAACCCAAACGCCGAAGAAATTCATGTCTGATTCGTTGAGCGTAACGGCGGCAACATCGATCATCGTGAAGCCCTCCTTCACCATTTTACGCTTAAGCTTGATGAACGCCCGCCAGCCTTCCGCCATTTGTACTACGCCCTCCAGCGGGCTTTTCGTGAAGGTGCCAACGAAGCTGCGGGCATCCCCTCCTACCTTAAAGGTCTCCAGGTCCGTGAGCCGGAAGCCGCTGGCCGTCATCGTTTTGTTTTCGGAGAGTAAAGCCTCCCAACCTGCTTTGGTGACGGTCTTCACCTCGGCGTCCGAAGGCTGGTAGATGGCTGAAAAGTTCTGTGAGAAAGCAGGAAGCGTGAGGGCCAAAACCACGGCCGTAAGTATTGTTCTGAGCATGAATGTTTGAATCAGTATTCTAATGTGTTAACCTACTAACGGTATAAGTCAGGGCGATTGTTGCCTTAGCCTACGTTACCATACCCTTAAAACAGGTCCCTGAGCGATCCAAACACAAACATGAGTCATCCCGGATTTTAGAGAAGTAAACCTAGATGAGTTGCAACAATACACCTACGAAGTAGTATTCAGAAGGCAGAATTCAGAGGTCAGGTTACCATGTGTGGTAGCCTGAATTCTGATCTCTGAACGCTGTAATTTGTGCAGAACATAGAAAAAACAACCTAAACTTCGGGATGACTCATGTAAGGCACGAGTAGGCTATTTAGGGACGCCAAATCAATAACTGTCCTGATTCGCTTCGCGGCTACTTCGTGGTGAAGCGCAGGAATCGTGGTGCTGATCGAATAGCTCGAAATCCAGCATAGCCATAGCTACGGTGGTTTTCGGGATATGAAGAGCAGCGCCACGAGACCAAGCTGTAAATCGGACAGTTATTGATTTGGCGTTCCTTACTTACTCCACCCCATCGCTTTCCCCCACGCTTTTTCAAACGCCTGGGTGTACAGCTTGTCTTTGCCAGACTTTCCCTGGCGGATCATCTGGTAGTACGCCAGTTGTTTCGGGCTGAGAAAACGGGTAAGGTCTTCTCCTCTGCCGTAGGCAGCGTTCATTTTGGTCTTTTGTACGTCGGTCAGGGGCAGGTAGACGAAGTCCGTTTGCTGAAGCTGGTAGTGGTGGTCTTTTGCAGCGATGCGGTAGCCGTTACCGCCTTTAACCGGCTTTATGTCTTTCTTCGCGGCGTACTTCGCCAGGTTGGCTTCGCTGATTTTTGCGGGGTCGTACTTGACCTTTACGACCTCGTGGCCGTTCAGGAAGCCCGGTTCGGTGGTCAGTACCGCGTCGATGTTACCGAGGTGGTGTTCGCCGCTCCAGAAGCAGTACATTTGATAGTAGGCTTCTTTGGTTGGCGCGTCGGCGGCCGTGAGTTCGAGGCCGAGTACTTCCATGTAACCGGGGATGGTGGTGCTGCGGTTGATCATCGTTTGCGCCATCGCGGCGTAGAGGCCGCGCGGAGAGTAGTTTCCGGCTACCCGATCAACGATGTCTTTGCCCTGAGCGTCGACGATGCGCACGACGGGGTTGTTCCAACTTGGCTCTCCATACTTGGCCAGCACCTGCGCGTCGGCGCCCCCTTTATTGTTAAAAATGGCTAATGGAATGAACTCGTTTTCAATCGCTTCCACCATCAACGGGTGGCTCAAAGTAGACGTTCCGTAACGTTGGCACGTGGCGCAGCCGGGCACTTCCTGAAACAAAATCAGTACGGGTTTGCCCGTTTTTTCAGCCAGCGTAAGCGCCTGATCGTAGTTACGATACCAGCTTACTTTGCCAAGTTCTGTGCGTTGGCCTTCCACTTTTGTGCGGTCTTGCGCGTGGAGGCTGCCGGTAAAAATGGTGGCGAGGAGGAGGAAGAAAATACTTTTCATAATATACATTTTCTTCAATAATGCTTGGCGGGCGGCCGCTGTTGTGTTGGCCCCTCTCTATTGGGCGGGGTGGTTACTTTACGACATTTTTTGGCGCGGTCGCAGGTGCAGGGGGAGGTTGAAGGGCAAGGCGGACCCCGAAAGGCGCTTCGCGCTTTAGTTTTCAACATTACGTAATACGATTAGCCGGGGACTACGCTGCGCTGCGTCCCAGGCTAATCACGTTTAATCCCTACGGGATTGAATATTACTCCTTCATAAGTTCCATAATCGCCCGCTCCAGCTGCTCATCGCGGCCTTTATCGACCACGCCGGGCATATTCTTGACCTTAATCATCGGTTCGGTCTGGTTGTTCTCCATCCAGTTGCCGTTGATGTCTTTGGCGGAGACGGGAACTACACCCCAAACGGAGCCGTCGGGCAAGCGCTCCCAACCAGCGAAGGAGCAGGTTCCGGGCGTAGGCATACCGACGGTCTTACCGATCTTCAGGTCGGTGTAGCCGCAGGAGAAGCAGTGCCCGTCGGAGTACTGGGCTTCGTTGATGAGGGCCAGGGTTGGCTTCGTCCAGCGGGAGGTTGGTTCTCCGCCGACGACCTTGGCTTCGGTCGCGTAAGTGATGAAGGGCGTACCGGTGAAGAACATCGCCAGGTCAGCAACCAAATCACCGCCGCCGTTGAAGCGGGTATCAACGATCATCGCCTTACGGTCAAAATACTTGCCCATCATGTCCTGGTAGATGCTCCGGTACGGCCCGTCGCCCATGCCGGGGATGTGGACGTAGCCGAGGGTGCCACCACTCTTCTCGTCCACTTCCTTTTCGTTCATCTTCACCCAGCGTTTGTAGAGTAGGCTGTTTTCTGCGCCCAACGAAATGGGTTTCACGGTGATGGTTTCCCGCTTTTTAGTGGCCGGGTCCAGAATTTCGAGCAGGGTGAACTGGCCTTCGAGGCGGTTGAGGTAAGTCGCTACGTCGCGGTTTGGCAGAATGGTTTCGCCGTTGATGGACTCGATGATCATGCCGGCCTTTACGTCGAAGGCCGCCCGGTCTAACGGCCCTCCGTCAAGTACTTCATCGATCAGGATGCCGTTGCCGGTGTGGGCGTAGTTCATGAGTACGCCGAGGGAGGCTGTCTTGTCCGGGTTGGAGAAACCACTGCTCCGGTAGCGCGCTCCGGCGTGGGAAACGTTGAGTTCGCCCAGCATTTCGGAGAGCATCTCGGTCAGCTCAAAGGAGTTACCGATGGAGGGCAGGTACTTCTCGTACTCGGTCCGCATCTTGTTCCAGTCGATACCGTGGAAGGTGGGCTCGTAGAAGATGGCGTTGGTCCTGATCCAGACGTGGTCAAACATCGTTTTGCGCTCTGCTTCCACGTCGTAGGCCATTTCGCCTTTGATCTTTACCGACTCCTTCTTGCTCTTCGCCACGTCGATCTTGGCGATGGAGCCGCCGCTGAGGAGGTAGAGGTTCTTCATGTCCTTATCCCACTGTAAGCTTCCGCCCCGGCCGATCTTCATCTCCATCTTGGTGGCCTTCGTGCGCAGGTTGGTACTCCAGAGGTTAGCGCCCTTCTCGAAAGTAGCGAGGTAGTAGAGCTTCTCGCCGTCTTTGGAGAGCACCGCGTCACCGAGGCGGGAGGAGTGGATGGTGAGGCGTTTTTTGCGCTCGTCCAGATTGTCCCAGTCGAAGGTGAGCTTTTCGACCTTCTTCTTATCGTCTTTTTTCTCGTCCTTCTTGTCGCCTTCCTTATCCTCTCCTTCTTTCTTAGCGTCGTCTTTTTTCTCGTCTTTCTTCTCCTTTTCTTTTTTCTTCTCTTCTTCCTTGACGGCCTTCATGAGCTTGAATTCTTCGTCGGAGAGGTTGAACTTATCCCAGGCTTCCTGGGTGAAGAACATACTGTAGACATCGCTTTCAGAGCGGCCGCTGGTGGCGTAAGACTTCAGTCCGTCGCGGTTACTGAACCAGATCATCTGCTTGCCGCCGTTGACCCACTTTGGGCGGGAGTCGTAGTAGCCGCTTTCGGTGAGGTTGATGCGCTTGGAGCCATCGGCCTTCATGAGCAGTACTTCGCTGTTGTTGAGCAGCACGCCCCAGTCGATGAGGAGCCATTCGGAGTCCGGGCTCCAGGTGAAGTACTTATCGCCATCGCGCATGTGGAAGAGTTCGGTCTGGTCCAGCAGGGTGGTTTCGTCGCCGGAGGCGACATCGCGAACGACGATGCTGCGGCGGCCCTTCACGTAGGCCACCTTTTTGCCGTCGGGGGAGAACTTGGGCAGGTAGTTGTCGGTTTCGTTTTCCAGTACGGGGCTTTCCTTGGTCAGGGTTGCGGCGTAGAAGAAGGGTTCGGCATCGCGGACTTTCCTGGTCTCGAAAATGCTCCACTTGCCGTTGCGCTCGGAGCTGTAGACGACGGATTTACCCTCCGGGCCCCAGGTAACGAAGCGCTCCTGCTCGGGGGTATTGGTGAGGCGCTTGGTGAAGCTCTCCCCTACTGAGGTGACGAACACTTCGCCCCGGGCGATGAAGGCGATCTCCTTGCCGCTGGGCGAGACGGCCATTTCGCTCACGCCGCCGTTGATGGAGATGAATTTGTCGCTGTTGGCTTTGTCCTGGGTGATGATGGTTACGGGAACTTTCTTAGGCTGTCCGCCGTCTTTCATGGTGTACAGCTCTCCGTCGTAACCGAAGCACAGCGTTCCGCCGCCAATGCTCAGGAAGCGGACGGGGTGCGTGGAAAACTTACTTAGCTGCTCCGTCCGCGCCGCATCATTCGCTGGCATTTTATGGACGTTGAACGTGCCGCTGCGCTCGCTGAGGAAGTAGACCGTTTTCTCGTCGGCGCTGAGGACCGGCTGGCGGTCTTCGGCGTTATTGGTCGTGAGCTGGGTGTGCTTGCCGCTCTTCATATCGTAGCGCCAGAGATCGCGCGTGATGGAAGAGGTGTGGTGCTTGCGGTACTCGTCTTCGCCGCCTTTTTTATCGTGGTAATATATGGTCTTGCCGTCTTTGGTCATCCGGGCGTACTCAGCGGGCACGGTGAGTAGTTGGGCTACCCGGCCGCCGTCGGTCGGGACGCTGTACAGCTCGGATTGCGAGCGGTGGGGGTACTGGCGATGCTTCACGTCGTCTTGCCGCAGCGCGCCGAAGATGACGGATTTGCCGTCGGCGGTAAAGCTGTACGGTACCTCCTTATTGGAATGAAAGGTGAGGCGGCGCGCCTGGCCTCCGGTGGCGGGCATCGTGAAGACGTCGAAGTTGCCGTAGCGCTCGGAGGCGAAGGCGAGTTGTTTGCCGTCTTTGCTCCAGGTAGCCATGTAATCGTGGCCGTCGTGGAAGGTCAGTTGGGTTGCCGTGCCGCCAGCTGCCGGTACTTTATAGAGGTCGCCTTTGTAGGTGAAGGCAATCTGGCTACCGTCGGGCGAAATGGCCGCGTGGCGCAACCAGTTTGGGGCAGACTGAGCGGTTAGGGCCGTAGCTAAGACGGCAAAAAAGGCTAGGAGGAGGTTCTTCACTTTTGCTTGGTTTGGGGTAGCGTGAAGGTAGGGAGAAAATTGGGTACTACGAATGTCTTTTTGGGGCGGGGCTGACTGCGTTTGGGGCTGCCTTTGGGCGTTAACTATTACATATTTCAAAGTCTCTTATTTGGAATTTCAACTATAGTAGTAAAGTTGCGTAGCTTACTCATATATTTATAGATATAACCCACATCAACTGCCCCATCGATCATAGGCATCAGTATCCTGACACCTAAAAGTCTCGTTTTTGTCAATCCAAGATTATAGCTATATCCTTTGACCGCCTTTCGAATCGAAGGCAATATGAACAATGCTATTATATGATTAAACTCTGGGAACTTATCCTCTTTAGGAACCAACTTCCAAATATTTTGTCCTGACATAAACTCATGATGCTGATAAAATGTAGAACCTGTACTTCCATCCAAAGCAATAGTTATAACATTCCCTGCATTCACGAGCTTATCTTTACGAATTACATAATCTACAACACCATTATTAGAGCCTGAACGACCTATAAAAGGCATTGCATCTGGAGAACTTTTATCTGTTATAGTTAGATTTATTTTATCCGTTTGGATCGCGCCTGTGATTGTAAAAAAATCACTAAGTAATACTTTGGTCTCTTTCATTAGAAATAATTATTTGCGAAAAGGTAAGAAATATATTCATTCAAGGCAGATTGATGATCATCTATGAACAATTCATATTCTGGCTCATAATGGACAGTATACACCCACTGATCTTCTGCCGACATTTGTTTCATAAAGGAGAATTCGGTTTCTGATTTTTCTCGGTAGGCAGATAATAACGATTCATTTGCTGCGGCAGATTTTTTGGAGGGTGTTCTAGCCTTTTGGTGTTTAATTAGTTTAAACTCATCATTATATATCGCCATCCATGTTTTTTTATCTTCATTAGGAATTCCAGTGCGAAAAACAAGAATAATAGTTTCTGTTCCTTTTGGATAAAAAAGTTGTCTAGGCATTTGAATTGATGCCACAAGCGTATGCTTTCGCAGAAGCCGAAGTTTGGTTTCTACTAAGTCGCTATGCTTCTTCGTTCTAGACGAAACAGAGTTAACAGGTAATATTGCAACTCCGATTGAATATGGAAGAAGGTTGTCTAACATGACTTCTACAAAGCGGATTTCACTATAGAGTGAATCTGAATATGGCGGATTAATGAACCCTACATTACATTCGAAACTCTTTAACTCTCTCTGATATGAAAAGACATCACCTTTATATAGATGGGATCGACCATCTTTGTTCAAAAACATGTTTAATGCTACGATGGTATAGATACTCTTTTCCTTCTCAATTCCAAAGATGTTATTCTTTCTAAATTTATCTTTTGCTGACTGAGTAATTCTATCGTCCAAAGAGATTCTTTTCCAAGCGCTTGTTAGAAATCCTCCAGTTCCAGCACAAGGATCAACAATTTTTGAATCGACATCAACATCTGCTATGTCACAAAATAAGTTAGTGATATGAGAGGGTGTTAGCACTATGCCTAAATCTGATCCTCCTGCTGTTGAATAACTCAAAAACACATTGAAGAAAGTTGAAATTACGTCTAGTTCACTCTCCTTATAAAGATTAAACAAGACCTTATCAACTTCCTTGATTAACTCAAATAAAACACCATTTGGGTACTTCTGTTTAACTACATCAGTTTCATCAACCGCTAGTGAAGTTAGTACCGGCTTTAGCTCGCTAATAATTAATTCCTTATGTTTTAGGGCTGAACCCTTCACCTTACGCTCTACCGTTTGGTAGAGATGTAAAGCTAATGATTCGTCATTGTTACTTTGACCATAAGACATCTTAAAAATAGGATCCTCAAGTGCAAAAAGTATTGCCCCAAGAACATACAACCTATCATGTTCTATAACACCTAAGTAGTCTCTCAAAAAGTTATTAAGTTCACTAGCCTTATTGTTGAGAGACTTGTAAGCTATTTCATTGTCTTTGTCACGAATAGTTTGATTTAAAATTGAGCGATATTCATCGATTTTCAGAATCTCATGTATGTTGAGGTTTGAAAAAGTCTCAACACCTTTCCGCCAAGCGTATGAATCTATTGTAATATCTTGAATACTATTACCGCTTATTCCAATAGCAATTACATTGAAAAAATCCTTTAGATGTTCTGCGTACCACAGAGCACCATTCACAGCATACTTATCTACCTTCTTGGATATATTTTTGCTGTAAATGTGTTTTGCCTGATCTTTCTTATTCTCTATTACAACAACCATCTCATTATCTTCATCATAGATTAGATATTCAGGGTAGCCTGGTTGTCCCGATTTCTTTTTTGATGCTCTAGATAAAGCCCCTTTTATCGTCGTGTTTGATGCTTGTTTAGCCCAAACTTCTATTTTAGAATTTAACTTATCAAAATTCCCATCAACGTAACCATTGTTTCTTAACAAGGTGAACACGATCAAGTCTGTAGCCTTTTCTAGTCTCATTTATCATTTTTTGACAAATGCAAATTTACAAAAAAATCATGAACTTCAAAGTTTTTGTTTTTCAAAGGCCTGTCTGCGCACCAACAAGACCCAAAGCCCCCCAATAGCTAATCAGTCTTGCCCAGCTCGTTTAATCTCCCGCAACTCCCAACAAACAACACCCAAAACAACCAAAACCTCCCCCACAAAATAAGCCCCCCCTAGCCCGTAAGCTCCCTAAATTGGCTAAACATCAGGAAGACAGTAACGCAGCAATACAAAAGATTCGCCACCGCAATACCCCGCAGAAACAAACGCCAGTTGCCTACCTTGGTGAAATAGCACATCAGGGAGTAAAGCGCAAAAACACCGCAGGTGCGGCCAAAGACAAGTCTTCAGTTTATTTCAAAGAAATAATCTACCTTGCCCAAACACAACCGAACCACCATGCGCCACCTCCTGC
>CAYWMW010000024.1:11938-24925 GCA_964458975.1 uncultured Lewinella sp. | reverse complement strand
GGGGTTGGGGTGAGGTGGCTACGGGAGGTCATCGTCAGGTTTAACAGCCTAGGTTGAGTACCCACGTGGTTGGCGTGCGTAACAAGAGCCCGGTATACGCTCAACCCGTACCCTACCAACAATTTGGCAAGTGCAGGGTCAACCCACACACGCCCAAAATACAGACGGTAATTGCAACGCTTAAGGCTTTTGGGGCACGAGCCGCCTGAAACCGTAGCGGACCATTGTTATACACACCTCAGCACCCGCCGCCGCGCCCCAAAACCAGAATAGTGTATATTGGAACGTATCCGCAAAAGATCCTCACAACAGAAACAAGCCCTCCACGTTACCCTAGAACGATGCAATATCCGATATTTCTGCTGTCCTTTCTGTTGTTCTGGCCTGCGTTTACGCCCGTAGAAACTATGGTCGAAAACTGCGCCAACGCAATAGACGATGATCAGGACGGGCTGATTGACCTGAACGATCCGGATTGCGAATGTGCCCTGCTGGAGCCCGTTTCCATGATCCCGAACCCTTCGTTCGAGGAGCGGGACTGCTGCCCCACGGATCGGAGCCAACTTGGTTGTGCCTCCGTTTGGATTCAGGCTTCGGAGCCAACTACAGATTTTATTCACGACTGCGGCTGGGGCGGGTGGCCCAACCTGGTTCCTCCCCGTCCGTTCCCCGACGGGGAAGGCATCATGGGCTTTCGCGATGGCCGGCCCGCCTTCGGGGAAGAAACCGAGCCGGTGCCTAACTTTAAGGAATACGCTGGTGCCTGCCTCCTCAGTCCGCTCGTAGCTGGTACCACCTACCGCTTTGAATTCGATATCGGCTTTGTGGGAGACGTAAATTCTCCCAACATCGATGTCTCCTTTTTCGGGACGACCAGCTGCAACAACCTGCCCTTCGGCCAGGACAACAGCGACCTCGGCTGCCCAACCAACGGCCCCAACTGGGTACTCCTGGGATCAAAATGGGTGACCACCGTCTCCAACGGCGGCTGGAAGAAAGCCTTCATCGAAGTAACCCCCACGCAAAACATTACCGCCATTGCCATCGGGCCAGATTGTGGCCGCCGGCCCAGCAGCACCGAATTCTACTATTTCTTCGATAACCTGCTACTGGACGATCTGGAAGCCTTCACCTTCAACATCAGCGGTACCGACCATCCCTGTTCGCCAGACTTCCGACTACAGGCACCAAACCGGGGCGATATCAGCTACCAGTGGTATCGGGAGGGGATTGCTTTGGTGGGAGAAACTACCTTTCGCCTCGGCCAGAACTACGGGGCCGGAACCTACCAGGTGGTCATCGACGACGGTGTTTCCTGCCGCCGGTCTGATGATTACCGTTACCGAATTCCCCTTGTTTTTTCCTACCCGGAACGAACGCTTTGCCCGGGCGAATCCTTCCGGCTGGGAGACCGCGAAATCTCAGCGTCGGGAAGTTACGTCGATACCCTGACCTCAACCTTCGGTTGCGACAGCATCGTCAGCCTTGAACTCACCGTGCTGGATGAACGCAGGGGGAGCGTTACGGCAAGCATCTTCCCCGGCGAAACTTTTGCGCTAGACCGGCATAGCCTGCGCGTGGCCGGCAGCTATGAACTACCGCTGGTTACTGCACTGGGCTGCGACAGCATCGTGGAGTTGAGCCTGAACTATTATGAAATTTTTACTCCTTCAGCATTTTCCCCAAATGAAGACGGTATCAACGATGACTTCACCATACTCGGCAACACAGACCTGGTTGAAGTGGTGGACTTGCGGATGTACGACCGTTGGGGCAACTTCCTCGCCAGCGGAAAAGACTGGGATGGCCGCCGGGGATCGGAACCCATGGCACCGGGGCTCTACGTCTACTCCGCCATCATCATCATGGACGACGGCAAGGAGCGGACCATTAACGGATCGGTGATGTTGTTGCGGTAATACACTCCGGAGCATGTACCTTGCACTCCTCAACCACCACCATGCGAAAACTACTAATTCTCCTTGCCGTTTTGCTCATCGCCTACCTCGGCATCACCTGGTTTTTCAGCGGCCTGATCCTCCACACGCCGGATCGGGACGTGGCCCTCGTGTACCAGATGAACGAAGACCGCTGGAACATCGACCTGGACAGTTTGCGAAAAACGTTGCCCCCGCAGGAGGAGGTAAGCTTCGTCTCTCCCCACGATGGAATTGAGCTGAAGGGCTGGCTTTTTCGCCCAGACAGCGCCCGCTGCGGGGTAGTGATGGCCCACGGTTACAGCATGAACCGGGCCAATATGCTGAAGTATACGCCCGTGTTTGACAGCTGCCGCTGCGCCCTCCTGCTCTACGATCACCGGGGCCACGGGGAGTCTGCCCCCGAGGCCTACGGCTCCGGCGGTTACCACGAAGCGACGGACCTGATCGCCGCCAATGATTTCCTGCGCGAAACCACCGGTCTTCCGCAAGACCGGATCGGTTGGTTCGGAGAAAGCTGGGGCGCAGCTACGGTACTGATCGCCTCCGGACGGGAAGATGCACCGTCTCCAGCCTGGGTGGTGAGCGAAAGTGCCTACGCCAACTGGGAAACCGCCGTGATGGAGCGCGGCCTCAAAGAATACGGCAACGTACTAAAAGCATTAACTCCCGGCGCATTCGCCTGGACCAGCCTGCGCAATGACTTCGACTTCGACGCAGCCAGCCCGCTGTTGGCCGCACCGAACATCAACGTGCCCGTATTACTATTCCACTCCAGCGCCGATACCTTGACCTATCCGGTTCAGTTCGATCAGCTCGAGGCGGCGCTGCAACCCGAAATCCTTACGGCGCATAAGCTCGATTGGGGTGCCTGGCACGCCCACAACATCATCTGGCGCAGAGCAGAGTATACGGATATAGTGATGGATTTTGTGGGGGATTGGTGTGAGTAGGTTGAGTCTCGTTAATGTGAATTTGGTTGAGGCTCACGTAAGGTTTGTAGATGTGCTCTCATAAGCATTTAGCATAAAGAATTTAGCGCTTGAGTCGTAAACTGAATGCTTTATGCTAAACGCTAAATTCTGAATAAGATAAGCCGTAAATTGCCTTCACAACTCAGTCTATCATGCAAAGAAGAAAATTTCTAGCCTCCGGCCTCGTTCTGCCCACGGCAGCGGTATCCGCCGCTCATTCAACCTCCACGGCATCCCGCGGCCGCGCCCAAATGAAGCACGGGGGCAAATTCAAGATCAGCCTCAAAGCGGATGCCATCGGGGTAGATGGTACTGCCGATGAACTACTGGGCGCCGCCATTAAATACGGCTACGAAGCACTTTCCGTACCTGCCCAGTGGCTGGAGGGCTGGGATAAAAAAAGTAAGCAGAAGTTTCACCAAAAGGCCGTGATCAATGACATCGCCTGGGGCGCAAATGGTCTGCCGGTAGAGTTTCGCCAGTCTGAGGAGCGCTTCCGAAAAGACCTGGCGGCGCTACCCACTCACGCACAGAATCTTTCTGATATTGGCGTTACCCGCATCGGAACCTGGTTGATCTCCGGCTCCGACACCCGCACCTACAACGAAAACATGAAATTTCACGCAGACCGGTTGCGGGAGTGCGCCAAAATCCTTGGCGAAAAGAACATCAAGCTTGGCCTGGAGTACCTGGGCACCGCCTCGCTTCGCCACAATGCGCGCTTCGCCTGGCTGTCTACCGGGCGCGAACTAAAAGAACTGCTTACCCTCATCGGAGAGCCGAACGTTGGCGTAATCCTCGATAGCTACCACTGGCACACCGCCCAGGAAACGGCCGAAGACCTAATGATCTGGAGCAACGACGACATTGTCGCCGTTGACCTAAACGATGCCAACGCCCAACTCAAATTAGTTGATCAAACGGACCTCGCACGGGAACTCCCCGGAGCCACCGGCGTCATCGATTTGGACGCCTTCATCAAAGCACTCGTCAAAATTGGCTACGACGGCCCAATACGCGCCGAGCCTTTCAGTACCACGCTCAACGCCATACGCAGTGAGCTGGCGCTTGCGGCTACGTTTGATGCCGTGCATGGGGCGGTGGTTAAGGCGGTGGGGGAATAGTTTTTAGCATTCAGCATTCAGGTTGTAACCGGAGTGCTGAACGCTAAACCTTTGGCTTCCACCCTTTTTCATACTCCCGCCCCCAAAGCGCCAGCGCCTCCGGATTGTCAAGTGGCTTACCTGTTTTGGGATCAAGGTTGAGCGATCCGGAGGTACGCTGGGCGATGTTGCCGAGGTGACAGATGGTAACGCTGGTGTTCGCATCTGCGATGGGGCTGTTGAGCTTTTCGCCGCTGTTGATGGCGGAGATGAAGTTGTGGATGTGGAGATTGTCTAAACCTCCGCCACCGCGAATGTCCATACTGACGGACTTGGCGGCTTCTTTTTCCGAGCGGACTTCTTTGCCCTTCTTATCGTAGACAACGTAGCCGCCCCGGTTCATGAGGATAGAACCTTCTGTACCGAAGATCATCGAGCCACGGCCTCCGTTCCAGAGGTTCATGCCGTTGCAGCTGCGGCCTTCCCAGTTGATGGTTTTCCCTTCGGCGAATTCGTAGCCGACGAGCTGGGTGTCGTAGGCTTCCCAGCCGTCATCGAAATGGTAGCGGCCACCGGTGCTGGTTACCTTATTGGGGTAGTCTACGCCGAGGGCCCAGCGGCACATGTCAATTTCGTGGGTACCGTTGTTGAGCAGCTCGCCGGTGCCATAGTCCCAGTACCAGTGCCAGTTGTAATGGACGAAGCCTTCGTGGTACTTCTTGCGGGGGGCGGGGCCTTGCCAGAGGTCCCAATCGAGCCACTCGGGCCGGGGGGCTCTCTTGGGGAAACCGATGCCTTTGCGCGTGTTCGCGTACCAGGCTTTGCCTGCGTAGGCCCTGCCGATGACGGACTCGTCGTGTATTTCCTTGACGATTTTGTTGAGACTGACGGAACTACGGGTCTGGTTGCCCATCTGAACCAGTTTGCCGGTTTTGGCTTGCTTGGCCAGCAGCCATTCACCTTCCTGCGGGTTGTGGCTACAGGGTTTTTCGAGGTAGACATCTTTGCCTGCTTCGAGGGCCATGATGGCCATCGGGGCGTGCCAGTGGTCGGGCGTGGCGATAACTACGGCGTCCACGTCCCGGTCGTCCAGAAAGCGGCGGAAATCCTGGTTGCCTTTGGGGCGGTGGTTCTTGAGGTCGTAGACCGATTTTTGCGTTTTCTCTACTGCGCGGGAGTCGACATCGCCGATGCCGTATATCCAGGCATCTTTGGCGTTTGCGAAGGTTTTTGTCAGGCCTCCACCGCGTCCGTTTACGCCGAAGACGGCTAAGTTTACGCGGCGGTTGGCACCGAGGATGTTTTTACCGATGGCGGGGGCACCTACGGTTAGGCCGGCTCCGGTTAGTGCGGCCGTTTTTAGAAATTTTCTTCTTGTTGGCATGGTATTTGGTTGTCGGTTGTCAGTTGTCAGTTTGGGCGCGGTCGCAGGTGCAGTGCTTGGTTTTGGGAAAAGACCTTCCCCGGAGGCAAAGCCCAACGAGCGAAGCGAACATCCCCACGAACTGACAACTGACAACTGACAACCGATTCTAAAACTCACGAATTTTGATGGACCGGAAGGAGACGAGGTCTCCGTGGTCCTGAAGCAGGATCGGTCCTGCGGGCCAGCGGCCGAAGTTTTCCCAGTCCTTATATTTACTGTAGGCGACAAGCGCGCCGAACATCTGGCTGAAACGATCGTACTCGATGATTTTATAGCCGTTGAGCCAGTGCTCTACGTGGCCTCCCTTCACTACGATGCGGCCACGGTTCCAGTCGTCGATGCGGAGAACCTTTTTTCGGGTAATATCGATGGGGTCAGCGGTGATGAGGTCGTAGAGGGAGCCGGCGGTGCGGTTGCCGTTGACGCCCATTTTTGCGTCGGGGTGGTTCTTGTCGTCCAGGATTTGGTATTCCAGGCCGATGGCGGAGCCAGCGCCTTTATTGAGCTTGGGGTCAACGAAGTACTTCACGCCGGAGTTGGCGCCTTCCGTAGGCTTGAACTCAAACTGAAGCTCGAAGTCGCTGAAGTGATCGGTGGTAATGATGTCTCCTCCGTTGGTGCTTTCGCCGCCATCGCTGGCCACTACACTGAGCTCTCCGTCGGCCATGGACCAGCCTGATTTGGGGAAGCCCTCCAGCTTGGCACCGCGCCAGCCGTTGGTGGTTTTTCCGTCCCAGAGCAAGCGCCAGCCGTGGCGTTTTTCAAAGTCGGTCAGGGTGTTAGGGATGTTGTTTACTTGCATGGGGAAGACCGGAGCCTGGAGGCGATCCGCAGCCGTAGCCCCTTCCTTGATCATAAGGTTCTTCCACCGCACCTGCGTGCCCGCCAACTTCTCCGGAATGCTGTGCACCTGCAAACAGATCATGCCCGAATCATCGAAATCATCGACCATGTTGGAGGCCGGTACACCGTTAATAAAGGTGCGCAACTCATTACCAATGGCCTCAATGCGCGCCGTGTTCCAACCAGCCTGTTTATAGGCTTTGCGGGCCGGTTCGTTGTAATGCAGCGGGTAGAGCCAACCACGACGGCGCTCATCGTAAATACCACCGGTATACGCACGGGGGCTGGGGTCAATTTCCATCTGGTAGCCATAAATCCGGCGGAGGTCTTTCTCCTGCCGCCACTGGCCACGGAACATCACCCCGGAGTTAAGATTCGGGTTGTCTTCAAACTCGAAAGTCAATACAAAATCTCCGTACGGACGGTCTGTACACAAAAAAGAGTTGGGCGTTTTCACGATGGCGGTACCCACCAAAACGCCGTCGATCGCTTCGTAGGTAGCTTCCCCACCGTACTGTTCCCAGCCGGATAGGTCTTTGCCGTTGAATAATGGTTTAAATTGTGTGTCTTGTGAATACAGAAGAGCGCTGATCGAAACAATCAACAACGATAAGAGTAGACGAGTCATGTATTAAATTTTGGTAAAAGGTAAGTATTAGTTGGGTAAAACGTGCTGATTTGGGATTGATTTAACCATATATTGACCATCTACGGTAGATTATTTTCTGTGTACATGGGACATAGGTTGTGAAAGTTGGACCGTTTCTATTAAACTACCAATGCGGGTATGGGGCGTGCTCACCTTACCAATCTTGCTCAAGACCAACAATATCCCCGATGTCCAACGTCGGTCCTTCTTCCCAAAGAAACATTGCGTTCATGAGGCGGATGGACTGGAAGGATTTCAGGTCACGGGCACGAATGACGGACGGGCGAATGGTCCCTTTATCCAGGAGCATTTCCCGGCGGGTTCCCCGGAGTAGGGGCCAGGCTGGGGTGTGCCAGTGCTTGCCGTCGAAGAGGGCGATGTTGGCGTAGCTGGCGTCGGTGAGGTGGCCGTGTTGCACCATCAGGATGTCGTCGCAGTGGCCTTTTTTTTCTAAGCAGCGGCGGATGCCGCTACGATCGGCGTACTTGCGGCCGTAGGCTACTTTTTCAGCGTCGACCAGCTTCAGGGTCTTGATCGGCCGGGGGGCGTAGGGGATGATCTCTTGCTTGAGCAGGGCTGCCCCGTATTCAAGCCGAAGTTTGTACAGCCCTTTTTGCGGTACTTCGAGTTCTTGCAGCAGCTTTTCCAGCTTCAGCACGGGGGATTTGGCGTAGTGCGTCCGGCGGGAGCGGTCGATGCGCTTTTGGTGGTAGGGCAAAAGATCAGCTTGCCCATCCATAATACGGATGGACTCCAAAAGGACCGGTGGAGTGGTTTTTTTCTGTGCCAATGAGTTGTTCTCTCAGCTTTGTAGTTTGATGCTGGCAACGTAAAGCGTTCACTGTCAGGTGAGTTAAGGTTGCTTCCAAGCTCTAATGTAGGGAAAAATGGTTAACAGCCAAGGGGATGCGTACTTTAGCTTTCAGTTCTGCATACTCTTCGGCCCAGTTGCTGCGGGCGGTGATGCCTCCTCCGGAGCGAAAAAAGTGGCGTCCGTCGGGCGTGGTTTCTATGAAGCGGATGAGGACGCAGGTATCCAGCGAAACCCCGTCGAAATAACCCCCAATGCCGCAATAATAGCCCCGTTTTTGGCCCTCCGCCCGGCGGATGATGTCTAGCGTAGCCGGTTTTGGTGCGCCGGAAACTGAGCCTGCGGGGAGCAGGGTATTGAGGATGGTGCCAAGCTCGTCTTTCCAATCATCAGGCAGCTGCCCACCGATTTTACTGCTGGTTTGAACGAGGCCCCTACTGCTGGTCGCGATTTTATGAAAGTAGCGGTAGTCCGTGACCCGAACCTTTTTGGCTACCTGGCTTAGGTCGTTGCGGATGAGGTCCACAATGGTGGCGTGCTCGGCAATTTCCTTTTGGCTCTTCAGGAGCCTAGTGCGTGCTTTTTCGGAGTCCAGGGCGGTGCCTTTCATCGGTCGGCTTTCGATGTAACCAGCTTTGTTGATGGTAACGAAAGTCTCGGGGCTGAAGCATACGAAATGGTCGGGCCAGAGGATGCGGTACTTGGCCTCACTTTGCCAGTAGATGTCTTCAAGGGTGCAACTCAACGCTACGGGAACGGGGAAGGTGAGGTTGGTCAGGAAGCTATCACCCCGTTGGAGGCCAGCCTTGACTATCCCGAATGCTTTGCGGAAGGTCGCTGCTTCAATATGTTCAGCATCCAGCTTTGGCGGCAACATCCCCGAAGGCGGGTGCCCGGGGTCGGCATAATCGCGGAAAGAGAAGCGGGGTTGATCGGTTGATCGGTCTTCGGCAGCCCATACTTTGGGGGCTTCTTGCTCAAAATCCACGAGGAAGAAACAGGGCTCCCTGGCGGCTCCGAGTTTGTTGAGGCGCCGTGCCCAGGCGGTCATACTTTGGGTTGGTTGCTGCATCCGTAAATTAGGACGTTTTAAGGGCGGCAAAGTTACGGGGTGGGGGTGACTTTGTTTGGGCGCAAACCAAATTGTCGCTTTTTTGGCCCCCTGGCCCCAAAGGGGGAACAGAAACGACAATTTGGTTTGCGCCCCTTTGTTTGATATTTACCAACAACTTACGGCCGCAAAGGAGGCTTTGGATAAGTTTTCAACACTGGACAAGCGCCACTATTTCAATCACCCCGTCTTCGGCATCCTCAACCGAAACCGTTCGCTGCGCTTTCTGAAAATTCACACGCACCATCATCTGCGGATCATTCGCGACATCGTCGCCAGCTCGGAGGAAAGCCAGTAAGTTTCGCTGTCGCCTTCGTTGGTTGGTGTCGGAAAAGGTGAGTAGCGTGCTAAATTACCTTATCTTTCCAGCACCAACTAATCTCCTTATTCTATATGGCCCGCTTCTGTGTTATTTCTCTGTTTTTTCTGATTTTATCCACTTGTACAAGCGATGCCGAGGCGCTTCCGCCAGAGGAACCAGCCGCTACGAAAGCAGAAAATAAGCGGCTAAACTTCGTCTCTCACAGGGTAATTGATAGCGCAAAGTGGTGGTGGGCGCTTACCATTGGCGACGTTACCAACGATGGTTTGCAGGACGTGGTCTACATCCACAACAACGCCAACGGCGGCTACCTTGCCTTCCGGGAAGGGTCTCAGGAGGCTGGCCTCTGGAAGGAAATCATCGTTGCTGAAGCACCACCCACCGGCGGTACTTTTGCCGCAGGAGACCTGGAAACGGGCGATATGGATGGTGACGGAGATCAGGACATCCTGGCCGTGAAACACACCGGAGAATGGGACGATGCCGGCGCTGAAGCCGAGCTGTTTTACTACGAAAACCCTTCCTGGACGCCGCACCCCATCGGCAAAGCCAAGGACGCAGTGAAGGACCTTTCCATCGGAGATTTTGACGGCGATGGCCGGGCGGATCTCGCCGTGCTTACTTTTGATGAAACCAATCTCCGCGTCCATCACCAGCAAGCAGACGGTACCTTTAAAATGGTGGCCGACATCACCCAAAAAGGCCTGCACGAAGGCATGGACCTCGGCGACCTGGACGGCGACGGTGACCTGGACATCGCGGCCAACGGCTTCATTTTTGCCAACCCCGGCGGCGACCTGACGGGTGAGTGGACCGTATCGGTGGTAGACGAAAAATGGCACAACCAAACCGGAGACTGGAGCGCCAACGGAACCAAAGAATTTGTGGCCGACATCAACAACGACGGCCAGCCGGAGATCTTCATTTCGCACAGCGAGCGCAGCGGTTACCCCCTCAGCTACTACGAACGCCAGGCCAATGGGAGCTGGAAAGAAAACGTGATCGTGGAGGAACTGCCCGCCGCCCACACCCTTCAAGTCTTTGATATGGACCTTGACGGTGATCTCGACGTGGTGACGGGCATCAACTTCGCCCGCGCCGTCAACCTTGACCCCAAAGTAGACCACTACGAAGTGATGGTGATGCTCAACCAGGGCGACGGAACCTGGAGACGTAAACTGATCGAGACCGACGGCATCTACAACGGCCGCGTCGCCGATTTTGAAGGCGACGGCGACTACGACATCTTCCGCTACCCAAACCATGAGGCGACGGAGCTGTTTTTTATTGAGAACCAAGTCCGATAATCCCGTAGGGATTGTAGAACAGTAGCCCGGAACAACGTTCCGGGCTACTGTGCGATATTATTGCTGTTGGCGGCGCGGAGCGACGCATCTGGCCAGTTGTTAACCGAACTTTAGATATGATCCAATTCAAACAATTTTCCGGCGCGGCCGCAGGTGCAAAGTCAGTTTTAGCAGCTCTGTCCCTAACCTTAATGTTCGCATCCTGTGGCTCCGAAACCGAACCCGGCACCCGCGGCCCCGCCCAAAGTCCGCACCGCATCGTCTCGGACCAATGGACGTACATCGAAGTGGACAGCGCCAAAGCCATGTGGGGAGAATTTGCTGAACCAGAATGGCTCCGCTACTTCGGCCTCGCCGCCGGAGACCTGAACGGAGACGGAAACCTCGACCTGGTCAGCGGCCGCAACGTCTACTACAACCCCGGCGGAGATATGACCGATCACTGGACGAAATCCGACCTGCAACAAAACGTAGACGCGAACCTGATCTACCGCCTGACGGGCAAAAAACAGCCTTACATTCTGGGCGAAAGCCTGCCGGATGTGGTCAGGTTCCGAATCGACGATAACTTTAAGGTACACGAAGGGGAGGTCGTCGCTCAGGTGCCGCCCACCGGCCACCACAACGGGCAGGGCTATAAAACGGCGGACCTGCTAAAAGGAAAAGGCGACGAGGAAATCATCTACGCCAGCCAGGGCGGCCTCTACGTCATGGACCCAACCGCTGCGAAGCCCTGGCCCGTAGTCCTAGTCGGTAAAGACGCTTCCGACGAAGGCTTCGGCGTTGCCGATATGGACGGAGACGGCGACCTGGACCTGATCTCCGGCTACCGCGTACCCGGCAAAGATGCTGAGGTACCAACCGTCGTGGTCTGGTTCGAAAACCCCGGCTCGATCACCCCCGACTGGACGATGCACCCGGTAGGCAACACCTCCTTTGCCACCGACCGCGTCGAAGCGGCCGACCTCGACGGAGACGGCCGCGCAGATGTAGTCGTTGCCGAAGAACGCTACCCCGGCCTTGAACCCGATGCTTCCCTTTGGGTCTTCTTGCAGCGCGATACCGGTTTCGTGCGTAAAAACATTGTTACCCAGTACTCCATGAACAACCTCGACATCGTTGATCTGGACACGGACGGCAACCAGGACCTACTGACGGCCGAACACAAAGGGCCGAACCTGAGCCTCCAGGTCTGGCTCAACGACGGTAAGGCCAACTTTACCAAGCAAGAAATTGACCGGGGCAAAGAATCCCACCTCGGCACACAGGCCTTCGACCTCGACGGCGACGGAGACCTGGACATCGTTAGTATTGGTTGGGACCAGCATAAGTTTGTGCACGTTTGGCGGAATGATGCACGATAGGCTGTTGCAGTAGGTGCGGCTTCAGCAGCTGCCTCGAAAGTTAATCATAAGGCAGCGGCTGAAGCCGCGCCTACTGTAACAGGCTAAAAGACCTACCTTAGCCCCAATGAAAACCCTTACGCCCGAAGACTACTTCACTGGCCCTTCCTGGAGTGGTTACACCCTTTTGGATGTCCGCTCCCCCGGAGAGTACACCACCGGTAAACTACCTAATGCTGAAAGTCTTCCGCTTTTTACCGATGCAGAACGTGCAGAGGTGGGGACATTGTACAAGCAAACCAGCCCGGATGCTGCTTTGCTGAGCGGCCTGGAGATTGCGGGAGGTAAGATGCGCTGGTTGGTGGAGGAGGCACGGCGCCTAGCACCAAATAACAAGGTAGTGGTACACTGCTGGCGGGGTGGGCAGCGTAGCGGAAGTGTCTCGTGGTTGCTGGAACGGGCGGGTTTTGAAGTGGCGAAACTTACGGGAGGTTACAAATCAGCCCGGCATTACATCCGCAAATACCTCGGCGAAGACCGGCACAAACTACGGGTGCTCAGCGGGCCAACGGGGTCCGGTAAGACGCCGATTTTGCTCGCTATGCGCGCGCAAGGGGCTCAAGTTATCGACTTGGAAGGGCTGGCTAATCATAAAGGATCAGCGTTCGGTGGACTGGGAGAAGCTCCGCAGCCAAGCACGGAAGAATTCGAGAACCAACTCTTTGCCGCTCTGCGCAGCATCCCGGAAGGAGCAACCATCTGGCTGGAAGATGAAAGCCGCCTCATCGGCCACGTTTACCTTCCGGATGAGTTTTATGACCGCCTGTGCTCCGCTCCTGTTTACGCCCTCGAACAACCGCTGGAATGGCGGGTGGAACACCTGGTGGAGAACTATGCGAAGTACCCTAAGGACCAGCTGGAGGCCTCCTTTCGTCGGATTCAGAAAAGGCTTGGGGGGCAGCACCTGAAGGCAGCGGTTGAGGCTTTGGCTAATGACGACTTCGCCTCCGCCGCGCGCATTGCACTCGTCTACTACGATAAGGCCTACCACCATTACGGAGAGCGGCGGCAGGCCAGGGTGGTGGCTACGGTGCGGGCGGTTAGTAAATCTGCGGAGGAGGTGGCCCGGCAACTGATGAGGTTATAATTGGAGCGAGCCAC
>CAYWMW010000024.1:0-11838 GCA_964458975.1 uncultured Lewinella sp. | reverse complement strand
AATCTGCGGAGGAGGTGGCCCGGCAACTGATGAGGTTATAATTGGAGCGAGCCACCTCCGGTCTCGTTGCCGGAGGCAGCTCGCTCCAATATTACTCCTTGATCAACTTAGTGGTGTAAACCCGCTGTTTACCTTCGAGGACCTCAGCAAAGTAAACGCCGGCAGGCAGCGCCCGACCAAAGACCACGCTTTCACCGTTGATCCTTTGTTCAGCAACGATCCGTCCGGCGGCATCGGTGAGGCGTAGGGTGGCCTGGTTGAGGCTTCGGCCATCAAAGATTAGCTGGAACGACTCGCTGGACGGGTTAGGGAATACGGTGGCGGTGAAACCATCGGTGCCGTAGTTTTCGGTACTTACGGGGATGGTGCGGCCGTAAACCAGGAAATTATCGAAACCAGCTTCAACGATGTGGCCTCTTTCGGAGTCATCGGTTTCAACGATGATCTGGAGGGAGTCGGTGATTTCGACGAAGTCGGAGATCAGGAAGGAGTCGGCGATCCAAC
Source organism: uncultured Lewinella sp. (assembly GCA_964458975.1). GTDB lineage: Bacteria > Bacteroidota > Bacteroidia > Chitinophagales > Saprospiraceae > Neolewinella. The sequence continues at coordinate 11,334 of CAYWMW010000024.1, read as the reverse complement.
TTGGTTCACCGTCGGCGACGTAGGTTCTGGCGGTAACGGTTTCGCGGCCGTTGGTGATTTTGATGGTGAGGGTGTCGTTTAGGGGTGGGTCTCCGCCATCGTTGGCGAACCAGTACTGGTAGCTGACTTTCAGGTCGGCGAGGCCGAGGTCTTCGAACATCGGGGAGGTAAGGGTTACGGTTCCTCCGTCGACGTCATCGTCGCCAGCAGTACCGCCTCCGTTGCCGGTGATGTAGGCTTCGCGGCCGAAATCTCCGGCGGCATCAAAGCCTGGGTTGGCGGGGGTGTTGCCAAAGAAGGTACCGATGGGGATTTCACGGACCCAGAAACCTGAGCCAGCGTTTTGTTGAGTAGCTACCCAGTTTTCGTCGGTGACGAAGTCGTCCATATAGCCACGGGTGAGGCGGAATACGCGGTTGTCCAGGCTAGCGGGGCTGACGTTGTTTTCGCCGATGGTGAGGTACCCCCATTCTGTGACGTAGAGCTCGTAGTCTCCTTCAAATACATTGTCTACGGTTACTTTTCCGTCGGCATCGGTGAGCATATCGATGGAGTTGTTTTCGAGCTCACTTTTGAAGACGAAGCTGGCGTTTGGAATAGCTTCTCCTGTTTCGTCGTCGACAACGGTTACGTTGATGTCGTAGCGGCGAACGGCCGGGGTCATAGTTGTGTCCAGGCGGAGGCAAACATCGTTCAGAAAGTCCAGGGTAACGGTGAGGGGGAGGTAATTGTCCGCAGTAAAGGTGACTTCGTAGCTGCCAGCGTCAGCGATACCGGTTTTGTAGGTGCCGGTGGCATTGGACGTTGTGCCGTTGGGCTGAGTGGAGTTTATACTTACTGAGACACCGTTGATTGGTGTGCCGAGGTCCAGGTCCGTGATAATGCCTTCGAGGCGAGCGGCTCTTTTATAGTCGATTTCGATTACGTAGAGGCCACTCTGGCGGTCCGAAGCCAGGGTCAGGCCGGAGGGCAAGTAGGGGTAAGCGCCCCAGCATCCGTTGAAGCCTCCGTTAGTGCCCAACCAGGTGTCGTAGCTAGCAACTTCGATGATGTTGTCGGGCTTGCTGGCGTCGGCTACGATGAGGCCATCGGTGTAGTAGCTGATGGAGAGGTAGTCATCGATTACGTGAACGTTGTGGGGGATGGTACCAGTGTTGATGGAGCCCAGGGGGCGAAACTGGAAAGTTTCCTGAATGTCTGACTTATCACTGATGTCATACGCTGCAACGGGTGCGTCTCCCCGTTCATCGGTGGTGAAGATGAACTGTTGGTCGTCGGTTGTCCATGCGTTGTGGGTGAAGTTAAACGGTGTTCTTGAGGCACCGAGGGTGATCGGGTTGTCGAGATCAGAGATGTCGTAGAGGGAGAGTTCACCGGCGAAGATTTCGGAGCAGTACAGGGTGTCACCGACAACGTACACGTCATGGCTGTAGGTTTCCGGGCCTTTACCGATGTAGGTTGGGGTCATTGGGTCAGACAGGAGGTCGAATACGAGAATACCGCCATCATTGATCGCCCGGCTACCTCCGGCGGTATAGAGCCGGTCGGTATCGGTATCGATGTAGAGATTGTGGGCTTGCTGAAATTCTCTGCCGTTACCGATGATATCGGGGTAGGTTGTTCGTTTGAAGGGAACGCTGTCGGGCAGGAAGCGAAGGTCAAAAGCAGTGATGCCTTCGTCGCCCCGGTCTGCGACCGTGTAGGCGTGCTCGCCATAGGTTTTCATGTCTCTCCAGGGAGAGTTTACGCCATTGATTCTGGCGACCTCCACAGGGTTGGCGTGGTCGGCAAGGCTGACAAAAGATACACCGTTGACCAGGCCAACTATGGCGTATTCCGTTCCGTCTGGGGCAACGTAACCCCAGATGTCGTTTACTCCGTCGTCGTATTCTAATTGCCCGACGAGGGTAGTGTTAAGCTGTGCAGATAGTACGGAAGAAAGGGCTAGTAGGCAAAGGAACAATAAATGCTTCATCAGTAAAAATTAGTTTTGAACTGCAAAGATAAACGAAGAAAGGCACCATTTTAAAGAGAGCCGTTAAGTGCAATTCAGCGGACGAAGAACACTGGTCTACTGGCAGGTCACCGTTTTTGCAGCGAACCCCCCATAGCATTTAGCGGTTTTAGAAGAGAAATTGCCTTTGCGGCAATGGTCCGGGAGAAGGCATGTTTTTTTACCTTTCACTGCACCTGCGTTTGCGCCCCCAAAACTGGGTTCTGACGATTCCGTATATTCGCACTGTTCAAACAACTCAACACTATGCGTTACCTCCCACTATTATTTTTCTTGTTTACCATTAGCCTATTTGCCCAAATAGAAGGTAATCCTGAAACGGCTCGGGGAGCAGCTGAAATAGAAAGTAAAGTGATTGAATGGCGGCACCATTTGCATCAAAATCCGGAACTGAGCAACCGTGAATTTGAGACGGCAAAGTACGTGGAGAAGCACCTGCGCAGCCTTGGGATGGAGGTGCGTACCGGCGTTGCTTATACGGGAGTGGTTGGTATCCTCAAAGGGGATAAGCCCGGTGGCGTGATCGCGCTGCGCGCCGATATGGACGCCTTACCGGTGACGGAAATTGTGGATTTACCCTACGCCAGTAAAGTAAAAACGACTTACCTCGGTAAAGATGTTGGTGTGATGCACGCCTGCGGCCACGATACCCACGTAGCGATGCTGATGGGGGCGGCCGAGCTGTTGAGCAAAAGAAAGTCGGAAATAGAAGGTACCGTGGTCTTTATCTTTCAACCCGCCGAAGAAGGCGCGCCGAAGGAAGAAGGCGGCGGCGCAAAAATGATGGTGAAGGAAGGCGTACTGAGCGATTACAACGTCGAAACCGCCTTCGGTATTCACATCAACTCACAAACTCCGGTGGGCCACGTAAACTACAAACCCGGCGGGGCGATGGCGGCGAGTAATCCGTTCAAAATCGTAGTAAAGGGCAAGCAGGCCCACGGCTCGGCCCCCTGGGCGAGCGTTGACCCTGTAGTGGCCGCAGCGCAGATCATCATCGGCTTACAAACGATCGTTTCCCGGCAGATGGACCTGACGAAAGAGCCCGTTGTGATTTCCGTCGGTAAGATTGAGGGCGGAGTTCGGAACAACATCATCCCGAACGAAGTAACCCTGATTGGTACCATTCGTACCCTTGATCGGGAGATGAAAAAAGAGGTCTTCGCGCGGATCGAAAAGACGGCTACTAACATCGCTGAAGCAAGCGGAGCAACGGCCGAGGTTGATATTCAGGACGGAACGCTGATCACCTTCAACGATCCGGAGATCACCCGCAGGCTGATGCCTACCGTTGTCGCTACCGCCGGAGAAGACAACGTTCACCTCGTGCGGCCGATAACCGGAGCGGAGGATTTTAGTTACTACGCTGAAAAAGTACCAAGCCTGTTTTTGTTCCTGGGAGGTATGGATCCGGCAATGAACCGCGCTGATGCACCCGGTCACCACACCCCGGACTTCCGGGTAGACGACCGCGGCATGAAACTGGGCGTGGAAATATATACGAACATTGCGCTGGACTATTTGAGTGGTAAGGCGCGTTAACTAGACATCAAGGAGCCCTAGAAACCAGCCCAAGCCGTAATACTGCAGGCTGTGTAGACTTTTGGCTCGTGTATATCAGTTAACAGCTTTCAATTACTCGTTTCTAACCAAGTGCATGCGTTTTTTATTCATCTTTCTTGTTTTTTGTTTTTGTGGCAGGGGGGAGCTTTCTGCTCAGCCCGACTCTACATTCATTGAGTTGTTTCCTAATCTGGCCCGGATAAACACAGGGCTTCGGTACCGGGATCGCTCTTTGGAGTTGAAAACTTCGGCCGGGGAGGAGTTCACGCTGGAAAACAGGGACCTGGCTTTTCGGCTCGGAGGCCGCTATAAGTTTGCTAGTTACACCCTATCTGTTCCTATTGCGGACCTGACCGCTACGGCGGATGAGGACCGGATCAGGAACTTTGGCCTGGGGCTGACCCTGTTTATGCGGCAGAATCTTGTTTCGGGCAGTTTTCGGAGTACCAGGGGGTTTCGGTCCATCACGCCTGAAGGGGAACGGACTTTTAGGGATGATGTAGACCTTTTCAGTCTTACGCTCTACGGCTTTCACGTATTCAACAATAGGCGATTCAGTTTGCGTTCCAGTTTCAAGCAGCGGGACCGACAGTTGAAAACCAGTGGCTCGTTCATCGGCGGCATGCTCTTTGATCGGAGGAGGCTGAGAACGGATGGTCTGGTTATTCCGTTGGACAATGGTGAAGAAGAACTATTAACTCGTTTGGCACAGACCAAAGTTGGGCTTGGAATTGGCTACGCCCATACCTTTATGCTGGGTAAAAGAGTGTTTATTACGCCCTTCGCCGTGGTTGGCCCGGAGTTTCGCTTTGTCTACTTTGATGCCGTGAACGGTGGTAAAAGGCAAAGTGATCTACACGTTAGCCCGCGCCTGAGGGGATACCTTGCATTTGGCTGGAACGGAGATAAGACGGCCATCTCTCTGAGTACGCTTTATTTGCCGGGCCTGGACATCACCGATAACCTGGACACCCGTTTTAATAACTTCACCGTTGAGCTGCGTGTGACGAAGCGGTTTCTCTACCCAAATCAAAAGAAAAAACCTCGCTAATGCCCTTTTTAGTCATCGCATTTGGCGTACTCCTGATTGCTGCCGGGGCGTATCATTTTGTGAACCCTGTCTTCTATAATCCGATGATGCCCAAGTGGTTCCCCCGCGAACTGGCTAATGCCGCTGGAGGGGTTGCGGAAATCATCATTGGTATTGGCCTACTCGTTCCTGATTGGCGGACGTATGCGCTCTACGCTGCTTGTGGGCTGATGGTCATCTTTCTACCTCTCCACGTGTGGGATTTACTTAAGCCTAAGCCCGCAATTGGGCCGCATTGGGTAGCTGCCATCCGTCTGGTGGTTCAGTTCTTGCTGATTTGGTGGCTTTGGCGGGAGGCGTCTGCCGGTTAGCAGTCTCCGACAGTTTTGCCTGGCTGTACGTTAAGGTAGCGTGAAAAAGCCCTGCTCTTGCCATATTTTGGGCCTCAAGGAGCATACTATTGTGCAATCTCAATTAGTTTTACATCAACACATCAGAACCAAAAATATAGCATTATGGAAATCCAACTCCCATCAGAAGCAGAAGAAAGAGGTGACCGCAACGGCAAAGTTGCTGCGGGCATCGGTTTTATCCTGTTCGTAATTGCCATTCTGGTACCGATTTTTTTCAAGTTAAATCCGCCACCGGGGCAGCCCGGTATTGCCGTATTACTAGCTTTTGACGACCAAGGCTCAGGGGATAACCCCGCTGGCCCCAGTGCCCCCTCTGAGCCCGTGGCGGAGCCTGAACCCGTGAAGCCTCCGCCTCCCGCTCCGGAGGTAAAGCCTGACCCCGTTCCGGAACCTCCCAAGCCAACGACTACGCCTAAACCCGTTGTTGAGCAACGAGATGTAGTTCAGGCTGAAACCCCACAAGAAATCGCCATCCGTAAGCGTAAAGCGCAGGAAGAGGCTCGTAAGCGAGAAGAAGACCGGCTGCGTAAGCAGCAGGAGGACGAAGTCCGCCGCCGCGAAGACGCCGCCGCGCAAGCCGCCCGTGATAAAGCCGCAAAAGAGCGCCGCGAGCAGGAAGCCCGCGAAGCAGCCATCCGCGAAGCCAACGCGAAGGCCGAAGCTGAACGCCAGGCACGGGAAGCACGCGCGCAGGCGCTGCGCGACCAGCTTTCAGGAGGTCTTTCCGGTAGCGGTAGCGGATCTGGTACAACCGGAAACCCCGGTACCCAGGGCCGCCCCGATGGGGTAGCCGATGGTAACGGCATTGTAGCTGGCTCCGGGCGTGTCTCCGGAGGCCTTGGCGGCCGGGGCTTGCTCTCCAGCCCTCCGGTAAAAGATGCTTTGCAAAAGTCGGGTACGGTGGTCCTTTCTGTTTGTGTAGGCCAGGATGGTAAGATCGCTTCGGTAGACTTCACCCAGTCGGGGTCCGTAAACGCTACCACACAATTGATTAACGTCGCAAAAGCCAACGCCCGTAAGTGGAGGTTCAAGGCGGACCCCACGGCACCCGCTACGCAGTGCGGTAAGATCACTTACAGGTTTAAGGTGCAGTAAAGCAAAAAGGGCGCGGCCAGCAAGCCGCGCCCCACCCATCGCAAAACAGGTTTGGAAATAGTTGAATCTGCTGTTAATAAGGTTGCTTTGTCTCCATTAGGAATGGGAGCTAAAATTAATCGTTGGTGTTTAAATCTGGGGAGCTATCCAGCGGTTGCTGCGGTCTTTTGACTACGGCGCTTCGGAGCATTTTTCTCCCCTGCTAACTCATCAGCTTCAAGTTCGGCTTCGGCTTCCTTCTGCTTGCCTCCGCTCAGGAAGGTGAAGCTGTGGGCATGGACTTCGGCGGTGTTCCGCACCTGGTCGTGCTTATCGATCCATTTGTTGTACCGGAGGGCTCCGGCGATGCAGACCTGGCTGCCCTGGTTGAGGTACTTGCCGAAGACCTCGGCCAGTTTGCCGAAGGCGACTACTTTGTGCCAGTCGGTCCGGGTTTGGCGGTCCCCGTTTTTATCGCGGTAGGTTTCGTTGGTGGCCAGGGAGAAACTGGTGATGGTGAGGCCCGTTTCGGTGGTCCGTACTTCAGGAGCGGAACCGAGGTTGCCGATGAGGGTGAGGGAGTTGCGTACTTGCATAGAAGGCATAAGACGTATGTTTATGAGCCGCGTTGGTATAGTTGTTGAAAACGCGGCCCGGTGGGTAAGAAGCGCCACGGCCATGAGTAGTGTATCTGTAGTAGACATCCCTTTCATTCGGTGACGATGCAAAGGTGGGGTGGGGCGGAAGTGTTAGTCGTCTTTTATACGTATACTTACGTTTATATGCGTTTATAAACGTCTTTATACGTATAAATACGGTTTTTATTACTGATTATCAGCAGGTTGTGTATTTTGGCTGAATTGAAAATATTTCAATCTTTTTTCGCAATTATCCGGGCAGACAAAGAAATAGACCCGTTTGAACTTTCAGCATTAAAGGGGGGGCACGACAGGTAAAAATCACCTTCTCATTTGTGAATACCCCACCCGCTCCGCTCCAAACCCCCGAAAGAACAGCGCAACCCCTGGTAAATCAGAGCCTTCAAAGTCAAGGATGGTGGCCGTACCTGCGTGGGCTCGGATTGCGCCGTCCAGCAAGCGCGTCATACCGTGCAGTCGGAAACCAGTTGGGCTACTGGCCGCCAGCAGGTTGATCAACCGGTTCCCGTGGCGTACCAGGAGGAGGGCCGCGATTGTCTCGTCATTATCGCCCGTCAGGTGGTAACAATTTCCTGCCCCGTGCTGGAGTATGCTGGCGGATAGTTTTCTTAGTACTGCGACGGTGGAGTTACTCAATTTAGACTTAACACCCGCGTGTTTGAGGTAGAAGGCGAGGAAATCAGACAGCGGGTACTCGATCAGTTCTGTGGCGGAAAAGTCCCGGAGTTTCCGGCGCAGATTGCCCCGGTAGTTGCGGCGCAGGGTAGGGTAGTCTGGCTTAAGGCTTAGCTCGTGGTTGGTCCGGTCGGTGGCAGCCCACTGGTATGGGGCTTCGCTGGCGGGGAAGGGCGGATAGACGGCCAGTTTACGGACGTACCAATACCGGGGAATGGCTTTCAGGAAGAGGTTCAGCTCTTCGGGCTGGTAGTCTCCGAAGGGGCCCTGGTGCTGGGTGAAAGGCGCGCCGTTGATTAGTTTTAGTGGTCCGGCGCTGCGGTTGACGGGCAGGGGCATCACGGCGCGGTAATCGTCTAATACAAGTCCGTACCATTTCCCCTGAGTAGTAGCATTGAGCCACCAGCTCAGGCCGTAGGGAGCTCTCCGGACGGTCGTGTTCCACTTTTCCAGGTCAAGGTCTTTCCTCGCTAGTAATCGTACCCGGGCGTTTTTCATCGGACGGTAAGGTACGGCCGTTTCTGCGGCCCAAAATTACCGAAGAACTTTGCGATGCCGGGTACGTCGGAGCCTTCAAAGTCCAGCAGGTTACCGGGGCCACTGTGTTTTTTGATGACTTCGTCGATCAGCTGGGCCATGCCTTCGCGTCGGTAGCCCGCCGGTGTAGAGACGGGCAAAAGGTTGATGACCCGCCCTTTGTGGTGGGGGAAAAAGCCGGTAGCCAGCGTTTCGTTATCCGCTCCTTTGACCTGGTAGCAGTGGCCGGCTTTATGTTGCAGGGCTGCTTTAATCAGGGCGCGGGCGCAGGTGAAATGTTTGGTTTTCAGGCCCGCTTTTTTGGCTATTTGCTTACGGTACAGCTCAAGGATGAGCTCCGGGGGGGCGGGCTGAAGGGAGACCGGTCCGTGTTTCCGAAGCTTACGCCGGAGGCCTTTGTGGTAGCCGGAGCGGATGGCCTCCAGCTCGGGGCTGAGGTCGAGGACGTAGTTGGTCCTGAACTCCGGGGTGTACGGTTCCGGTATTTCTTCGGCGAGCGTATGCTCCGTAAACGGAAGCTCGAAGGAGGTGAACGAAGCCGGTAAGGCTGCGAAGAGGTCCGCAACATCACCTTCATGAACCTTTCCCCAGGGCCCGACCTGTTGCGTAAAAAACGGCCTTTGCACCTGCGGCCGCGCCCAACTACTCCACGGTCTGCGGAACGAAAACGGAGCTTTGGGCAGGGGCATCACCGCCCGGTAATCGTCAAAAACCACCCCGTTCCACTGGCCCGGGCAAACGGCATTGAGCCACCAACTGAAGCCGTAGGGTAGGCACGTGGGGTCGTTGGCCACGGCTGCATCCCAGCGGGCTTGGTTGATTTCGTTGTGGTTGAGGAAACTTGGCACTTTACTAGGCTGAGGTTACTCCGCAGCGAGTACTTTAGCTACGTACTCGCGGTACTTCACCTGCCGGTAATCCCGCCATTTTTGGTAGTTCTTCGGGAATTTATTGAGCTCTCCTTTAAAGGTCTGGAAGGGGCGCGGCCGCTTGAGGGCGTAGGTGAGTGCCTGCCATAGTTCCTGGTTGCGGACCCGATCGGTGAAGTCTTTCATGATCTTGATGGCATCGGCGGCCGGCAGGCGTTCGATGTGGATGTAGGCATCGGGGTCGGTGGAAACGTCCTGCATGATTGCTTCAAAAATTTCCGGATCAGCGCGGACGTTGCGTTCGGGGTCGTCGGCTACCAGCATTCGGCCGTGTTCACGGTGAACGTAGACCTCCATACCGCGGCGGATGGCGGTGGCGGCTTCGTTTAGTTCGGCTTCACTTAATTGGGCCATTGGGTTTTGATTTTTAGCTTGACGGGTGGTCCGTTGTGGGTATGAAAATAAAGGCCTGTTTGGAAGGCGGGGGAGGTTCTGCAATCAATAGCTGTCGCAAATATGCGTCCGTTTTGACCAAATGGCAAGTTCCGGACGGCTTCCACCAAAAAAAATATGTATAATTGACCTTTGAAAAGTAGTGAAAAACGATCATGGGAACATTTAATTTAGAAACGATCGATCTGGTCGTGATGGCGATTTATGCCATTTTTATAATTGGTTACGGCCTTTACAGCGCGAAAGCGAAAAGCTCGGAGGAGTACTTTCTGGCCGGTAGAGATATGACCTGGCCGATTGTTGGTATCTCGCTCTTCGCCGCCAATATTTCCAGCTCTACGCTGGTTGGCCTCGCCGGAGATGCGTATAAAACCAACACACAGGTCTTCAACTACGAATGGTTGGCGGCGGTGGTGCTCGTCTTTTTTGCCATCTTTTTCTTACCCTTCTACCTTAAAAGTAAGGTGTACACCATGCCGGAGTTCCTGGAGCGAAGGTATGATGCCCGCTCCCGCTATTACTTTAGCTTCATCACCATCATTGGTAACGTAATGCTGGACACCGCAGCGGGGCTCTACGTAGGCACGGTGATCCTGAAACTCTTATTCCCTGACCTATCCACCGTAGCGATTGTCTCTATTCTGGCCATTGCCGCAGCGGCCTACACTGTTCCGGGCGGGCTGAATTCGGTGATTCAAACCGAAGTAATCCAGGCGATTTTGCTGGTGATCGGTAGTTGTGCCATCACCTACTTTACCTTTCAGGAAATTGGCGGCTGGGATCAAATGATCGCGGGCCTGAACAACATGGGCGCAAACGGTACCCTGCCTGAAAACGGGGCAGACTATAAACCCTCGAACGCCGAAGAAGTCTTAAGTCTGGTAAGGCCTACCGGGCAAACCTGGTCGGAGTTCTTCCTCGGTACGGGAGGTGATGGCTTCATGCCCTGGACGGGCCTTCTGCTTGGCGCACCCATTCTCGGCTTTTACTTCTGGGCCAACAACCAGTTTATGGTGCAGCGGGTGCTGGGGGCTAAAGACCTGAACCACGGTCGTTGGGGGGCTCTTTTTGCGGGTTTGCTCAAGCTGCCGGTACTGTTCATCATGGTACTGCCCGGTACGGCAGCCATCATTTACATTCAGCAGCAGGGTGGGATAGATGGCGGTTTCAACATTGCAGACATCAATTACCAGCTCCCCGGCGGAGGTATTTGTGAAGACCTCGCTGATTGCCCGAACGCGACTTACCCAATGCTTTTGTTCCAGATGCTGCCCACAGGCGTACTAGGCCTGGTACTGGCCGGTTTGCTGGCCGCGATGATGTCTTCGGTCTCCGCCACTTTCAACTCCGCTTCCACACTGATTACGATGGACTTTGCCGCCAAGCTTAACCCCGACCTGACCAGCAAGCAACTCGTTCGCATCGGTCAAATTTCTACCCTCGTACTGGTGGTACTTGCCTGCCTGTGGGCACCCCAAATTGAACGCTTCAGTTCTTTGTGGGAATACTTGCAACTCGTGCTGAGCTTCATTGCCCCGCCGGTAGCTGCGGCTTTTATTCTGGGCTTGTTCTGGAAGCGGGCTTCGGCTAGTGGCGCCTTTATCAGCCTCATGGTTGGTGCCGCGATCAGTGTTCTATTCCTTGTCCTGGACTTCAACGAAGTGGACAACTGGTTTACGCAGATGCACTTCCTCCACCGGACGTTCTACTTATTCCTCACCTGCGGCCTCGTAAACTACGCGGTAAGCCACTTCACTACGCCACCGACAGCCGAGCAGGTAAGCAACTACACCTGGAGCCGGGAAGTCATTAAGCAAGATAGCGCTACACTGATCGGTTTGCCTTGGTATAAAAACTACCGGGTACAGTCGGTGATCCTGATCATCATTACGATACTGCTGGTTGGTTGGTTTTGGTAGAGGTTGGGAACTAGGAATTAGAAACTAGGAACTAGGAATTAGCCGCCTGCTTTAAGCTAAAGGTATAAAAGTGCGGTAACTCTATTTTTTCCGTTCTCGCCAGGAAGTAAGCGCCAGCTCCACCTCAA
>CAYWMW010000023.1:0-25047 GCA_964458975.1 uncultured Lewinella sp. | reverse complement strand
GTCAAGCGGTTAGGCACCGCAAACTGCTGCGCCCCAATGGTTTTGATCCAGGTATTACCGGCCTGGTTGGCCACCTGCATTAGGTTGAAGACCTCCAGGCTGACGTTGGTCGCCCGGGTCCAGTTAAAGAGCCTCCTGTCTTTGGTTTTGCCGCGCTCGTAGAGGCGCAGTGAGAAGCCAATATCAATCCGGTGGTAGGTATCGAAGCGGAGGGTATTGCGGAAGACCTCGTTGTTGTCCAGGATACCGAAGGGCAGCCCACCGCCAACGGTCAGGTTGACGTGGGTACGGAAGTTTTCGTTGCTGCGCAGGTAATCCTGAAAGAAGAGACTCAACTGCCACTGCTGATCCGTTGGCCGGGGAACGAAGTCGACCTCTTCACTCAGCGTCTCGCCATCTTCCCCTCGCCCGGTTACCCTCAGGTGTTGCACATCGGTCAGGGTTTCTTTGGCCTGGAGGATACTGAGGTTAACCCAGCTCTCCGCCCCCGGCACAAACTCACCGTTGAGGCGTAGATCAATACCCGCCACGTAGCCCGTAGCGTCGTTCTCACCGGAGTACCTGAGCCGAACGTTCTCGATCTCATAGCTCACCAAATCCCACAGGTTTTTGTAGTAGGCTTCGGCGATGAAACGGAACTTTTTCGGATTGGTCTTACCGTAGTAGAAATCAGACGTGATGCCACCAACGACGTGAGCAGACTTCTGGCTCCGCAGGTTCGTGTTCACCGTTCCGTCCGGGCGGCGCATCTCGCGGTAGAAAGCGGGCTGGGCGTAGAGGCCACCGGCAAGTTTGTAGCTAACATCCGCCGTACCGCCCAAAGGCTTGTAGAGGATCTGAGCGCGGGGGCTAAGGACGAACTCTTTGTTCAAATCCCAGTACGTACCGCGCAGGCCCGCGCTCAGGCGCACATCAGCTACGTCTTCCTTCCGCCACGTCCAGGTATCCTGAATAAAGCCGGAGAAGCGGGTGCTGTTGATTTCGTTTTCGGTCTTCAGTACCTGAAAGAGCTCCACCGCACCACTTTCCCGATCAAACGGTAAGCTGAAGCCTGCCGAGTCGAGCAGTTCCCATTCGTTAATGAAGTCGTTCACGATCTCGTGCTGCGCCTTCACGCTCCACTGCAGGAAGTGGGCTTTGTTTACGTCTGCCGTGCGCTTGTTCAGCTCCAGACCGCCGCGCAATTCGGCGTTGTAGACCTGAATGTCGAGGAAATTACGGACAAACTGCTGCTGCACGCCCGCACCAAGTTCGTTCACCACCTCGCCGAAGGTATCCGAGCCCAGGTCGGTATCCAGCTGGCCGAGGCTGTAGCGCCCGCCGATGGAAATGGCTTCGTTCTCGTCCGAGCGGAAGGCCGAGGTCAGGAACTTGAGGAAGAAAGGGTTTGCCTTTTTCTCGGGGATGTAAGTAAGAGAAAGGCCTCCCATTTGGGTCAGGAAGTCGTCGCGTTCGCTGCCGTCAAATCGGGTAAAGAGCTGGAGCGTCTCGAAGAAGCCGCCGAAGGCGGTACTGCGCTCCACGGGGTCGAAGTTGTAGACGCTGCGGTTGTAATCGGCGATGAAGCCAAGCTGGAGGGTTGGGTTAAAGTCGTAGGTCAGGTAGGTCTGAACATCAACGAAGTTAGGCGTATACTCTCCGCTGGTTTCCAGGGTGCCGAGCAGGTACTGGGTGGTTTTGTAGCGGGCACCGAGCAGGTAGCGAAATTTCTTCACTCCTTGTTTGTTCACCTTCGAGCTGCCCTCCAGAAAGGCCGATCCGCCGAGGAAGCTGGCCTGAAGACCGGCGCGAAGGCTGTCCGGTCGTTTGTATTTAATGTCGAGCACCGAACTCAGTTTGTCGCCATACTGCGCCTCGAAGCCGCCAGAGGAAAAGGATAAACTGCGGGTAAGATCGAGGTTCGCGAAAGTGAGCCCTTCCTGTTGTCCGGCGCGGATGAGCTGGGGCCGGTAGATTTCGAAGCCGTTGACGTAGACGAGGTTCTCGTCGTAGTTACCGCCGCGTACGTTGTACTGGCTGGTGAGTTCTCCGCCCGCGCCGGAGCTTACACCGAGGGCAATGTGGGGCAGGATGGATTCGAGGTTACCGGTCGTGGAGGGCAGCAAGCGGAGGGCTTCCGGTGTTTCCCGGATCATGCCGCCTTCTTCGATTTTGCTTTCGCGGACGACGACTTCAAGCGTACTCTCCGTTGGGGCAAGGCCTACGTCAATCTGTTTGGTGCTGCCTTCGGGCAAGACCCCGATTTTTACCTCCGTTTCGCGGTAGCCGAGGCGGCTGAAGACGAGGATGAAGTCTTCTCCGGCGGGCACCGTGGCCAGGTAGCGGCCGGTGGTGCCCGACTCTACGGCGGTCGTGCTGCCCTTTACGTAGATGGTGGCGTAGTCTACCGGCTGGTCGGTCAGCAGGTCGGTTACTTTTCCGGTAATGGAAGCCGTCTCTACCTGCGCGAGAAGTAAGGGGGAAAGGGGGGAAGGGAGTAAGGGGAAAAGCAGTACCAGCAGTACCAGGAGGCGTTTCAAGGAGGCACTTCCGCCTTTATTCCTTTCAACCTTTACACCTTTAATAAGGGCGCGGTCGCGGGTGCAAGGAAAGGATAAAGGAGCAGGGGAGATAAAGCTTGGTCGCATACTAGTAACTTGGGGATCGGGAGCGCCATGTAAGCACCTCCCGGAACGGAACGACAAAGGTAGCTTTCGTGGTGTTCTTTTGGGCAGACATTCTCCTGGCCGAAACCTTCTGTGTCGAGTTCCCGACTTTGCGAAACAGAAGTACGCTGATAAAGTCTGCCTACTGCGGTACGTCCCCCCGGCCTGGAAAGCCTTGATCGGGGTGGAGAGCGGCCTTTTTACCTTCCTCTGCATCCTGCGGCCGCGCCTCCTTTCTCTGCTCCGTTTTACTCCTGCAAGCCCCACAAACAGCTGCACCTATACTTATACTTTTCTTAACGTATTCGCCTGGTGACTTTTGGCAAGTCGTACAGTCACAATAGCACAACACAATAATTGAGCAAAAGAGAACCATCAGATCTTTTCCTTAAGCAACCTTGAACAACACTTTTCGGCAGCGCTGGCAGATTTTGTCAGTGCTGTTTTTTTTAGCGCTTGATTCGCGTTATTAAACAAAAGAAGCCCACGACTATTGACAGGTCGTGGGCTTCGTACATACTATGAGCATAAACAGATTTTACAGTGTGTATTCTTGAACCCAGCGTACTCTTCAAAGACGGCTTTGGGGAAATCCGCTTTTTCGTAGAAGTGAGAGTACTTGAAGTTTACGTCTTCTTCGAACTTACAGTTCTTGAAGAGCACATTTTCGTGAAAGATCGGCCATGTGCGCCGGGCCAGTATTACCCCAGCGGTTTTTCCCCTCGATGCGGAAGCCCCAGACGTCGCCTTCGAAGGTACAGTCCACAAAGGAGACGGAATTGCGAACGTGGTATGTCCACTGCTGCTGACCATTACGCGTCCCCTTCTGGGTCTCTTCCCGGTCGTTGATGCGGGTGAAGTCTTACGTGTTGGACCTTTTGGAAGAAATGGGCATTAGTAGGCCTGAAGATCGGGATCAAAACAAAATTGACTCCATCGAGACCAGGTTTTTGAATGCTTACCAGATTTTAAGTACTGTTGGTAAATCCGTTGCCGACCGGAAAATGGCCCCCGAACGCACCGAGGAGAAGACTGCTTTCGTAGCGCAATGCCTTACTTTTGGCCTCCTCGATCAGGCCACCGCTGATGTACTGTTGGCCGATAAGCAGATGCTGCGGCAGGCACCCAGGCTCCCCGTTTTCAATGCTTTCACCCGCAGCATCGCCAAAGTAAACCTGGGCTTCCGGGCGGATTATGCCACCAGCCTCGACAACTTTATGGCCGGGCTGAGAAAACTGGATCCCGCTTTTGAAAAAGCAGAGCTTACGCATAAGATCACCGAAAACAACAGCGCGCCAACCTCACGTTACCAAGACGGAGACGATGCAACGTTCACCCTGAAGGTAGAGGGTAAAACCTGGAGCCGAACCTACCGAATGCCTAGGCAGCGCAACCCTGAAAGAGCGCCAAGACTTAGAATAGAAGAGAAGTTTCTCGACCTTTTCACCAGCTACCTGAACGAAACCGGCAACCCTAAAATACTATTCTCCGCTCAGAGTATCAGAACTACTGAAGGGCCTGAAGGCATAGGTAAATATACACTACTGTTGCTTACCGATGAAGAAGCCAAAGCGCTCATTCGTTGGTCCACCGTCGATAGATTTACCGGTCCCCGCAGGTACCTAAGGCCTTCCTTAAGGTAGTACTACCCGCACCGCCCGCGCGCCACTAAACCCCTTCTGCTCCCCGTAGCCGATGTAGCCCAGTTGGTTGGTCAGTAGCCAGGTATCGCCAATCTCCAGATCGCCGACGTTGCGGTGGCTGTGGCCGTAGACCCAGGCGGCGATGTCGTTGGCTTCGATGAAGCGGGTTTTATCGATGCAAAAGCCTTCGTTCAGGGCGCTGCCCTTGAAGGCGGGCGCGTTGCATTCTTCTGAAGGGAGGTGATGAGTGATGACCACCTTCGGTCCGGGTTTTTCGATCTCCGCCCGCAGAAATGCCCAGCATTTTTCATGAACTTCGTTGAAGTCGTTGACCGTCAGGCTACGGCCATCGTACTTGATGGCCCGGAAATCGTACAGCCCCCGGTAGACCTCCATCACCTTCTGGTCGATGCGGGACCACATGGTGGAGAAGATGAGTTGGATGCCGTCCACTTCTTCCGTTCGGTTATTCAGCAAGGTCACGTTGCCGCGCAGTTCTTCGCGGAAGCTGAGCGGGTTGCGGCCGAGGTCGTAGCCCGCGTAGTATTCGTGGTTGCCGGGGATGACGTAGGTGTGCTTGAAGTTGGCGGCGCAGAAATCCCAAAAATCGAGCTTAGCGAAGCCGGGGCCGAGGTGGTGGGTATCTCCGGCAACGACGAGTACGTCTCCAGTTGGAGCGATGGGGTTATCTTTTAACCAAGCTCGGTTGTCGGGGAATTCCAGGTGGAGGTCTGAGAGGTATTGGAGGTGCATGGAGGACAGTGGTTACAAGAGTGTGACTACCTTTTCTTTCAGCCATTCCATTGCGCTGGTTGGTTCGTAGCTCACTCCTTTACGTAAGATAGCGACCATATCGTCCATAAAAAACTTGTCTTGCTCTTTCTCCTCCAGGTTAAGCAAAAACTCAGCCTGGCTTGGCGGGCGTTTTCCCGTACTGAAGGTGATGTACTCCTTGAAGCAGTGGACGATTTCATTGAGATTGATATTCGCGTGCCTACGGGCAAAATCCAGGTCGAAGATATCGCGGCCTTTGCTGCGTTGGTACAGGGCGCGGAGTTTTGTTCCCAGCAGTTCATTGATGCTGTAGGTTCTGATCATTGCTTCACCGGTGAACCATCCGTTTTCTATCCTGAAAGGTAGGTTTACCCAAGGGAGAATGTGGAAGTGTTCTTTTCCGTTGATTTCTACTTTTACTCGTGCTTTCAATTTAGCATGCTCTGTCTCAAAACGGTAAAACGCTTTCGCTCCGTGCCCTCCAATTTTTGTTTTTCTAGGTTGATCGAAAAAGTCCACCACTTCCCTGATTCGCTTCATAATGTCCCCGATTGGTCCTGGATGAATTTGTACCAGATCAATATCTTCCGAGTATCGGGGAGCAGGATCAAGGTAGAGTTTATGCAAGGCTGTACCACCACGAAATGCCAGATTTTCGCGGAGGAAGTCATCCTGAAAGATGGCTATCACCGTGCGGGAAAGAAGTAAATCTTGCTCGATTTGTTCTTCCGTTTGCCACGGAGCATTTTCCCGCCATTGTTCAATATAATTAACCGTTACCATAGATCGCTCTCTAGTTTAATGTTTTCAATGACGTTCCATCTGTTTTTAGCAGATTGTTCTTTTGCTGGCCGCCTATCGTTAGTTAAATAGACTGAGTAAGGTTTTTCTTTAGCAACGAATTCAATTAGTGGTGCTAAAAGTTCTTCTTCAGCACCTGTTTTTTCCATAAGGAAGCCCAATCTTCTCAGGGTACTCTGATGTGGATACCAAGATAATAAGTCTTTAATTTGCTGAAGAAGCATCTCTTCAAGTAGTTCTTCAATGAATGCGAGAATATTATTTACTCCTCCAACTTTTGATTGATGATATACAAGATCCGTAGCCGTAAGCACCGCGTCCGAAATTTTGTAATACCCGGCTTCTCCTTTTCTGATTTCAATATTGGCAACTGGCCAGTTTGTCGTTACCAAGAAATTAATCCTTGTGCTTTCTATATTGGCCAAAGGCTTACTTGTCATTATGTAGCTCGATTGATAAGCCTGATGAGCGGCGCCGTGTATTCTTGCCGCCGTAAAAAGACACAAATAGTAAGGCTGGCCAATAGTCTCAAACAGAGCATCAACGTACAAGCGCAAGGGTGGGTACCCAGCATTAACATGTTGCGGGGAAACAAGAAGATAGAACCCCCTCCTGAGGCTAATCATTTTCTTCTTCTTAATCAACCGGTACACCTCTTGCTTAATGGCGGGTTTACTCTTAGTAACTGAAGATAAGAGGCCGTCTAGTGTAACAGCATAAATACCCATTGACAAAAGATGATTGATATGCATGGCAACCGAGATCATTGCAAACTTTTGCGTTAAGCTACGAAAAATGTAGCTCAAAGCAAAAGTTTGCGACCAAGGCACAAAGAAGTTTTTCAGCATCCGGTCAAATCTGAGAACCCCGGAACGAGCCCCGCACCCCAACCAACCCCGCACCCGCGCCCGCGCCCAAAAAATCATCCACCCCTACCCAAAACCATCCCCCCAACAAAACCGTTCACAAACAGCATTCTCCCAACACAAGCACCCACATGGCCTTCGAACTCATCTCCCCCTTCTCCCCCACCGGTGATCAGCCGCAGGCCATCGAAGAAATTGTTGGCAACGTGGAAGCGGGCGAGCGCGGGCAGGTACTTTTGGGCGTAACCGGCTCGGGCAAGACCTTCACGATGGCCAACGCCATCGCCCAGCTGAACCGCCCCACCCTGATCCTGACCCACAACAAAACCCTGACGGCCCAGCTCTACGGCGAGTTCAAAGAATTCTTCCCCAACAACGCCGTGGAATACTTCGTGAGTTACTACGATTATTACCAGCCGGAAGCCTACATCGCCACCTCGGACACCTTCATCGAGAAAGACCTGGCCATCAACGAGGAAGTCGATAAACTGCGTCTTCGCGCCACCTCTAATTTACTGACCGGCCGGCGCGACATCATCATCGTCGCCTCCGTAAGCTGCATCTACGGCATGGGCAACCCGGACGACTATAAATCCGGCATCATCCGCCTCCAAACCGGAGATACCAAAAGCCGCAACGGACTGCTCTACGACCTGGTCGATAGCCTCTACAGCCGGACGGAAGACGACTTCCGCCGCGCCACCTTCCGCGTCCGCGGAGACACCGTGGATGTGAACCTGCCCTACGCTGAATTTGGCTTGCGCATCATCTTCTTCGGCGATGAGATCGAGACCATCGAAAAGATCGAAATCGAATCCGGGAAACGAATTGAGACGCTTAAGTCGGCCGCCATTTTCCCGGCTAACCTCTACGTTGCCCCGAAAGACCGCCTGAACGGCATCATCCACCAGATCGAAGACGAGCTCTACGACCAGGAACGCTACTTCGAGCGCGAGCAGCGCCTGCTGGAAGCCAAGCGCATCCACGAACGGACCAGCTTCGACCTGGAGATGATGAAAGAACTCGGCTACTGCAACGGCATCGAAAACTACTCCCGCTTCTTCGACCGGCGCAAGCCGGGTACCCGCCCCTTCTGCCTGCTCGATTACTTCCCGGACGACTACCTGATGATCATCGACGAGAGCCACGTGACGCTGCCGCAGGTGCGGGGCATGTTCGGCGGAGACCGCGCCCGGAAGCTCAGCCTCGTCAACTTCGGTTTTCGCCTACCTTCGGCGATGGACAACCGCCCGCTGAACTTCACCGAGTTCGAGAGCCTCATCAACCAGGTCGTCTACGTCTCCGCTACGCCCGGAGACTTTGAGCTGGAGCAAACCGGTGGCGAAATCGTAGAACAGCTCATCCGCCCAACCGGCCTGCTGGACCCCCCGATCGAAGTCCGCCCCAGCAAAAACCAGGTCGATGACCTGCTGGAAGAGATCGACAACCGGGTGAAGGTGAACGAGCGCATCCTCATCACTACCCTCACGAAACGGATGGCCGAAGAACTCACCAAATACCTGGAAAGCCTGAACGTGAAGGTCCGTTACATCCACGGCGAAGTGGATACGATGGACCGCGTCGAAATCCTACGCGACCTCCGCCTCGGCGAGTTTGACGTACTGGTGGGGGTTAACCTCCTCCGGGAGGGCATTGACCTGCCGGAAGTATCCCTCGTCGCCATCATCGACGCCGATAAAGAAGGCTTCCTACGCAACGAACGCTCCCTGACGCAGACGGCCGGCCGCGCCGCCCGTAACGTAAACGGCAAGGTAATTTTCTACGCCGACAAGATCACCGACTCCATGCGCAAAACGATGGATGAAACGAACCGCCGCCGCGAAGTACAGCTTGCTTACAACGAAGCCAATAACATCACCCCGCAGGGTATGCACAAAACCAGGGAGGAGATCATGAAGCGCGGCTCTATCCTCGACATCCGGGGTAAGAAAGAAGTGAAAGCCTACGTAGACCGCGTAGAAATCAGCAGCGCCGCCGACCCCATCCTGAACACGATGAGCAAAGAGCAGATCGAGATAGCGATGAAGGAGGCCGAGCGCAAGATGAAGACCGCCGCCAAGGAGCTCGACTTCATGAGTGCGGCCAGCTACCGGGATGAGGTGTTTGCGCTGAAGGCCCGGTTGAAGGGGGGGCGGTAGTAGCCGCAACTTCGCTTGTGGGAAAATCGTTATCTTAGCAACTAAAATTTACCAACTATGTACACTGCTGATGATGTTTTTGGCATAATTGATGCTCTTCCTGTTGCGGATCGATGGGCGGTGGTAGAATATACACTAGAGCGAATCAAGATAGAGGTGAAACCGGAGGGTGAGGTTAAAGTTGGAACTAAAAACCCCTGGATCAAGAAAATAGCTGGGTCTTGGAATGACATGAATGAAGCAACCGCTAAAGAGATTGAAGCAGACAACAGCATAGTAGATGAATACGATCAGGACCTATCTTTTTGATACCAATATCTTTGTTGACATTCTGCGTGGGGTAGCGTCTACAATTGAAATGGCTAATTCTTTTGAAAGCCTTCACATCTCTGCTATTGTGTTGGGGGAATTGTACTATGGTGCGCATTATTCTGGTAAAGCAGAACAGAAGTTGATTAAAATAGAAGCCCTCACTACCGACCTTATCGTGATGCCCGTTACTAAACGGACTGCTGAACTGTTCGGAGAAATAAAAACAAGTCTCCGCAAAAAAGGCAACCCAATTCCTGAAAACGACATCTGGATCGCCGCCACCGCTATGGAGCACGACCTAACAGTGCTGACCGGAGACAAACATTTCGAGAATATAGATGGGCTCAAGCTAGAACTCTGGGTTCGCAATCCAAAATAAAATCGCCTCGTACTAACATAAAGTACGAGGCGATTTTTTTTGCAGAAAAACAGCTGCTCTTACAGACTATCAATCCAGTCTTTAACCTCTTGTTTGGTCTTTCCCAGTTTTTCTTGCAGGCGGCCGAAAAGCTCATTTTCCTTGCCTTCTTCGTATGCCAGATCGTCGTCGGTGAGTTCACCGTATTCCTGTTTGGCCTTGCCCTTAAGCTGGTTCCAATTTCCTTTCAGTTTATCGTTTGTAGCACTCATGTCTAATATATTTTATGTCGCCAAGTATTTGACTTGCTAATATAACGCAGGCCCCCTTGTCCCGTGTTCGCTTTTCGGCTGCTTCAACCAGAAACTGAAATAAATTCAAAACGATGACATGCCCTGTTGCACAATCATGAACCGGATACAAAGGCCTTACGTTACAACAACTCACAAAACCCAAAGAAAATGCCAATCCGCTTAGGCGAAACCGCCCCCAACTTCAACGCCCAAACCACCATGGGCGACATCAATTTTCACGATTGGGCTGGAGACAGCTGGGTCATTCTGTACAGTCACCCCAGTGATTTCACGCCCGTCTGCACCACCGAACTCGGCCGTACCGCAGCCCTGAAGGAAGACTTCGAGCGCCGCAACGCCAAGGCCATCGCCCTCAGCGTAGACGACCTGGACAGCCACATGAAATGGCTCAAGGACATCGAAGAGACCCAGAACGTAGAGATGAACTTCCCGATCATCGCTGACGAAGACAAATCCGTAGCCATTGCGTACGACATGCTGCACCCCGAGGCCGACGCTAAGTTCACGGTCCGTTCCGTTTTCATCATCGACCCCAATAAAAAGATCCGCCTCACCCTGACTTACCCGCCCTCCACCGGCCGTAACTTCCAGGAAATTCTGCGGGTACTCGACAGCCTTCAGCTAACCGACGGCTACTCCGTCGCTACCCCCGTAGACTGGCAAGACGGCGAAGACGTTGTCGTTTCCCCCTCTATCTCCACCGAAGATATCCCCGATAAGTTTCCGAAGGGGCATAAGGTGATTAAGTCTTATTTGCGGACTACTCCGCAGCCTAACCGGTAGTAAGGGAGTAAAGTAAAAGGGAGAAAAGGGGCTACCGCAAGTATTGTTTGCGGTAGCCCCTTTTCCCTTTCTACCCTTACCCCCTTATTCACTTCACCTCATAAGTCATCTTCACCAACCGCAGCTTATTCCGGTGCTCACTGGGCAGGATCATCTCATTGGCTGCCACCTGAATGCCGTCGCGAAAGCGGAGGCGGAGGTCCAGATCACGGGTATGGAAGAGGCTGTTGCGGTCGAACTCTCCCCGGCCGTTGACGACGTATTCCGAGACGGTGTTCTCGAACCGGATTTCGTCGTTGAAGAGGAAGCGGAGGCTGCGCGGGTTCTCCATGAGGAAGTAACTGGAGTACACGCCGCCGTCGTCCTGGCTGTACTGTCTTTTGTGCAGGATGTTGCTCCAGTGGGCATCCCCGTTGGGATGGACGCTGAAAACGACCAGCTCGTCGTAATGATAATCTACCAGCGGGCGAATGCCGAAGGTATTCACGACCTGGGTTCGGCTGGCGTTGCTTCTTCGTTCCAGTTGTCGGTTGCGTTCGGTGATGATGAGGCCACCGCCGTCTTTGCGAAGTACGATGTTGCGGACGGAAATTTCGTCGATCCCCGGATTTTTTTTGTTGTACCGCTTGCCTTCTACGTTCCGAATCAGCGCCAGCGGGAAGGGCGTAAAGTCTGGCCTTGCGGTACTGGGGTTTGCAGGGTTGATATTGATCCAGAAGTAGCCATCAGCGCGGGTAAAATCTTTAGTGGTGTAAAGGCCAGCGGCGGTTAGCCGTTCGTTTGCGTTATCGAAGCGGAAGAAGATGTCGTAGGTTAGGCTGTCCCCCATCGGCACCTCGAACATGCTGAACTGGTTGGAAGGGTTAATGGTGTGTACTTCGTATTTATGCTCTTTGCGTTTGCTTTTGAAGTTGTCCCGTTCCACGACGAAGTAGGCCGTACCATCGTTGGCGACCTCGGCCTGCATGAAGTCGTCGTTGAAGAAAAACCGTTCTGGTTCCAGCTCCAGGTCGTACGTCAGTTCCAATTCGTTCAGGTCAATACCAACGCAGCGGACCTTACTTTGCTGCTCGGTAATGAGCAGTAGCAGCTTTGACTCATCTTCGGAGCGGTAAATTTCGTCTTGCGGGGAAGTGCTGAAAACGCCGAAATCGATCAGGGTTGTGCTGTCCACCAGGTTTCCGGCGGGGTTGTAGGCGTCTAGTTGCAGGTAATTACGGCTACTCTCGCGGTAAATGTAGAGCAGGTTAAAACCCGTTCCGTCTTGTTTAGCGACCGTTGTCAGGAGGCGGATATTCCGCCCACGCAACTCCAGTTCTTTTTCCCAGCTTTGACGCATGTTGCGGTCGTAGCCCGTCAGCAGGTGCTTCGTGTCGCGGTCTTGCAGCAGCAAGACCTGCCCGCCGAGTTTACCGATCAGGTCGTAGTCCGTATCGCTGCGCATCGTCAGTTCGTCGCTTACGGTGAGTACCTGGGCGCGGCCGCAGGTGCTGAGAAAGGTAAAAAGAGCAAGGATAAGCAGGGTACGCATGGTTCGGGGGGCTTTGTTATATAGACGGAAAAGTGGGGGAATTAGTTGTGTCGGCGGCCCGTCTCCGGCTTAGATGCGAGAGAGAAGGTGTTTGCATATTCGCAGAAATTAATGGCTGAGGAACTGAGCTCCGAGCAGAGCCGGATACCTCTCACATCTCTGCTTGGAGCTTAGTTCCTCGACCACCATCTCCCCTCCCAAACCAAAAACACCAACACGGTTAAATACTCTAGACCCACCAGCCAGAGGTTCTCCCGGTAAGGCACCCCCACGTAGCTAACGTAAGTGAGCATAATCAAAAACGACCAAACCAGCGGAAACCGCCACCGCGTAAAGCAGCACAGCATGATAGGTATACTCAGGTACCAGGGGTGAACGGTGGTTGCAAACAACAAGTAAAGCACAAAGGCCCACATCCAGCCCACCGGCAGGGAGGCCCAGTCTCGCCGCCGATCCAAGAGCGCAAGCAGCAAAATCCCCACCCCGGCAGCCTTCGCCAACGATGGGCCGATGGTCGCAATCTGGTTCCAGCCCACCTGGAGGTAGCCGATTGCCCGGGCAACGTAGTAAATGCTTGCGTTGAACTCAAACTTCTTCTGGTACAACTCCAAACTGCTCTGAAAGCCTTCCAGAAAACCAGGAGACAACAGCAGGGGCGCAAAGAACAGCAGACACGCAACGCCGAAGGCCAAAGAGAAAACATAAAACCGTTTGCCGGAAGACCACCAGGATTTAATCGGCCACTCCCACAACCGCCGGATCAACAACGGCAGCAACATCAGCGGCAACAACTTACTTGCAACCGATGCCGCCATCGCCACTGCGCCGGCAATCCACCGGCTACGTTGCAGTAAGTAGTAAGCCAGTAACAAAAAGAAAACCATCGCCCCTTCAAAGTGGAGGTTGCCCAGCACTTCTACGATGATGAGGGGGTTGAGCCAGTAGAATAAGAGGTTGGTGCGGGATAAGCCCCTCTCCCCCTGCCCCTTTCGCTGCGCGGCTTCTACGGAACCTGCTTCGCGTTCCCTCCGAGATCCTGGGGAGAGGGGAGACGGCTCAGACGGCAAAATAATATATGCTCCTCTTTGGGTCGTATCCGAAAAACCAATCTTTGCATCCTGCGGCCGCGCCCTAAAAAGCCGCCACAGCAACCACAAACTGCCCAGTTCGCAAGCCAGTAAAAACAACTTCATCACCACCGCCGCTCCGTACCAACTGTTGGGAGAAACCCACACCGCCAACGTGAAAACGCTCTGCGCTACGGGCGGGTAGATCGTATAGTAATCCGGCGAGTTCAGCCGATCAAACAAGGCTTGGCTCAGCCCCGCTACTTCATTCCCCTCCGTCAAATAGTAAGCAGGCAGCTCCGCAAACGGATTCTCCCCGGACACAATCAAATGCCCGTCCCAAATAAAGCGGTAAACATCGTCGCTCAACAAAGGAAAGCCGAACGCCAGCGCCACCCGTAGGCCGATGCCCAGACCGATCAGCCACCGCAAATGCGCGTCTTGCGGTCGGTAAACCAGCGCAAAATACCCACCAAAAGCCAGCACGAAGGCTCCGAATAAAGACCAAAAGTCCGTCCGGTCAACGCCATATCCAAGGTAGAGCACCCCCACCGCCAAGAGCAAAGTACCAACCAACGAGACCGACAAAGGCTTTCCGGTTTTCCACATAGCAGCACAAGTTAGGACCGCCCCATTTCTAAGCATTAGGGTCTCCCCTATTCAGCCAGGGCGGAAGCGTAGTCTTCGCAAAATAGTAAGCAATCAGCGCTCCGGTGATGGCCCCGCCGATGTGGGCGAAGTGGGCGATGTTGTCAAAATCCAACTTGAGGATACCCAGGATGAGATCAATCAGGAAGAAGCCCGGAATCATGTAGGCAGCGTAGATGCCGATGGGGATAAACAGCAGTTGGAGTTTCTGCCAGGGGAAGAGAACCGCAAAGGCCGCAGCGACGCCAGAAACGGCCCCACTCGCCCCGAGTACCGGTATCCCAACGCGCAAATATTCTACGTACTCCAGCATCAGGCTGTGGGTTTGCTCAATGATGCCCGGCGTAGCGTTGCCCATCGCGATCTGGTTCTGAAGGGTGCCCACGAGCTTGCTGACGGTCTGTTTGTTTTCGTCCAGAAGCTGACCGGTAGGAACTTTGTCGAAGAAAATGTTGAGGTTACCCAGGGTAGGATCGGCACTAAAAACCGCCGCCATGTCCTGATATTTATTGATTTCGTACCAGGCCTCAAGGCTGTGGAGGCCCGCCGCACCAAAGGCGGCAACTAGGTAAAGAAAAAGGAAGCGCTTAGCTCCAATCCTGGTCTCCACGATGGGGCCGAGAAAGTACAGGCTGAGCATATTGAACGCGATGTGCGTCAGGTCAGCGTGCATGAAGAAGTGAGACACCAGTTGGTAGGGCTCAAACCTATCCCCACCGGGATAGTAGAGGCTCAAATACCCCGCAAGGTCAAAATTATACCCCATCACTCCGGGCAGGTAAACGACCGCGAAAACGAGGGCGTTAAGGATAATCAGGTACTTTACTATCGGGGTTACTGGAGGCATGAAGCGGGTTGAAATAGTCAGATGGTCAAACAGTCAGTTCGTCAAACAGTTTGCGAATTACGCTTCGCCTACCCCAATCTCCTTCGCTACGGCCATCATCTTTTCCCGGGCGGCCTCAAGTTCGTTAGGGATTTCGCCGTCCAGAATGGCTTCGCGGACGGCATCTTTGATGAGGCCAACCTGGCGGCTGGGCGGGATGCCGAAGGTCTCCATGATCATCTCACCGGTGATGGGCGGTTGCCAGTTCTTGAGCTGGTCTTTTTCCTCGATCTCCGTCATCCGGTTGCGGAGCAAGACGTAGTTTTCCTGGTAACGTTTGACCTTGTGGGGGTTCTTACTGGTGATGTCGCTGGCGCAGAGCGTCATCAAGTCATCGATGTCTTCACCGGCCTCGAAGAGGATGCGGCGGATGGCCGAGTCGGAGATCTCCTCCTGCGTCAGGCTGATAGGGCGCTGGTGGAGGGAGACGAGTTTCTGGACGTACTTCAGCTTATCGTTCGGCAACCGGAGGCGGCGGAATATACGGGGCACCATATTGGCCCCAACGGCGTCGTGGGCGTGGAACGTCCAACCAGCGGTAGCTTCCCAGCGTTTGGTTTTGGCCTTGCCGATGTCGTGCAGCAGGGCGGCCCAGCGGAGCCAGAGCTCGGGGCTGCGCTCGGCGAGTTGGTCCACTACCTGGATGGTGTGGAGGAAGTTGTCTTTGTGCTTGCGGCCGTTGCGGGCCTCTACGCCACGGAGGGCGGCGAGTTCGGGCAAGACGTAGTCCAGCAAGCCCGTATCGTCCATCAGCTTCAGCCCGACGCTGGGGCGGGGCGAAAGCATGATCTTGTGCATCTCCGTAGCGATGCGTTCCCAGCTGATGATCTTGAGGCGCTCGCGGTGCTCGCGCATGGCGGTTTTGGTCGCGGGGTCGAGTTGGAAGCCGAGCTGGCTGGCGAAGCGGACGCCGCGCATCATCCGCAGCGGATCGTCGGTGAAGGTCTTTGCGGGGTCGAGCGGCGTGATGAGGCGCTTGGCTTCCAGGTCTTCGAGGCCGTTGAAGGGGTCGATGATGGTGCCGTAGTCCTGCTCGTTGAGGCTGATGGCCAGGGCGTTGATGCTAAAATCGCGGCGGTTCTGATCGTCGGCCAGGGAGCCGGACTCAACGGTCGGTTTGCGGCTGTCGGAACGGTAAGATTCCTTGCGGG
Source organism: uncultured Lewinella sp. (assembly GCA_964458975.1). Lineage (GTDB taxonomy): Bacteria > Bacteroidota > Bacteroidia > Chitinophagales > Saprospiraceae > Neolewinella. The sequence continues at coordinate 9,109 of CAYWMW010000023.1, read as the reverse complement.
CACCGACGAACTCGATCTCCAGGTCACGGTGCTTGAGGGCGGCGGTGCCGAAGCGCTTAAAGACCGTTACCCGGCTGCGGGGATGCAGGCTATTGCCCACCTTGCGGGCCAGCTCGATGCCGCTGCCAACGCAGACGATGTCGAGGTCCTTACTCGGCCGGGCGAGCAAACGGTCACGTACGTAACCGCCCACAACGTAGGTCGGGAAGCCCAGCTCGGCGGCGGCCTTGCTGATTACTTCAAAAATCTTTCGTTCGTTGGCGCGGATTTGGAAAATCATAGTTCGGAGCGCGAAGATAAGACGGCGGAGGGGAAAGGAGGAATACTGTAAGAACAGAGTGTGCATAAGAGCAGAAAGGACCAGCGTGATAGTGACCATGCGGTGTTGAACCCGTCAGTTTTAGCGAGAAGCCGTACGAGAATGCGCTCACCTTCAGCACTTTCGGCCGGATGAACATCATCCTGTGCTAACATTTCCAAACCTATCTTTGTAGTATAGTTTTCGATGTTATCCCATCGGGACCTTCCGTATCAACAATCAATTACACTAGACCATGATTAAGTTCTACCGCGTTTCTGGAGTGTTTTCCCTGTTCCTTACCCTGCTTTGCCCCTGCGTCAGCGCCCAAACGACTATCGCCGTAATGGATTTTGACGGCACTGCGCCGGAGATGACGGTATCCAGTTCGGTGCCCTTTGCGGACAACGGCTCCGCAACGTTTTTCGGCATTTACGATGCCAACGACGACGATACGGACGGTACGCCGACCGACACCGGGGATACCCCTTCCACTACCCGGCCGAACAACGTGAACGGCGCTCCCGTGAGTGGAGATTTCCTGTTTATGGTCAGCGAAAATTCCTTCACCCCAGGAGCGGCGGAAACTTCCTTCACGGTTGGCCCGGTCAGCGTCGCCGGGCAATCCGACGTGGTGTTCAGCTTCTTTTACCGTGCCTACGACTACGACGGCGGCGATGATATTTTCTATGAATTTACCGTAGACGGCACCCCCCAGGGCCGGGTACAGATCGTTGACGGTGTCAACAATGGCTCCGTTGTACTAACGCCCTCTGAGACCATAGATTACATCGTACCTGCGGGAGCCGGAGACGTGAGCGTTACCATTTTTATCGATCAGGCCGGAGACGACTACGCTGCGTTCGACAATTTCATCGTCACGGCCGACAACCCCGGCCTGCCCTGCGGGGTCACCGCCTTTGGGCCCGCAGCCACCGCCGAGTGCGTCGCCTTTACGAACGGCACGGCGGATGAGTACACCCTCTCGCTTGATTACAGCGGTACGGACATGAACGGCACCCTGGCCTTACTAGTCGATAACGCCGTTGCCACCTTCACGAACAACGGAGACGACCCAACCGCCGTCGCCGACGGCACCATCAACCTCAGCAGCCCGGACCTCGTGGAAGGAACGGACTACGAAATCACCTTTACCGATGCCGGCGGTAGTTGTACTTACTCCGTGACCGGAAGCGTGACCAACAACACCTGCGTGTCTGTCTGTGACCTGACGGTAGACCCCATCCGGTTTTTCTGCGACGCTTTCACGGCGGGTACGGATGCGGTCAGTGCCGAGATCCGGTATTTTGGCTCTGAAGCGGGCGTAACCGTTGTTGCAACAGGCGGCCTTACCGTTGGCGGAGACGATCCGGCAACCGACCCCGGCGGGACGGGCGTTGGCAACGCGCGTCAGATTTTGCTGAGCGGCCTGCAGGAAGGCGACAGCTACACGATCACCATCAGCGGCGGTGCGTGCACGGGAGGAGACGCAATCATCATTGATGTTGTTGTTCCCGCAGATTTGTGCCAGCCGGTGGGCGATATCGTGATTAATGAGTTTTACGCTTCCCCGATCACCAGCATGGGCGAGTTCGAGTTCATCGAGCTTTACAACCGTGGCCTGGGTGCCGTAGATGTCTCGAATTACACCCTTGAAGAGGCAGGAGGAAGGGTAATCACCATCCCGATGGGTACAACCCTGAATGCCGGGGAAACCCTGATCGTCGTTGCAGGAAACGCCACCCCCGCCGGATGCCAGGTGGTAAACACAACCTTCATTTCACTCAATAACGACGGAGACGTCATCATTCTTCGGGACGCGAGCGGCAATATCCTCCAACAGCTAAGCTACGGTACCGAAGCCGAAGTACGCGAGTCGCTCGCCCTGAGCCCGGACGGCAACCTGGACGGTGGCTACCAGCTCCATTCTACGATTGCGACAAACGGCGAGACGACGTCCCCCTGCCTCGACAACGATAACTCCGCCCTACCCGTAGAGCTGATCTCTTTCAGTGGCGCTGTGGCGGGTAAAACCATCCGCTTAAGCTGGGGAACGGCTACTGAAATTAACAATGACCACTTCCGGGTGCAGCGCCTGGTGCGTGACAACAACTGGGCTACAATCGGAAATGTCTCCGCGTTGGGTGGCCGTAATAACACCTACGACTTCACCGACGAAGCTCCGTTTCAGGCAGACAATGTTTACCGGCTTCAGCAGGTGGACCTGGACGGAACCACTACGGTCTACGGACCCGTTGTAGTAGCGTTTACGTCCGAAGAACTCAGCATTTGGCCTAACCCCGCTGGCAGCGAAATTCGTTTTAGTGGAAGCCAAACCTCCGGCACGCAGGTTTCCCTGCTCGATGCCAACGGAAGGGTGCTGCAAGTGCTGCCACCGGGTAGTGACCGGGCGGACCTGACTGGAATGCCAGCTGGTATCTACCTGCTGCGTGTGGCGCGGGCTTCCGGTACGGAGGTAGTGCGGTTTGTGAAGCAGTAGGGGAGGGAGTCAAACGTGAGTCATCCCGAACTTTAAAGAAGTAAACCTGGGTGGGTAGTAAAAATCCACTTACGAAGTAGTATTCAGAGATCGGAATTCAGAGGTTAGGCGGCCATCTGCGGTAGCCTGAATTCTGCATTCTGATTCCTGAAGACTGCAGTTTATTCAGAACATAGAAGAAACAACATAAACTTCGGGATGACTCATGTTCGACTAATAAGGGCGCGGCCGCAGGTGCAAAGAACGGTTAAGGGATTGGTCCGGGGCATTAAACCTGGGCACCTTCGGATACGTCAGTGCCTTTCCAAAACGAAACATTTCGGCATAGTTGAGCCTTAAAGTAGTTAAACAACAGTCCGTACTGTTTGACTACTTTTGCCCCACCAAACCAAACCAAGGCCTAACCAGCCAAAACCGACTAAAAACTGACCACCATGGCCCAAGTGGAACTGATCATGCCCAAAATGGGCGAAAGCATCATCGAAGCAACCATCCTGAACTGGGTGAAGCAAGTAGGAGACACCGTTGAAGTAGACGATACCATCCTTGAAATTGCCACGGATAAGGTGGACAGTGAAGTCCCCAGCCCCGTAGACGGTACGATCAGCAAGATCCTCTTTGAGGTAGACGCAACCATCGCCGTGGGCGAGGTGATCGCCCTGATTGAAACCGAAGCGGGCGCGGAGGTAGCTGCCAGCCCGGCGGTTGCCGCCGAGGCAAAGCATCAGGCAGTCAAAGCATCAGAAAGTCCAGCAGCCCAGCAGTCTGAAAAGCCTGCCCCGGCTCCGGCAACGCCTGCTCCAAAACCAAGCCCGGCACCTGCGGCCGCGCCCAAAAACGTACCCGCTACGGCCACGGTCGCCAGCTCCGAAGGGCGCTTCTACAGCCCACTCGTGCGCACCATCGCTAAAGCCGAGCACATCGGGCAGGCGGAACTCGACAGCATCCCCGGCTCGGGCAAAAACGGCCGCGTCAACAAAGCCGACATGCTGGCCTACCTGAAGCGACGGGACAACAGCTTCTTGAATAATAGTCAAACAGTCACGCAGTCAAATAGTCAAACCGTAGCCTCGGCTAAGCCTGGACCCGTAGCGAGGGTTTCGCCCCCAATGTCCGGCAACGATGAGATCGTAGAGATGGGCCGGATGCGCAAGCTCATCGCTGATCATATGGTGATGAGCAAGGCGACCAGCCCGCACGTGACCAGTTTCATCGAAGTGGACGTGACCGACATCGTGAACTGGCGCAATAAAGTGAAAGGCCCCTTCAAGGCCCAGCACGGTCAGAACATCACCTTCACGCCCATTTTCATCGAAGCGGTGGCAAAAGCCATTCGGGATTACCCCGGCGTCAACGTATCGGTAGACGGGGATAAGATCATCAAGAAAGGCAACATCAACATCGGGATGGCCGCCGCGCTGCCGACGGGCAACCTCATCGTCCCCGTCATCAAAAACGCGGACCAGCTCAACCTGATGGGCCTCACCAAAACGGTGAACGACCTCGCGGGCCGCGCCCGCACCAATAAGCTGAAGCCCGAAGACATCCAGGGCGGTACTTTCACCCTCACCAACGTTGGCACCTTTGGCAACGTGATGGGTACACCGATCATCAACCAGCCACAGGTCGCCATCCTGGCCGTCGGCGCCATCCGTAAAAAGCCCGCCGTGGTGGAAACGGAGTACGGAGACCTGATCGCCGTCCGCCAGCTCATGTTCATGTCTTTAAGCTACGACCACCGCGTGGTGGACGGTATGCTCGGTGGCTCCTTCCTGCGCCGCATCGGGGACTACCTCGAAGGGTTTGATGATGGGCGGACGGATGTGTAACTCGTCCGCTGGTCCTCACGTAGTTGAGTTTTGCTGCCGCTTTTGGCGGTGGCTTGCTGGCTGAGTGTTTTCAGAATCAGGTACAACTTCAATTGGTACATATTCGTTACATCTGTGTAAAAACTCCCGTGATGAGCTTAAATATTAACATTCCTGATAGTATCGCCCTATCACCTTTTGAGCTAAGCATGAATTTAGCGGCTAAGCTATTTGATCGGGGGTTGATAACTTCTGGTCAAGGGGCTGAAATGGTAGGCTTGTCCAAAAGGGACTTTATTAAACTTTTGGGAAAGTATGAAGTGTCGGTGTTCCAGTACAGCATGGATGAAGTTTTAGAAGACTTAGAAAACATTAAGCATGCTCGTAATATCTGATGCTAGCCCGCTTATTGCGCTCGAGGATATTGGTAAGCTGTTTTTATTGAAAGAGCTATTTGGTAGAGTAATCATAACTGATGTAGTCAGAGATGAAGTCTTGGCGGAATTACCCGAATGGATTGAAGTCGTTGAAGACTATGACCAAGGTGCGTACTTGTCTTTGCAGCAGGAGCTTGATCCAGGTGAAGCAAGTGCAATTGCGTTAGCGACAAAAATATCAGATTGCCTACTAATAATGGATGAAAAGAAAGGAAGAAAAACAGCCATAAGCATGGGCTTAAAGGTTACTGGGCTTTTAGGCATAGTTATAGAGTCGAAGCAGGCCGGACTAATCGACTCCGGAAAAGATATGCTGAGCGCATTAGAAAAACATGGTTTTTGGCTTTCCCAAAAGCTTGAAATTCAGGTACTGGAAAAATTAGGCGAATGATCCCATCAACGTTAAATACGGAGTGTAAGCATTACATCATCTTACTCCTTTTAACCCTTACTCCCTTACTCCTCTTCGCCCAACGCAAAGACAAACTAGACCGCGCCAACCGCGAGTTCACCACCGGAGACTACCCCGGTGCCATCCGTACCCTGCAAACCATCAAAGGACTGGAGGGTGATGCGGAAGCGAGCCTGCTACTGAGCGTAAGCCAGTTCCACGCCAACGATCTGCTGGGCGCAGAATCCGGCCTACTGGCCCTGGCCGAACGGGAAAAGGACAACTACCCCCTCGTTTGGTTTTACCTCGGCCGCATCTACCACACCCAGCACCGTTTCGTACGGGCGGCGACGGAGTACAAGCGCTACCTGCGCAGCCTGAACGATGAAGGGCCGGAGCGCCGCACGGTGGTCAACCTCCTGCGGAATGTGGACAACGGCGTCCGGGCGGGCTTCGTCACCGATCAGATGGTCGCCGAAAACATGGGGCCACGGGTAAACTCTGAGCACGATGAGTTCGGCCCGGTGCCGAGCCCCGTTGGCTCAGGGCGGCTGTACTTCAGCCTCGTCCGGCCGGAGATTGCAACCGGCAGGGTGCAAAGCGATATTGTTGTGAGCCGCAACGCAGCCTCCGGTTGGGGAACACCAGCCTCCCTCAACGATTTCATCAATACCGCCGCGCAGGAAAGCCTGACCGACATCAGCCCCGACGGCCAACGCCTCTACTACTACCGGGGCAACAGCGGCACCGACGGCCGCTACCTGATGGATACCTTCCGAACCAACGACAACCAGATGGTTACCCTGGATGCAGGCGTGCCGATCTCCACCAAAGTTGGGGACATGACGCCCTTCTACGGAGCACCCGACGCCGTCTACTTCGCCAGCAACCGGGCCGGAGGCTACGGAGGCCTCGATCTTTACCGGATGCTGCGCCTCCCGAACGGCCGCTACGGCCAGCCCCAAAACCTGGGCCCGAACGTAAACGGACCCTACGACGAGATCTGCCCCTTCGTCGCCAAAGACGGCCGAACGATTTACTTCAGCACCAACGACCCCGCGCACAGCGTTGGCGGCTTCGACGTAGTCCGTACCTTCCGGGTAGCGGGCGTGGAGGGCCAGTTTACGCTGCCCGAAAACGCGGGCATGCCCCTAAATTCCGCCGGAGACGATACGCACTTTCGCCTCGCCTCAGACACCTTCACAGGTTTCCTGGCCAGCGACCGCAAAGACGGGCTGGGCAAACGGGACATCTACGTGGTTTACTTTATTGATGCTCGGGAGGAGATGCGGTAGTAAACCGTAGCATCGACCTTGAGGTCGATACGGCATGGTCGATCCTCTGGGTCGACCTGAAGGTCAACATAACCGTATCGACCTCAAGGTCGATACTACCTACCCCTTAGCAATAATCTTCTGCTCATTATTACTCTCGTAGATGCAGTAAGCATCGTACTTAGCCCGGTCGGATTCTCCCCAAATGTCTTTACCGATGTCGCAAACCTTGATCATTTCGTCGTAGAGGACATTGCCGACATCAATGCGGTTTTCAACGGCGATGTCGCGGTCGGCGACCTTGTCTTGCTGGATGTTCATCGCCGTTTCGAAGGCTTTACAGGCGTCGGCTAATTTCTTGAGGTGAGACTCGTTGAGGCCGGTTTCGGCGAGGAAATCCCACTGGGCACGGGCGACACGGATGACGCGGCGGCCGCAGAAAAGCAGTTGGGCGTCGGTCATGTCACCGATTTTTCCGGTACCGAACTTTCGATAGCGGCCGGTGCGGTTGCTAAACTTCATCCGCACGCGGGTCATGATGGAGCGGATGGCGTGTTTGACCTTTTCCGCCGCGTCGTACTTCTTATCGGTTACGACCATCTGGTCTCCCAGCAATTCATCATCGTCGGGCACACTGATGAATTTTTGGCAGCGGGCGTGGAAACCCTTCAGGCGGTTGCCGTCGTAGCCGTAGTCCTTGAACTGCTGCAGGTCGCGCTTGGCCAGCCGGATGGCATCCATGCACATCTGGTAGAGGTCGGCATCGGGGAAGTTATACTTGCGGTTTACCTTTTGCTTTTTCTTCATCGGTTGGTACTCAGTGGGTCTTTGCAAATGTAGGGTTTTTACTGCGGCAACACAAATTGTTTACGGTAAAGCGTATACCACCAAATACACGCCTTCCTTCTCCTAAGGAAAAGGAAGGCGTTGCAAATACGGTATGGTTACAAATTGGAGCTTAGAGCTTATTAAATACTTCAACTACAGCCTTACCCGCTAACTTTGCCTGACCAACCGCATCCCCCTCCCTCAGTGGTAGTCGTAAATTATGCACGTTACGGCTCAGCCCGGAGTAGGACTCCTCGACCATCCCATCTATTTTCAATGATTGCTACCGCCCCCAATTCCATCCGCACCGCCCTGGCCGACCTCCGCACCGCAGCCGCAGCCCTCAACCGCCAGCCGGAGGAGAGGCTGAACGACTGCCTCCGCACCCTGGCGGACCTCACCGAGGCGAACATCGAACCGCTGCTGGCCGCCAACGCCCTGGATTTGGCCCGGATGGACCCGGAGAACCCGAAGTACGACCGCTTACTTCTTAACGAAGACCGTCTCCGAGCCATAGCTTCCGATCTGCGAAGAGTGGCCGAACTGCCCTCCCCCCTCGGCGTAACGCACGAAGACCGGGAGCTGGGCAACGGGATGAAGCTGCGCCGCGTGAGCGTCCCGATCGGAGTAGTCGGCATTGTCTTCGAATCGCGGCCCAACGTAACCTTTGATGTCTTCGCCCTCAACCTGAAAGCGGGCAACGCCTCCGCCCTGAAGGGCAGCCGGGATGCGTACGACAGCAACGTAGCCATCAAAAAACTCATCGACGAAGCGCTCGCTGCCAACGGCCTGCCCCGCGCCTGCTACCTCGCACCGGCGGAGCGCGAAGCCCTGAAGCCGATCCTGGAAGCCGATGGCTTGGTTGATGTGATCATCCCCCGCGGCAGCCAGGGCTTGATTGATTTTGTGCGGGCCAATTCCTCCGTGCCCGTCATCGAGACCGGAGCGGGGATTTGCCATACGTACATCGACGAAGCAGCGAACCTGAACTGGGCCACCGCGATTGTTACCAACGCCAAGAGTCGAAGAGTGAGTGTTTGCAACGCACTGGACTGTATCCTCCTCCATTGCACCCGCGTCCGCGCCCTCCCCGAAATGCTGAAAGAACTGGGCGAAACCCACCGCTGCGAAGTCTTCGCCGACGCGCGCGCCTACGCCGCCCTGGACGGCAACTACCCCGCAGAACTACTGCACCAGGCCCAGGACGACAGCTTCGGCACCGAGTTTCTGAGCATGAAGCTCTCCGTAAAAACCGTAGACGACATCAGCGAGGCCATCGCCCACGTAGAACGATACGGCAGCCGCCACAGCGAAACGATCGTGACCGACAACGAGGCCAACAAAAAACGCTACCTGAAAGAAGTGGACGCCGCCGTGGTCTACGCCAACGCCAGCACCGCCTTCACCGACGGTGGGCAGTTCGAACTAGGCGCAGAAATCGGCATCAGCACGCAAAAACTGCACGCGCGCGGGCCGATGGGGCTGGCGGCTTTGTGTAGTTATAAGTGGTTGGTGGAAGGGAAGGGAGGGACTAGGAACTAGGGAACTAGAAACTAGGGAACTAGAAACTAGG
>CAYWMW010000022.1:16547-25081 GCA_964458975.1 uncultured Lewinella sp. | reverse complement strand
GTTTCCTTATGAAGCAATTACTTTACCTAATCCTCGGATTGATGTTTTTTAACCTGACGAACTGTTCGTCTCAGAAGTCAAGCCAATACTTAGACCAAAATGGTAAAGAAATAACAGAGGAAAAGCAGCGAGCAATATTTAACCGGAACCGTGGAGGCTTGATCAGTGCGACGATTTCAGAAGGTGATTCAATTAAATACCAACTGGTGCCACGACAGGAGGAGGGCAGGTTAACGCCAGACGTCAACCAAGACTTAGCCGTGTATTTGGCAACAATCGCGCCCGCAGCGTTACCAAAGAAATACCTGGCGGTGATCATCTACTATCCGGGCAAAGATGAAAACAACTCATCGGGCACGGCAACGCGGAAGAGTTACGCTAAGTGGTACAACGCAATGGAGTCTAAATTGGCGAAAATCGACGGGGCGGTACCCTTTTATGTTTACAAAGATGATGAGGGGTTGGAAAGGCAGACCCTTGGCCGTAACTGGCACGCCGACCGTGACCAACTGATAGAAAATACTTTTTTTAAGTATCACTACCCGGGTGGTAGTTATACGGTAGTTGACGCGCTGGGCAACTACAGGTCGTACTTCGGTGAGTACTCGAAAGAGTCGGTGGTCAAGACGGCTCAGCAATTTTGATTAGTGGGGCGCGGCCGCAGGTGCAGTGTAACGGAACCCTCGACTCAGTCGGGGGGCAAGGAAGGTTGAAAGTTATACCCTCCCCAAAAAACCAGAAACCATCCCAAACAAAGCCTCCGGCCGTTCAGCGTGTACCCAGTGGCCGGCTCCGTCGATGGTTGCCACCATAGCCCGTGGAAATAGAATGTTGATCAGCTCTACGTCGTCGTCCTGCACGTAGCCGCTATTTCCGCCCCGAATAAACAGCGTTGGCGCGTCGAACTCATCCCCCATGTTCCCGACTGGGCCGATGAGCTTATCGTAGGCGGCTTTGATGGCGGGTAGATTCATCCGCCACTTAAACCCACCGGCCGGGTTGCGGGCCATGTTTTTGAGCAGGAATAGTTGGACGCCGGGGTTGGGCATGTACGTACTCATCAGGCGGGCGGCTTCCTTGCGGTCCGCTACGTCGGCGGGGTTGAAGGCTTCCAGGGCGGCGAATACGTCGGCGTGGCCGGGGCGGTACTGGCGGGGCGTGATGTCTACTACGATTAGCTTTTGTACGAGGTCGGGGTAGGTGATGGCGGTCTGCATAGCTACCTTGCCGCCCATGCTGTGGCCCATCAGGTAGCACTCGTCTATGCCTTGTTCTTCCAGGAGGGTGGCAACGTCTTCGGCCATCAGGTCGTAGTTCATCTCCTCGTGGTGGAAGCTGCGGCCGTGGTTGCGTAGATCTACGAGTGTGACGGTGTAGTCTTCCGCCCAGCGGCGGGCCAACGTACTCCAGTTGTCAAGCATACCGAAAAGGCCGTGGAGGATGACGAGGTGGGGGCCGGAGCCGTAGGTTTTGTGGTTCAGCATCGGTAAGGTAGTAAGGTAGTAAGGGGTGAAGGGAAGAAAGGAGGGCAAAGGTAATCTACTCTTCCTCCTTTCTACCCTTCGTCCTTTTCTCCTTTCTACCCTTAGTCCTTTCCTCCTTTCTCCCCTTCCTCCTTTTCTCCTCTCTCCCCTTCGTCCTTTTCCCCCTGTACCCGAACGGGGCTCCGCAGCCAAAGGTCGCGCTGCGGAAACGGCACCTCAACGCCCCGCGCCCGGAAGGCCGCGTCGATGGCCAGCCGGATATCGCTCTTGGTATCTTCGATGCGCATCAGGTCGCGCGACCAGAAGAGAAGGTCGAAATCCAGGGAAGAATCCCCGAAATTGAGGAAACGAACGAAGGGTGGGGGAGAGTCCATTACCCGATTGTGGTCTTTGGCTGCTTTGATGAGAATTTCTTTCACCAACTCCGTATCCGACCCGTAGGCTACACCAACCTGGACGTGAAAACGGGCCTTGCGCTCCACCTGGCTCCAGTTCGTTACGTTGTCTCCGATGAGTTTGGAGTTGGGGACGAAGATGATGATGTCGTCCCGCGTTTCCAGGACGCTGGTTCGGGTACCGATCTTGCGGACCGTACCGACCTCGTGGCCGGGAAGCTCGATCACGTCGCCCACCTTCACCGAGCGCTCAAAGAGGATGATGATGCCGCAAATGAGGTCATTAAAGGTTTGTTGCAGACCGATACCGATACCAACCAGTAGCGCCGCCGCCCCCGTCCAGATGCCGATGAGGTTGAAGCCCGCCGCCTGAATCACGAGTAAAACCCCAATGATGTAGGCCAGGTAAGTCAGCAAGCGGTTGATGGCAAACTGGCTGCCAGTGTCGATTTTCCGGCGTTGGTAATAGCCTTTTAACAGGAAAGAAACTACAAAGCTGAAGAGCAGGCAGATCAGAAAGAAAACCAAAAGTGCGTTGAGAATACGGCCGACGTTGATGGTCGACACGGCAGAATCTCTAAGCGCCATCGGGACGGGAAAAGGCTCATAGAACGTCAGCCCGGTCAGGTTGGCAAATAAAATAGCTACGAGGGTGTACAAAAAGGGGCGTAGCCATTTGATCCGCGTCATGCTTTGCCCGAGTGCGCTTGGCCCGATACTGCCCTTGAATTTCCCTCCTTGCTGCTGCCGATAAAAGCGCTGGGTGACGATTTCTCCGAGCACCAGGTCCAGCAAATTGGCAATGATGAAGGCCACCAGCACCTCTAGCAAAATACTAATGCGAACGATGAAGCGAATATCGTTCGCATCGTTAGCCTGGTCGGGGTTGTCCATCTCGAACTGCTTGAGTTCTTCTGAAGACATCTTCAGATCCCCTATTTTTTCGTTGATGATGGCAAAATCAATTTCTAAAATCCTGATTACACCAACGGCGAAGAAACTAAGCAAAGCAAAGTGGGTGACTCGCCGCATGCGCGCCCGGTTACGCTCAGAGATCGCCTCCATACCGTAGTACCAGGGGAAAAGTTTTTTCTCTAAAGCCCAGTAAACAAACACCAAAACGGCCGCCAAAAAGACAATGGTGACCAGCTGCGCCAAATCCATAGAGAAGCTGCCAATGCTGAAAAGGTCGATGTTGCTGAGGTATTCCATACGCGCTGTGCGAATGTAACGGGAAATTTTGAAGGGACCAGCATTTTTAGGAGAAGCATTTTAGTGCTCTGTGAGGGTACGTTGTTTAGCGAGGGGTTGATCGAAGCCAAAGGCGGAGATCAGCCCCTCGCTAATCTCATGCTCCTGAAAACCTCCCCCTGCACCTGCGCGCCGCCGCCCACATACTTTGTCGGGGTCCGCGCCGCCTCCGTATCTTTGCGCCCATGCTAAACCTGCTGCGCCGCCTCTTCGCGCCCAACAACGAAATCACTGACGAACCAACTGACCCCGCTATGAAATTCCTGATCGTAGGCCTCGGCAACCCCGGCCCGAAGTACGAAAACACCCGCCACAACATCGGCTTCCGCGTGCTGGAGTACCTGAGCGAAGACTGGTCTTCGTGCAGCCACGGCCACATGGCAAAACTCAAGCACCGGGGCAAACAGGTCTTCCTCCTCAAGCCTGATACCTTCATGAACCTGAGCGGGAAAGCGGTCCGCTACTGGATGCAAAAAGAGAACATCGCGAAGCAAAACGTGCTGGTCGTCGTGGATGATCTCCACCTCGAATTTGCCACCCTGCGCCTGCGCGGCAAGGGCTCCGACGCGGGCCACAACGGCCTCAAATCCATCGATCAGCTCACCGGCGGCAACAATTACGCCCGGCTGCGCTTCGGCATCGGGCGAGATTTTCGCCCCGGCCAGCAGGCGGATTACGTGCTCTCCGAATGGAAGGAGGAAGAAGCGGAAAAACTACCGGAGGCCATTAAGACCGCCGGAGAAATGGCGCTGAGCTTTTGTGGGCATGGGTTGCAGAATACTATGAATAAGTTTAATGAGGGGAAGGTGAAGAAGAGGACGAAAACGGTGGAAAAAACAAAGGATGAGAACGGAAAAAACCCCACTTGAAAGGAAAATTAGCGAATAAACGGCACTTTTTTGTGCACGTTAATGCTTTTGAAAAGGCCCTTTTGGGCAAAATTCATTTTTTACAAGTAACTGAAAAATAGATAGTTATGATTTTAACGTGCACAAAAAACACGCTCTGCCAATGCTTTTGAAACCCGTTTTCTGACCCTGTTTTTTGTTTTGGAGCTGTTTACATTGTGTTGAAGAGGGCTTTTTGTGGCATTCTCTTATAGATTTTCAGCACTTAAAAAATAAATTATGGAGTACAAGTATAGAAAAGAAATCGCTAAGGAATACGGGTTTACGGTTAAAACGTTAAACCGTAAACTGAAGAGCGTGAGTTTGTTAATTGGTAGAGGGTTATTGTCTCCAAGTCAGCAAAAACAGATTTATGATCAGTTGGGTTATCCAAAAGGAGAAGACCCAAACGGCTACAAAAAAAAGAACGAACCACCGAAAGGAGAATAAAAACGGCTTTATGATGCATAGTTGTAAATGGAAGATTTAATTTGCGGACATTTGCGGACATTTGCGGACATTAATTTGGTTTACAACATATTGTGAATATAAATTTAAGCGATGTCAACATCAGTATTGGGGCTACCTAATACGTAGTCAGGTTGAAACTAGAAGTTTCATTCTTTGCTGATGATGTTATTTTGGCGCTATTGCCGTGTCTGAATTTTCACTTAACAACCATGAAGTATACGCTATCTTTGTTTTTACTCTTGCCCGTTTTTTTCTTTGCGCCTGTCTCTACAGCCGCGCAATTGCTTTCTGCCGAGGCTGCTGCCTGCGGAATAGTAAGCTTCTCGCCCGCTCAGCTTCTACGCTACCATTCAGGTGATGAGCTACAAATTGCTCAGACTACGGGAGCTGGTTCTTATCTAACAACAATTGAGTTGGTTGATACTGAAGGGCCTGATTTTGCGCCAACAATTGCACAGTCACTCACCAATCGTCTCCCGGCGGGCATGTACGTCGCCATAGCTAGAAACCCACAAACTAAAGCCTTCGTCGGCCAAGCCAAAATTATCATAAAATGAAAGTAGTAGCTCTTTTTATTCCTTGTATACTCATGTTACTAATCACCGGCTGCCCCGCCGTAGATGATGATTTCGGGATGGGCGGACCAACGGAACCTCAGTTCCCCCAACCGGGTGATGCCGATTACCCCTGTGGGGTGGGCTATGATTTTGATCCCGTCGCCAACGTTTGCTCCTGCCCGGAGGGAAAAGTAGAGATTAGTGAATACGATTGTTTTGAACTCCCAACTGGGTTTTATTACTCACCAATGAGCAATTGCGTGATGAACTGGGGAATAGCGTTTTCAGTAGGAAACGATACGTCGTCTTACTCTACGAGCAGAGATATGTATTCGACTATCGCCGATATTTATACTGCAAGGGCGGACCATAACCGTCCTGATTTTTTCCCGACAAGTGCTATGAGGTATCTGTTCAAAGAGATTAGTCCAACTCAAGACAGCGTAATGTTTGAGGTTAGAACCTCGTGGTTCATTGACAGCGAAACGTTCGAGGGCCCCGGCCCCGCCCCCGTATTCCTATTCAAAGGTATTTCCAACCGTAGCGACTCTATCGTTGGCACTATTTATACGGGTGAGGGCAACCACAACTATACCGTTACGAACCAAACGGATGAGTGCCCGGTGGTATTTACCCGAACGGTGCAGTGAGTTAGGGGTAAGGAAACGGTGAAAGAATAACTTCCGCTTTTAAAACGAGTACCGTTTTAGGTGGAGGTTATTTTTTCACGCTACCTTAAGGGGTTGCGGAACAATAAGTTATCCGTTTAAAAAATGGCGCTCGCGGCCCTGATGGAGTTCGAGCCATCACAACCGTAGCTATAACTATGCTTGCGCCGTCTCGAACTCCATCAGGACCACGATCACTCATTTTCACCAGAATAACTTATTATTCCGCAACCCCTAAGTACCCGGAAGTCTATTTTACAAAATTCCGCAATCCATACAACTAAAGGCCCGTTTCGCCCAACCACTTGCCTCCGAAGCTGTTAGGCCGCTACATGACCTCCCAAGCAAATCAACAACAAGTCACCGTAGTCGGTGCGGGGTTCGCCGGTCTTTCGGCAGCCTGCTATCTGGCCCGCGAGGGCTACAAAGTTCGCATTCTCGAAAAAAACGATGGCCTCGGCGGCCGCGCACGCACCTTTCACCACGAAGGCTTTCAGTTCGATATGGGCCCGAGTTGGTACTGGATGCCGGAGGTCTTCGAGCGCTTTTTTAACGACTTCGGCAGCTCCGCTGCGGAGCACTACGAGTTGGTTCGGCTAGACCCGAGCTACGAGATCGTTTTCGGTAAGGACGACCAGATGAACGTGCCCGCCAACAGCAAAGAACTCTTCGAGCTTTTCGAGCGGCTGGAGCCCGGCAGCTCTGCGAACCTCAAGAAATTTCTCTCCGAGGCGGAGTACAAATACCGCGTTGGCCTCGGCGAGTTTGTCCAGAAGCCCGGCCATTCGATCATGGACTTTGCTGACCTCCGCGTCGTCAAAGCCAGCCTCAAATTGCAGATGCTGACGGACATGGCCACCTACGTCCGCAAGCTATTCAAGCACCCGCAGCTGCGGCAGCTGCTGGAGTTTCCCGTGCTATTCCTCGGTGCTACGCCCGAGAATACGCCCGCCCTCTACAGCCTCATGAATTACGCTGATCTTCAGCTCGGTACCTGGTATCCGCTTGGCGGCATGCACAAAATCATCGAGGGTATGGTCAGTGTCGCGCGCGGTTTGGGGGTGGAAATTCAGGCGGGGTCGCAGGTGCAAAGTGTGAACTCGGAGCAGGGTGAGGTGAAGTCAGTCTCCACGGCCAACGGCAAGGTTTATCCTACTGACATCCTCGTCTGCGGAGCCGACTACCACCACTTCGAGCAGGAAGTTCTTGCGCCAAAAGACCGCGTCTACAACGAAAAATACTGGCAAAAACGGGTAATGGCACCCTCCAGCCTCCTCTTCTACGTCGGCATTGACCGGAAGATCCCCGGCCTGCACCACCACACCCTCTTCTTCGACGCGGACTTCAACCGCCACGCCCACGAAATCTACGAGGACCCCACCTGGCCTGAAGACCCGCTCTTCTACGTCTGCGCGCCTTCGGTCACCGATCCGTCGGTCTCCCCGGACGGACAGGAAAATCTCTTCTTCCTCCTCCCCCTCGCGCCCGACCTAAACGATACCGAAGCCCGCCGCGAACACTACTGGAACCTGATGTGCGAACGCTTCGCCGAACGCACGGGCGTAGACATCCGCCCCCACGTAATCTACAAACGCGGCTTCGCCCACAAAGAATTCAAGGAAGACTACAACGCCTTCCGGGGCAACGCCTACGGCCTGGCGAATACCCTGACGCAGACCGCTTTCCTGAAGCCCAAGCTGCGCAGCAAAAAACTGGACAACCTCTGGTACACCGGCCAGCTCACCACCCCCGGCCCCGGTATGCCCCCAAGCATCATCTCCGGAGAGGTAGCTGCCCGAGACATCCACCACGCACGCACCGGCGCGAAAGACCTCACGCCTTTTTCCCCAACTCAGCCCAAACCGACCCATGCTTAACCTATACAAAGAAGTTTGCCGGGAGTGCGCCTCCCTGATCACCCGCCGCTACAGCACCAGCTTCAGCATGGGCATCCGCGTGTTCGATAAGGCGCTGCGGTCTCCGATCTATGGTATCTACGGCTTCGTCCGCTTCGCCGATGAAATCGTTGACACTTTCCACGACAAAGACAAGGCCCGCCTGCTGGCCCGCTTCCGGACCGATACCTACCTCGCCATCGAGGAGGGCATCAGCCTCAACCCCGTGCTCCAGGCCTTTCAGGAAGTCGCCCGCGAGTACAACATCGGCCGCGACCTCATCGACCCCTTCCTGGACTCGATGGCCATGGACCTCGAATTCTCCACCTACCACGATGACCTGTACGAGACTTACATCTACGGCTCCGCCGAAGTAGTCGGCCTGATGTGCCTCAAGGTCTTCCTCAAGGGCAACGAAGCCGAGTACGAACGCCTGAAGCCGATGGCCCGCGCCCTCGGCTCCGCCTTTCAGAAAATCAACTTCCTGCGCGACATCAAGTCTGACTACGAAGAGCGCGGCCGCGTCTACTTCCCCGGCGTAGATTACAATAAATTCGACCAAACCACCAAGCTCGAAATCGAAGCCGACATCAAAAAAGACTTCGACTACGGCTACGAAGGCATCAAGCAATTGCCCGATAGTGCCCGCTTAGGCGTTTACCTCGCCTACGTCTACTACACCAAGCTTTTCCAGAAGATCAAGCGCTCCCCCGCCAAGCAAGTCGCTGAAGAGCGCATCCGGGTGAATGATGGTCGGAAGGTTTATTTGCTGGCTACTAGTGCGGTGCGGGCGAGATTTGGAATGTTGTAGCGGAGAGGATCGCTGTATTTCTGTTTTGCAAAAGGCGGTGGGGGGGGTTTTTGCCCCCCCCCCCGATGGCAAACCACATAACCCGCGCGTGGAACAAAAAAAACCCGGCCACCGC
>CAYWMW010000022.1:0-16537 GCA_964458975.1 uncultured Lewinella sp. | reverse complement strand
AATACGGCGTGGGCCCTAAAAACGCCCCACCGCCTTTTGCAAAACAGAAATACAGCGATGATAACACAAAAAAGCCCCTCACTCACAAATCCAACACCCAAAGGGCAAGGAAAAGTAAGCAAGGGGCTTTATAATTTCAACACCGTTTCACCGGTGCTAAAGTCAGTTTCGGTTTAGTAACCAGGGTTCTGCGGAAGAACAGCAGAGCCTTGAAGGTCAATCTGTGCCTGCGGGATGGGGTAGAAGAGATCCTGCGGGTCCGTGAAGGTAGCACCGGCGTACGCTACGGGAAGTAGCGGCTGCTCGTTAGCAATGATGCGGTCGAGTTCGGCCTTGGCGATGCCCCAACGACGGAGGTCGAAGAAGCGGTGGCCTTCCCCACTCAGTTCCAGCTTACGCTCGAAGTAGAGGGCGGTGAGGGCTTCGTCCTGGCTAGAGAAAGAATCGTAGGTATCGATCTCGTAGTTGGCGGAGGGGGTGCCGTCGTCGTTCATGATCCAGCCTTCTGGCCGGGCTGCGCGCTCACGCACCTGGTTGATCAGGGCACGGCCGGCATCGAGGTTGTTAGACTCGATTTCAGCTTCGGCGAGCATCAGCAGTACGTCTGCGAAGCGGATGATGTTGTAGTTCATGGAACCGTAGCCGCGCGTCCAGGAGGTACCGTCAGAAAGGGTGCCTTCCTGGCCTGCGTAGTAAACGAACTTCTTAGGAGAGTAAGGGCCTGCGTAGGGCTGGTCCCGGATGAAGGGGAAGCCAGGGTGAGGCCCCCAACCGAGGTAGGGGATACCACGGCGGCCAACGCTGTGGTCAAGACGAGGATCTACGGGGCCAGCATCGGGCGTGAAGGGGTCTCCACCACCGAGGCCCTGGTCGTTCACCAGCTTATTGCCGTCGTCATTGTAGGAATTGTCTAACAGCGGAAGACCATCCTGGGTGCGGAAAGAGTTGGCCAGGTCAAAGCTCGGCTGGAAGAAACCACAGCAGTTACCGGGGCCATCGGCACCGGTGTTGTGCGGGAAGTTCAGCACGAAGTCCGGGTTGGCGTTGTTCGTTGTACCGGTATTAGCGGCAGCCTGAACGGCAAATACGGATTCTCTGCTGTTGTCGGTTTCTGCGTTGAACGCATCAGAGTAGCGGTCGAGTAGCCCGTAAGGCTGGCCGTTGGTGGTCTGGCCGTTGTCTACAACGTCTTGCAGCACGGTGCGGGCCTCGCCCCACTTCTCCTGGTAGAGGAGTGCTTTACCGAGGTAAGCGCCAGCAGCCCATTTGTTGGCCCGGCCAGCCTGGTTGAAGGTTTCGGGTAGGTTTTCGTAGCCGAACCGGAAGTCATCTTCGATGAATGACCACAGATCCGTAGTGGAAACTACCGCAGCTTCTTCTTCTGGAGTCATGCCGGGGAGGATGATGGGCGCCTGGTTGTAAGAAATCTTCAACTGGAAGTAGTAGTGAGCACGTAGAAACCGTGCCTGACCTTCCACACCATCGCGTTCCTCCTGGGTGAAGGTACTGATGGGGTCAAACGTATTAGCTACGGCATCGAGCGTCTCGTTCGCGCGGTTGATGCCCTCGAAGATGCCCACCCAACGATCGTTAGGGATGCGGGAAGTAGTTTCAAGTTTGTACTGTACCAATTCGTTGATTTCGGTAAAATCACCGTCGTTAGTACCCTTATTGGCTTCACCGCCCTGGATGGAGCCGTTGGCCCAGTTGGAGGCACCAGAGAAGTAGTTGCCACGGCCACCGAGCTGAGCGTAAGTGCCCAGCAGGAGATTCTGGATGCCGTCTTCCCCGCGGAGCAGTTCCGGGCTGAGCGCACCACGTGGACTTACTTCGAGAAAATCTTCGCTACACGTCCACAGCAGACCAGCCATACAGAGGGCCGCCAGGGGTAGCAGGAAAAAGCGATTTAATGCTTTCATGTTATTGATAATTATAATAGTAAAAAAAGATAGTTTAAGTCGAAGGCTCCCTGAAACGGAAATGAATCTGATTCAGGGAAGCCTTCGTTAATGCTGCTTAGAAATCCAGGCTAACGTTGAAGTTAAAGCCACGGGTTACGGGGTAGTTACCTACGTCGACACCGAAGTCGGTGTCAGCAGATCCGCCAACGGCAGGGTCGAGACCTTCGTAACCGGTAATGGTGAACAGGTTAGTGGCAGAAACAGCGACACGCAGGTTGTTGAACAAACTATTGAATGCACTATTATCAAACGTGTAACCCAGCGTTAGGTTTTGCATGCGGAGGTAAGAGCCATCTTCTACGTAGTAGCTGGTAGACTGCTGAGAAGTACTGAAGTTGGAAGCCGTTTCGTAAATTGGAACGGTAGCACCGGGGTTGTCCGGTGTCCAGCTGTCAAGTACACGGGTAGAAACGGAAGCACCCTTGAAGGTGCCATAAAAGTCAGTGAACCACTTTGAGTTGTTGTAAATCTCGTTGCCTAAGCTGGCGTAGAGGAAAGTGGTAAGGTCAAAGTTTTTGTAAGTAAGCTTGAGGTTCAAACCACCGGTAAAGTCAGGAACAGCACTGCCAAGGAAAGTACGGTCAGCCTCACTGATGATGCCGTCGGGCTCACCGGTCAGGTCACCGTTTTCGTCACGGCCGTTGTTGTCCTCGAAACGGAAACGACCAGGAGCCGCATCGCTTTGGGTTGGCGCACTCGCTACCTCCGCATCGTTCTGGAACAAGCCGATAACCTGGTAACCAAAGAAGGAGGAAAGGGGGCGACCTACCTCATTACGAACGATGGAGCCGGTAATCCGGGTACCTTCGGCATCGAAGAAGTCTACGTCATCCGTAAACTTGGTAATTTCGTTCTTCAGGAAGGCACCGTTCAGGGTAACTTCAAAACCGAAATCATTACTGATCTTATCGCGGTAAATGATGGCAGCGTCGAGGCCCTGGTTGAGCATACTACCGATGTTGGTTACCGGAGCAGTTGCCTGGCCATTGATGGCGGGAAGGGGAAGTTGTACAAGGAGGTCGTCTGTTTCCTTGCGCCAAAGGTCCATGATGACGTCAACTTTACCACCGAGGATGGTTGCGTCGAAACCAATGTTGCTGGAAATAGCTGTTTCCCAACGGGCGTTCTCCGTTCCGATACGGTTCTGGAGGAAACCGATGCTGGCCGCATTATTGTTGCCATCAATGGAGAAGCTACCTGCACTAAGCGACTGAGCGAAAAGTGAGAAACGGTTGCTGGCGTCTACGTTGTTGGAATTACCCATCTGGCCGTAGCCACCACGGATTTTAAGGTCCGTAAAGAAACTCTGGTTCTGCATGAAGGGCTCGGCCGTTACCCGCCAGGCAGCAGAGAAGGCGGGGAAAGTACCGCTGCGCTGGTTGGCGCCAAAGCGGCTGGATTCGTCGCGGCGAAGGGTGGCCGTTAAGTAGTACTTGTCGTTCCAGTTGTAATTCAACTGACCGAAGACGGAAGCAAACTTTGAGGGCGTACCGTAGGCACTGAAAGGCGGGTTGGGCTGGACGGTAGAAAGGTTGATGAAGTTGATGTCGCGGCTGAATGGGTTAATACCACTGGCACCACTAGTCCGGCCGTTGCCGGCTTCAATTGCTTCGTAACCTACAAGAACATCAAAGTTGTTGGCCCCGAAAGACTTTTTGTACTTCGCGGTGTTCGTCCACGTCCAGTCGTTGAAGTAACCCTGGTTCTCCCCGTAGCCGAAGCTGGCGTTGTTCTCCGAGTTTTCGTAAGTCTGGCGGCTGAAAAAGTTGCTGTGGAAGCCAATGAAGCCACCGCCAAAGCTGGAACGAAGGACGAGGTCTTGAATCGGTTCGATTTCAAGGTATATATTACCGAAAATACGGTTGCTGAACCCACGGTTGTCCGCAACGCCATCGCGCTCAGCCACAGGGTTACGGGGGTTGTTGAAGCCCGGAGCACGCGTTCCGGCGTACCCACCGAATTCGTCAAAAACAGGAATGATGGGGTTCATACGGAAAGCTCCGAGGATGCTGTTCTCGTCGTCAGCAACACCCGCGCCGCCGCCGCCGCCAAGCAGACCGTTGGTCTGCCGGTGCGTGATCTGAATGTTCTCACCAACACGGATGTGCTTAGTAAGGTCAAACTCAGAGTTGACACGAAGAGAGTAACGCTTAAAGTCATTGTTGCTCAGGATGCCTTCCTGTACCTGAGCACCCGCACCAATGTAGTAGCGTGACCGCTCGGTAGAACCAGAGAAGCCAAGGGTATGGCGCTGGAGAATACCCGTACGCGTAATGGCATCGTACCAATCAGTACCTTCTTTGTTCGCACGAATAACCTGGTAAAGTGAACCGGCACGGGCGTCTATGTTGTAGAGCTCCCGCTGGGCCTCCAGGTCAAGACTACCGCTTACGCCGGCGTTGTTGCCAACAAGGAGGAAGTCTGGAAGTACCGGCGTATTACCGTTGCCGTACTGGGGGTGGCCCCAGTTCTCGTCTCCAGGAGAGAGACCGTCGTTACGGAGTGCTTCCCAGGCCTTATCAGCGTCTTGCTGCGGCGTCAGGAAGTCAGGGCCGTTACCTGGGTCAGTGAAACCAACCAGGCCGTTGTAACTTACTTTCATTGGCTGCGCTGTTTTCTTGCCCCGTCTGGTCTGAATTACAACTACACCATTAGCGGCCCGCGAACCATAAATGGAGGCGGAAGCAGCATCCTTAAGGATGGAAGTTGCTTCAATGTCGTCCGGGTTAAGAAACTCGATGTTGTTCACCGGAACACCATCTACTACGTACAGTGGCTCGTTGCCCCCAAAGGAGCCGAAACCACGAATACGGATGATGGAGGTCGTTCCCGGCTGGCCGTTGGTAATAACAGTTACGCCCGGCGCACGGCCCTGAAGCTGCTGCTCCACGTTACCACTGGGGATTGCCGTGAGCTCTGCGGTCGAAACCGTAGAGACAGCACCCGTAGTTTGCCGTTTGGTATTGACCGAGTAACCCGTAACGACGATCTCGTCAAGGGAAACCCCCTCGCTAAGAACAATGTCAATAGTGGAGCGGCCATCAATGGCGATCTCCTGGGTCTCGTAACCAGTGTAGGAAACGAGTAATTCCGTTACACCTTCCGGTATATTGAGGGTGTAGTTGCCGTCAAGATCGGCTACGGTACCTGAACTTGTACCCTTGGCGAGAACAGTTGCCCCGGGTAGCGGAAAACCGTCGGTATCCAGCAGTGTGCCGGAAACAGTTGTTTGAGCGCTAACCACGGCCGTCGCCAAGACGAGCAGCAGTGCGCATAAAAATTGTTTCATACTGTAGTGAATTGAAGTTATTATATGATCGAAAAGTGTTGATAGTAGACTAGACGCGCTCAGATCGATAACGAAACTCAGCTAGAAATAGCTGCTTTAGAAGAGAGGGCTGTTGTAAAATCCGCTGAAGTTAAAACGGATTTTTTTATCAGAACCCGGACTTAAAAACAAAGAAAAGTTTGCATCGACTGTGCAAGTATAGAATATAAACCTGTAATAAGGTATACCAAAGGCCAACTATTTTAGCTTAGTGTCCTAAAAACACTTACTAACCTTGTTGGAATGCCAATTTTGGCCAATTATCTATAGCCCGTAGTAACTGTTTTAGTGTTTGAACGTTACCCAGTAGAGCACTCCTGTGCCACTGAGAAAACCCGTTCGGCCGGCTGATCTGAAAAAAACGGCTATCCTTGTGTTCTGGATTTTCTGAAAACCGATTGCCTCAATTCACCGCTTCCTATGTTTATGCCAAAACAATGCTGGTGCCTTTGCCTGCTCCTCTTATCCCTCCTTTGCACCTGCGCGCCGCCGCCCCCTGCCCCTTTGTTTGAGATGGTAAGTGCAGAAACCTCTGGCCTCAACTTCGCCAACGATGTGATGGAAGACGATACCTTCAATATCCTGGACTTCGAGTACGTATACAACGGAGGCGGCGTAGCCGTAGCTGACTTCAACGGAGACGATCAGCCAGATCTCTATTTCACGGGCAATACCGCCAGCAACGCTCTCTACCTGAACCGGGGAAACTTGAAGTTCGAAGACGTGACGGAACAAACAGGAACAGGGGGCGCTGAACGCTGGTGCAGTGGGGTGGTAGTAGGAGATGTGAACGCGGACGGCAAACCGGACCTCTACGTATCTGCCACCGTCTACGCCCGGGGAAACCGGCGAAAAAACATGCTCTTCATCAACGAAGGCAACGACGCCAACGGAATCCCCCGCTTCTCCGACCAGGCCGAAGCCTACGGACTGGCGGACACCACCAACACCACCCAGGCCGCCTTCTTTGACTACGACCGCGACGGAGACCTCGACCTTTACCTCGTCGTCAACGAAATGGACAACCGCCTCATCCCGAACCGCTACGTCCCCAAACGAAGAGACGGCAACGGCCGCCGCAACGACCGCCTCTACCGCAACGACGGAGATCAGGGCGACGGCCACCCCGTCTTCACCAACGTTACCCGCGCCGCTGGCATCAACATGGATGGCTACGGCCTCGGCCTCAACATCTGTGACCTCAACCACGACGGCTGGCCAGACATCTACGTTACCAACGACTATGTCTCCAATGACCTCCTCTGGATCAACAACCAGGACGGCACCTTCACCGACCGCGCTGACGACTACTTCAAGCACAGCGCCTACTCCGCGATGGGCAACGACGTAGCCGACCTCAACAACGATGGCCGCGAAGACATCATCGCCCTGGATATGTTCCCCGAGTCCAACGGCCGCCGCAAATCCATGATGCCGCCCAACAACTACCACGCCTACCGCAATAACGAGCGCTACGGCTATCAGTACCAGTTTACCCGCAACGTCTTGCAGCTGGCCCAGGGAAACAAACCCGACGGAACACCTGCGTTCTCCGAAATCGGTGGCTACGCCGGCATCGCCGCTACCGACTGGAGCTGGTCGGCCCTCGCCGCCGACTTCGACCACGACGGCGACCGCGACCTGCTCATCTCCAACGGCTTCCCGAAGGATGTGACCGACCACGACTTTATGGACTACAACTCCGCCGTAGGCAATATTGCCAGCCGGGAAATGCTGCTTCCCAAAATCCCCTCCGTCAAGATCGCCAATTACGCCTACGCCAACGATGGGGGAGACGTACCTGCTTTCCGGAAAGTAACCAAAGAATGGGGGCTAGACGTACCCTCCTTCAGCAACGGTGCCGCCTACGCCGACCTCGACGGGGATGGAGACCTGGACTACGTCGTCAACAACATCAACGACAAATGCTTCCTCTACCGCAACACCCTTATGGATGGCGAAGGTAAAAAGGGCAACTACCTGACCGTCCGGCTGCGCCAGCCCAGCGGAAATACCTTCGCCGTCGGTGCCCGCGTTGACCTGACCGATGAACAGGGCCAGTTGCTTGCCACCGCATACCAAAGCCCCGTCCGGGGTTACCTCTCCAGCGTTAGCCAGGACCTTCACTTTGGCCTCGATACCTTAATAACTGCTAAACTGACGGTCACCTGGCCCGATGGCCGCCAATCTCGCCACCCCGTCACGGAAGTCAATAAATTAATAACCATCAACGGCCCCGCCGGAACACAGCCGCTGGCCGGAGAGACCACCGGCAAGCAAAACGAAACCTACCTCCGCGAAGCGCCCGAACTCGTCTCCGCCTTCGGAGTCCATAAAGACAGCCTCTTCATCGATTTCAACGTCCAGCCCCTGCTGCCCCACAAACTGTCTGAGTACGGGCCCGGCATGGCGGTGGCCGACGTGAACGGCGATGGCCTCGACGATATTTACCGCAGCGGCTCCCATTTCTACGCCGGAGAGCTGTTGCTGCAACAGCCAGACGGTGGCTTCCGCGCCGACCCCGCTGCTTTTGAGCTTGCTAAAGACCCCGAAGAACTCGGCAGCCTCTTCTTCGATGCTGATGGCGATGGCGACCAGGACCTCTTCCTCGCCTCCGGAGGCAGCGAACTCAGCCCCGACCGCGACGAATACCTGGATCGCTTACTACTGAACGATGGAACCGGTAAGTTCACCCTCGCCACCTCGGCCCTGCCCGCCGTCAAAACCTCCTCCTCCTGCGTCCGCGCTGCGGACGTTGACCGGGACGGAGACCTCGACCTGTTCGTCGGTGGCCGCCTGGTGCCCGGTCGCTACCCCAAACCCGCCGATAGCTACCTGCTGATGAACGACGGGACCGGAAAGTTCACCACCGCAGACCCCGAACGCTTCGCAAAATTTGGCCTCGTAACCGATGCCTTATTTACCGACTACGACAACGACGGCTGGGTAGACCTGCTGGTGGCGGGCCAGGGGATGCCGCTCCGCCTGCTCCGCAACACTAATGGTACTTTCACCGAGGCAACGCCCGCCGTCTTCCAGGAACACATTGGTTGGTGGAACGGGCTAACCGGTGCAGACTTCGATCAGGACGGTGACATCGACTACGTAGCCAGCAACTTCGGTGGCAACCACCTCTACCACAACAACGGCGAAGACTTTGTAGCCATGTACGGCGCAGACTTTGACCGCAACGGCGGATTTGACCTGCTGCTGAGCGACCGCGCCCTCGGCCCCGACGGCAAACTGGCAGAATACCCTCACTTTCAGCGGAAGGACACCGAAAAGCAATTGGTCATCGTTAAAAACCGCTACCCGCTGCACGCGGACTTCGGCAACGTAACGATGGAGCAACTGCTGGCGGACTTCCCGGCAGAAGACCTCCTTTCGCTGAGGGCCAACTACCTCCGCTCCGCATGGATTGAAAACCTGGGCGACGGTAACTTCCGCTTTCACCAGTTGCCAGCCGCAGCCCAGTTGGCGCCGCTTTTTGCCGTCTCCGTAGTTGACGTCAACCAGGACGGATACGATGATCTGGTTGCGGTGGGCAACGACTACGGTACCGAGACCGGCGGCGGCAGAATCGATGCCCTCAACGGCATCGTGCTGTTGTTTGACCCCGCAGCGAAGACCTTCAAGTCGCTTTCTATTCAGGAGAGTGGCTTGTATACGCCGGGCAACGGGCGTAGTCTGGTGCAACTGCGCCACGGAGAAGACCGTACGCTGGTGACCTCCGAAAATAAAGGCGCAACCCGTGCTTACAAACTACCGTCTGCCAAAGGCCGCTGGGTGCAATTAAAGCCAGCAACCGCACGCTTGCTCCTTACCCATCAGGACGGGCACCAGAGCGTAAAAGAATGTTACTACGGAAGTGGTTATCTGAGCCAGCAGAGCCGGAATGTCTGGTTGCCGAACACGGTGGTTGCGGTGGAGGAGGTTTTGTTTATGACCAAATAGTACAGTGTAGTTTAAGGTTGTTAACTTTTACGCCCTCGGCTTTTCGGGCTAAAAAATATCACTCGAACTTGTAAAAATGGAGATAAAAGAGTATTTTAGCGTACCTAATCATGCTGTAATGAAAACCTACCTACCTACCTACCTACCTACCTATTACTTATGCTGTTTTTAACAGCTTGTAGTGAGGAGTACTTAACCGATGAAGCGTTTCTGCCTGCTACTGAGCAGGGGCTTGCTTGTTTACAAAGTGACTGCGCTACCGGGACTAACCCTTTGGTGCTAACATCGGCACCAAGGGCAAAATCAGCGGTGCCTCTCCCTGGAATTCAGCGGGCCTATCTTGAACAATATTCCGCTGAGGAGCACTTGGCGCGTTTGCAATCGGATGGTTATCCAGCATGGGATGCCTTGCTTACGGTTGATGTTAGCGAAGATTATAGGCATTATCTGGTGCCTGTGTACGAGGCAACATCCAGTCAAGTAGAAGCGGTGATCTCAATAATTCATTACTTGGGTCAGGGTATGGCTAGGATCGATTACCTTGATCGGGATGCTATTGACGGTCAAATTAGCTATTACGATAGTGTGCTTGCCTCTAAATTTCAACAATCGTTGGGGGGTAGTAAATTCACGAAGGAGGCTTTGGTCTATATTCACCTATCGTTGGATTATGAATTGTTCGGCTATTACGACACTGATGCGCTGAACAATATTTCTCAGGAAGCTACACAGGACTTTTTTGCTAAAGACTGTAAGATTACCATTCATTACATTTCTGAAACCGTATGGTATACCTCTGCTGGAGGTGAAGTGATCGATGTTTCAAGCACCTATACTCTTACTTCGGAGACTACCATCTCCGACGGGGTAGGCTGTGGAGGAACAACTCCGCCTGGTGGCTTTGTCGGGACCTCCGGAACCAACGGCGGTGGCCCAACTAACGGAACCAATGGCCCAGGAACAGTAGTTGTTAATAATGATCCGAATAATCCGAATAATCGGTGTATAGAGGATGGGGTGGGGTGTGATGAGGAGGAAGAGGATAATACAAAGCCAATTAAAATTGAGCGAATAAATATACTTATAGATCCAAACGATTTCCCATGCGCAAGCGCTGCTGTAAACCAACTCTTTGGGGATGGTAATGATGGAACAAATCCAATAGTTCAACTGATAAACGGAGTTTTTAATACAAATTCAAATGTTAATCTAACGATCACAACCCATCCTGATGTAGCTACGCAAGCGGGTAGACCGAGTGAAATTGTACCGGCTGCATTCTTTAACAGCGGAAGTGGAACGAATTCGAGAGGCGAATTTGTCTTTCAAGGTAGTATTTTGTTAGATGAGGATTGGATTAATTGTACCAACGATTTCATAAGAGTCCAAGTTGTTCACGAAGCTATTCACGGTTATCTAAGCCAGCAAAGAGCATTGCTTGGAGACGCTGAATTCCTCGCAACATATCCAATCGAAGATTTTGGAAGCCTCAATAGAGATGATCACTTAATTATGTCTCGAGAGTATGTAGATAGTCTCGCGAGTGTGTTGCATCACTATAACCCAGGGTTGTCTCCACTTACCTTAAAACTCTTGTCTTGGAGTGGCCTTACAGACACGCCAGCATATGCTGACTTTCGAAACAACCACCCCGATTTCACCCCTGAACAGATAGATGCTACATTAAATGCAATGGCTAATGCGTCTGGAATTGAATGTGGTAACATTGGAAACGACTCGCTTGAAGATTTCAACTTTCAATTGTGTGGACAAGACTGATCTATGAAAACTTACTTTAGTATTTTAATCTTAGTGTTTGGGGGGGGCGAAGTCTTTTCTCAGTCTATCCAAAATGACAGCTTGCTGCAAAATTTGGAGAATTGTTTAATTAGAACATTGTTTGATAATGGAATGCACTTCTCACGACCAGATACTAACGATGTTTTTTTTGTTAAAACGATGGTTTTAAATTACAACTTTAATTCTTCAGGAAGTGAAGAATGGACTGAAATCCCAGTAGGCTACCCCAAGCCTGTTCTTTTAAAAAAAGATAATCAAAGCGAATGGAGGCAATCAATTTGTGTTGATCATGTTGATGGCCTTAAACAAATATGGGAAGAAGAAGACTGGAGTTTGTTGTTCATTTTTGATCATTTCATGCTTGGCCCAAAGGGGTATCCGAGTAAAATCGAGAAAGAACGGAAGGTGTCCTTAGCTTCAGACGCAAAAGTGGCGGACATTGTCAAGAAGGTGGAAGAAGTCTCTGACTTGAAAAAAACAACCAGGATGCTTTTTACAGTAGGGCCTGTAGTTTACTAGTTTCATTAATGTCTTGGACTATAGCTCTATTACTTTTGCTAAGTTTAATGGACCTTCGTTTCCACCAGAAAGAATACAAAGAGAAATGAATACGTTTCTTGACTCCTCTAGTAATGATTGTGGAAATGGTCTTCCAACTGGCGAAAACCTCGGGAACTATGGCTTTGACACTTGCAACTAACTAAAGATGAAACTACTGTTCATAGCCCTAATTTCAATGTGCTCATTATCAGTAATGAGCCAATCTAAAACAGATGAAGACGTAATTCGAAGATACATTGATTGTCTTGATTGGTATGTATCGGCCACTAGGCAGGAATTTGAACTTCCTGATGCTGAAGAAGAGTTTCTTGTTAAGAAATTGATTGTGACGCTTTATTTAAAGGAGGGAGAACTTGTGGCTTTTAATCAAATTGGCGTTGGCTTTGAATCCAAAATAGGCGAAAAAACGATGATGGAGTTCATCAATGAGCCATGTATTGAGACCTTTACCAAAGCTAAGGAGCAAAAAGTAAGAAAGAGTCAAAAGATAATCAGGGTCTACGAATATTTTCTACAAGGTCGTGAAAAGTATATTTGGCGAGAAAAACAACAAGAACTGGTTAATTATTATTACAACAGGGAGGTTGAGAAAGAGCTTAAAAAGCTAAAGAGAGGCGGAAACATTTTGAATATTTCTTACAATCTTATCTCTGTGGGCTATCCTAAATTTTAACCCTCAAGTTTTTGTTGACGCTTTTTTGACGGCTATTGAAAATTAAATGCAGGGGCATTCTTAAATAAATTAATAGTTCTTACAGAAGGTGAGAATTCTTATCTTGTGTCTGTTTTTCCATCCTATTGCTTTTCTACAAACACCCCTCAGTATACGCCTTATTACGTTCAGTCTTGTACTGTTTTTTTACCACCACCCTAACCGCCCAAACCGCCTTCACCCGCATGGGGGAAGAGCCTGCCGCCAATCTCGCCGCCGCAAAAGGCACCTTCGTCATCATCGACTTTTACGCCACCTGGTGTGGCCCGTGCAAGGTGATGGACGAACGGACCTGGTCTCAGGATACCGTCCAGTCCCTACAGACCCGCTTCGTAAACCGCCGCATCGACGCGACGAATACGAATACCGAGCTGGCCCGCTACAGCATCAAAGCCATTCCCGCCCTCATCATCGAGGACGCCAACGGAAATGAATACTTCCGCAAGGTTGGGTACATGACAAAGGAGGAAGTAGTGGAACTGCTCAACCAGTTCCCCTCCGGTGGAATGGCAGCTCCGTACGCGGCGGATTACGTTGCAAAAGAACAGCCGGACACCTTTAACTCCCACTTCCTGAAAGCCCGCCACTACCAGGCGGCCGCCCGCTCCGCCAGCGGACGAATTGCCGCCCGCCTCGCCAAAAATAGCTCCGACGGGTTGGACGACGCGCGTAAAATTCTGGCGAAAAACGAAAGCACCCCCGTCAGCCTATCCGAACGACTGGACCTGATGGAAGCCGAAAACCTACTCCTTGGCGGCCGCGCCAAAAAAGCCCTCAAGCTCGTAGCCGGCCTGGAAGACGAGCTTGATCCCCGCAACGCCGCCCACGCCTGCTACATCAAAGGAATGGCTTACCGTAAAACCGGCAAGCCTGAACTCGCCGAAAAATGTTATTATAAGCTCCAGGAAGCAGAAGACAACGAGAAGTTCCTGGCGATGTACGCAGCAGCAGGCGGCGACAACAAAAAAGACTAAGCTGAACAACCAAACTCCCCTCCCGTTGTCCTAAAAGCCAGTAACTAAATCATTCATATTTGGCTAATCAAACGGCACCGCCAACCACATTCAACCGCAAACTCTCCTACTTCCTAATCTTCGCCTTCACCAGCGGAACCCTGGCCCATTGCCTGCCCGCCGTCCTCCCCGTCACAAAACTGACGACGGACGGCCTGCTCTTCGTCCTCAACGGCCTGGTCCTCTACGCCATCTACCGCAGCAATGAAGACAAGCGCTTGTTCTACTGGCTGGCGATAGCTTACGCGTTCACCTTCATCATGGAAGCCCTCGGCGTTGCCACCGGAGCCATCTTCGGCGAGTATAAATACGGCCCGACGATGTGGTTCCAGTGGCTCGGCGTTCCTTTCGTGATTGCGCTTAACTGGTGTGTACTGACGCTGGCTTGTAACGAGGTCGCTATTAGGCTATTTGAACGCTTTTTCCCTGAGGCCTCGCCTTCAGCGTCTCCTCTTTCCCATGGCGAGGGCTCAGAGGAGAGGGTGGGAGAGGAGCGAGCACCCTCTATCCCTTATGCTTTTTTCCTTTACCCTTTAGTTGCTGCTATCCTAACCGCCCTCTACGACGTATCCATAGAACCGGTGGCCATTGCCCTGGATTACTGGCAGTGGGGCGGAGGCGAAATCCCCCTCCAGAACTACCTCGCCTGGGCCATCATCGCTTTCCTGATCTCCCTGCCGCTGTACGTTTTTCGCATTCGGTTTCGGAGCCCGGTTTTGCTGGTGTACTTCTGGGCGCAGCTGTTCTTCTTTGTGGTGCTTAACTTCACGTTATGAGTGAGCGGAACAAAAGCAATAGTGCGGACCACCGAACCACCGAACCACCGAACCACCAGACCACCACCTGCGACATCGCCATCCTCGGCGGCGGCCTGGCCGGACTAAGCGCTCTCTACCACCTGCAAAAAGCGGGTAAATTGGCGGGTAAATCCGTCGTATTGGTCGATCCCGAAGGGAAAAAGACCGCCCACGACCGCAGCTGGTCCTTCTGGGAAGCAGATCCCGGTCCGTTCGAAAACCTGGTTTACCACCGCTGGCCGGTAGTGACGGTTCACGATGCGGAGCGAAACCTTGATTGCGACATCAGTCCTTATATATACAAGCTCATTCGGAGTACGGAATTCTACAGCCACGTTAACGAGGTAATTGATGAAATCCCCGGCTTGCAGCGCGTTGTTGCCAGGGCGGAAAATATCCGACCGGTAGGGGAGGAGGTGCATTTTACGGCCGGAGGAGCGGAGTATGTGGCGAACCTTGCCTTTTCATCCCTTCCTTTGCACCTGCGGCCGCGCCAAATCAAAGCACCTTATCTGGACCAGCACTTCCGGGGCTGGTTCGTCGAAACGGAAGAAGATACCTTCGATCCCGGCCGTGCTTCCCTCATGGATTTTCGAACGCCACAGCACGGAGAGGCCCGCTTCTTTTACGTGATGCCCTTCAGCAAACGCCGCGCACTGATCGAGATCGCGATTTTCAGCAACAACCACCTGACCATCCCGGAATACGATGGCCTGCTCAAGACCTATATATACGATTACTGGACGCAGGCCAATTACGAGGTCACGCACACCGAAGGTGGTAATATCCCGATGACGACTTACCCCTTTCCCGTCCGTGAACGTAACCTTATATATATAGGTATGCGTGGGGGCGCTACCCGGCCTTCCACCGGCTATACTTTTTTGGCTTTGCAGCGGCAACTAATGTCCTTGGCCGAAAGCTATCCCAATCTGAAGAACATCGCTCCCTGGCCAACAAAGCATATCCTGTACGACGCAACGCTTTTACGAATCCTCCAGAATGGAGATTTGGCCGCCGATGAGCTCTTCGTGGATTTGTTTGCAAAAAATCCGCCGGAGCGAGTACTGGCTTTCCTCAATGGAGAAACTTCTTTCACGGACGAGCTCAGTTTCATGTGGACAACGGACATCGGCTTATTTGGTCGCAGGTTCCTAGGAGAGGCAGTGCGTAGGTATATATAAGGACTCATGTGGGCGCGGCCGCAGGTGCGAGGAAAGGTAAAAAGCATAGGTTATGAAGGATAGTGAGCGTCGAAGCGAGAAAGCCTCCTCTCATAATCTGTGTAGATCTGCGTAATCCGCCCAAATCCGCGATACTGATTTCCTGCCGTTCTGCGCGCACCGTGTTTCACCGTCAAAAGTTCGGCGAAGTCGTCGCTTAGCGTAACATCGAAGCGAAGTGCAAAAAAGATTGGTTCAAAGTGCAAAAAGACTTGCAAGGGTGATATTGATGGACGTATCTTTGCAGCCCGCAAGCGAGAAACGTCTCGCAAAACGGCTCCTTCAACGGAGTGAGCGCTTTAAAATTTCCTTCTAATCAATGAGACTTAAAGAAAGTTAAAAATACTTTTCAAAAGTCTTGCAGGAGTGAAACTGAAGCGTGTATCTTTGCGGCCCGCTAATGAGTGGGGTTGAGTTGTAAACAGGTTTGGAAATAAAATCTCAAACTAATTTCACTTAACACTTGCACAGTAACTTTAGGCACTGTAATTTTGCAGCCGCTTAGAAAGCTAAGCAACGAAAACGAACTTAAAGAACTACTCTTCGGAGTTGTTTTGAAGTAAGATAAACGGTCAAGCCCTGCGCCTGAACTATCCGCAACATTCGATAAGAAAAGGATAGCTAACGTAAAGGGATCAAACTTGGCACAACGATCTTTGACATCAATGGTAGGCGAGGTTCAAAAGCTATATCAGAACGAATTGCCAAATGTTTATAACATTTAGCTTGAAGTGGAATAGCCCTGACAATTTTAATGACAGCATTAAACTCTTGACTGTTAGTTCTACAATATCGGTTTACTCCTGATTTCCCCCTTTGGGGGCTAGGGGGCTAAACCACAAGAACTTTACTATGGAGAGTTTGATCCTGGCTCAGGATGAACGCTAGCGGGAGGCTTAATACATGCAAGTCGAGGGGTAACATTGGAGACTTCGGTCACCAGATGACGACCGGCGCACGGGTGCGTAACGCGTACACAACATACCTTATACAGGAGAATAGCCCATGGAAACGTGGATTAATGCTCCATAGTATCAATTAACCGCATGGTTTGATTGATTAAAGCTCCGGCGGTATAAGATTGGTGTGCGTACCATTAGATAGTTGGTGAGGTAACGGCTCACCAAGTCGATGATAGTTAGGGGGCGTGAGAGCGTGATCCCCCACACGGGTACTGAGACACGGACC
>CAYWMW010000021.1:22790-25097 GCA_964458975.1 uncultured Lewinella sp. | reverse complement strand
CCAGACTCTAAAAGGTACTTGCGGCAGCGACTCCAAACTCCAGACTCCAAACTCCAGACTCTAAAAGGTACTTGCGGCAGCGACTCCAAACTCCAGACTCCAAACTCCAGACTCTAAAAGGTACTTGCGGCAGCGACTCCAAACTCCAGACTCCAAACTCCAGACTCTAAAAGGTACTTGCGGCAGCGACTCCAAACTCCAGACTCCAAACTCCTAATCCCTCCAAACAAAAGGGAACAACACCAGCCCCACCGCCAGCCCCAACAGATCGATAGCCGCCGCCAGCATCAGGTAGGTTTCCTCCTGCCCGGAGGTAAGCCCCACCGCATATCCCCCAGCATTCACCAAAAGGTACAACAACGGAATCACCAGCGGAAAACTCAGCACGGCCATCAACGTTCCACTGCCTCCGGCACGGGCGGCGAGTGCCGCAACGAAAGTGAGAACGGAGCTAAGGCCAAGGCCTCCCAGTAACAACGCCGCCAGAAAATAGCCCGGCTCCAGTACATAATCCTGCCCGGAGAAAAAGCCGAGCAAGCCCCAGGTGAGCAAACTGATGAGCCAGATAATAAGCGTATTGTATAGGAACTTACTCACCAGTAGTGCTTCCGCCGAAGCGATGGTATAAAAGTAGTAGTGCCGCCGGCCGCCTTCCCGCAAAAAACTGCGGCCGCTGGCCACCGTAGCGCCAAAAAACAATACCACCCAGTAGAGGGCGTTAAAGATCATGGCGTTAAAATTCTGCACCGCAAAGTAGATCACTACGGCAGTAGCTACTACGTACAGCAATACCGAGCCCAGGGCGTAGCGGTTGCGCCATTCGGTCTTGAGCTCCCAACTGAGCAAGTGGATTATTTGTTGAAAAGTAGACATTTGCGGGGCAAAGATAGCCGCCGCATCCACGTTTACTATCTTGCAGCGCAAAAGTCTTTCCCCTATCCCGATTATGACCTTTCACAAACTCTTCCTTTTTACGGTACTCTTCGCTTTCAGCCTGGAATTATCTGCTGACCAACTGCGCATCACCGCCCAGAAAGGAGACGGTATTTACGCCCTGCTGCGGCGCTATAAGTTGTTGGATTACACCTGCAATCTCAACGAGTTCTACCGACTGAACAAACTGAAGAACAACGCAAAACTCCTCATCGGAAAAACCTACAAATTGCCCATCGAGGTAACAAATTTCGATGGAAAAAGCATCCGCACCTCCACGGGCAACGACGACTACGCCCGCGCCCTGGCCATTCAGTATTATAACGAAGACTTGCTAACGGAATCCGTAAGGCCCGAAGATTTCCGCGAAGACAAAATCCTATACATTCCCTTCCACATCGATAATTGCTTCGAGGAAAAGCTGGAAGCCGCACCGGAAGAGATTTTGGGCGCGGGCGAAATCGCAAAGACCGGTGGAAAGCCGGGCGCGAAGCCGCAGGATCTGGAACAAGTCACTACCTCCGCGTACCGAACCTTCGACATCTTCGGTGAAAAGTATGCTTACGTTCCGAAGAAGGACAATAAGCTCGCCGGCCGGGTCTTCTACATCGTCTCCGGCCACGGCGGCCCGGACCCCGGCACCATCGGCAAACGCGCTGGCCACCACCTGCACGAAGACGAATACGCCTACGACGTCGCCCTGCGCGTTACCCGCAACATCCTCGCCCACGGCGGTACGCCCTACATGATCATCCGTGATACCGAAGGCATCCGTGACGAGAAGTACCTGAAGGGCGACAAAGACGAAACCGTCTGGGGCGGCCAGCCCATCCCCTACCAGCAGAAAGCCAGACTCGCCCAGCGGACCAACATCATCAACGGCCTCTACGACGAGTACATCGCTAAGGGCATCACCGACCAGACGATGATCTCCATCCACGTAGACAGCCGGGCGAAGAACAAAAAAATCGACCTCTTCTTCTACCACCACGAAACCGACCTCATCGGAGCCAAACAGGCCGAGAAGATGCAGGCCGTTGTCCGTAAAAAGTACAACCAGGTCCGAAAGGGCCGGGGCTACGCTGGCACCGTTGGCACACGGGATCTGTACGTACTCCGCGAGGCCAAGTGCAGCGGCGTATTCATCGAACTCGGGAACATCACCAACCCTTCGGACCAGGTCCGGATCGTAGAGCCGCGCAACCGGCAGCTGATTGCGGACTGGCTGGTGGAGGGGTTGTTTAAGTAGTTTTGTGGTTCGGTGGTTCGGTGGTTTTGTGGTTCGGTGGAGGGTGGTACTTGGGTTGTCCGAATCCCTGATAAATCGCTTAGCGCGAGGTTGAGGCTCAGCTTCAATGAAGCAAGACTTGCGGG
>CAYWMW010000021.1:0-22690 GCA_964458975.1 uncultured Lewinella sp. | reverse complement strand
ATAAATCGCTTAGCGCGAGGTTGAGGCTCAGCTTCAATGAAGCAAGACTTGCGGGGACGACGCCCACAAAACCACCGGACTACAAAACCACCCTCTACAAAACCACCCTCCACAAAACCACCGAACCACAAAACCATCCTCCACCAAACCACCAAACCAAAAAATGCGCTCCTCCACCCTCTCCTCCGAAGTAAAGGCCCGCGCCCTAAAGGCCGGTTTCTCCTTCGTAGGTATAGCCAAGGCCGAGCAGATGACCGAAGAAGCCCACCGCCTCGAAGCCTGGCTCAACCAGGGCAAGCACGGTACCATGCGCTGGATGGAAAACCACTTTGACAAACGGATAGACCCCACCAAACTCGTACCCGGCGCAAAAAGCGTCGTCTCCCTGCTTTACAACTACTTCCCGGAAGACGACATGCCCAGCCTGGAAGCCCCCAAGATCAGCCGCTACGCCTACGGGCAGGATTACCATAAGGTGATCCGCCACAAGCTGAAAGACTTAGTTGAGGAACTAGAGCTCTTCCTCGGAGCGCCCATCGACGGACGGGTATTCGTGGATTCCGCTCCGGTGATGGAGCGCGACTGGGCCAAACGCGCTGGTGTTGGCTGGACGGGTAAGAACACCCTCCTCATCAACCCCAAAGCGGGCTCCTACTTCTTCCTGGCCGAGATCATCTCCGACCTCGACCTTACGCCAGACACCCAGATCAAAGACTACTGCGGCACCTGCACGGCCTGCATCGATGCCTGCCCGACGGAGGCTATTTCTCCGCAGGGCTACCTCGTTGATGGCTCCAAATGCATCAGCTACCTCACCATCGAGCTGCGCGAAGCCATCCCCACAGAGTTCGCCGGGCGGATGGAAGGCTGGGCCTTCGGCTGCGACATCTGCCAGGAGGTTTGCCCCTGGAACCGCTTCAGCGAGCCCCACCAGGAACCGGCCTTCAACGCCCACCCCGACCTGCCCGCCATGAGCCAACGCGAGATGACGGAGATGACCGAGGAGGTCTTCCGGCGGGTCTTTCAGAAGTCGGCCGTGAAACGGACCAAGTACGCAGGCCTGCGCCGTAACATTGATTTTCTTGGGTTATGATGGATCTATTACCACATTTTTCGAATCGCGGATTTAAGCGGATTACGCGGATATTCGCGGATTACCCGAGGTACAGGGTTTTAGCGGTCTTTTTGGCCTTGCTCTTTTTAACTTTCCTTGCACCTGCGTGCGCGCCAAATGAGCCGCCGCCAGCAAGCGCGCCACCAAAAAACATCGTCCTCCTGACCGACACCTCCCAGTGGGAAACCGGCCAACTTACAGCGTATAAAGACAGCCTGACCACCGCAGGCTACCGCGTACTCGTGAGCGGCTACCCCGGCGAAAGCGCTGCTGAACTGACCGCCCGCCTTCCCTGGCTCCTACAACCCGGCGTGGACCTCTTTCTCTACGACCATAAACTGGCCGGACAAGCAGGACAAGACAGCCTCACAAATTTCCTTAACACTATGAACCACCCGGCAAAAGTCCGATTATTGAAGCATTAGGCCCTATTTACCCTCCAATTCGCGAGGGGCTGATCGCCGCCTTCGGCTTCGATCAACCCCTCGCTAAAAGACGTACCCTTTCAGGGCACTGACAGTAGGATCACTTTGCCCTCTGTGTTCTTTGTGTTCTTTGTGCCCTTTGTATTCTCTGTGCCCTTTGTGCTCTTTACCATTATCGTTGTCCTCCCCCAAAATTTTCCCGACCTTCACCAAACTATGCAGGTACCCAAAATAAAAGCCTACCTAGCCGCCTTCCCGGACTGGCTAAAAACCGAAGAAGCCCAGGCATTCTTACCTCTCTGGGAAACCCAGAAAAACTGGCAGACCCACTTCAACGTAGAGGCTAAGGACCTCGCAGGCGTATACGACGAAGCCCTCGATTCCAAGACCAACCGCCGTCATTACCGCCGTGGGGGCTACGACCCCAAGCGCGCGATGTTGGCCCTCATGCGCTGGGAGCCCGACTTCGTCCGCGATGCCTTTCGCGATCTTTTCAGCGAAGACCGCCAGCTCGAAGGGCGCATCCAGCGGTTCGTCTTTTACGTCAACGAACTCTTCAATCGCTTTCGCGATCAACACCCGAAAGACAAGACCCCCAGCCACAACCACGACGACGACTACAATATGGTCTCGCTCTACCTAATGGGGCAGTACCCTGAAATTTACGCCCCCTACTCTACCGCAGATTTCATGCTGGTCTGCGCTCGTCTGGGGGCAAAAGAAATCCCGCCAGCAGCAGATTTCCCCCGCTACACCAAGCTCCTCAAAACCCTCCGCCAGTTCCTCATCGCCGACGAAGCCGTGATGACCGCCTACCAAGGAGCCCTCCGTGATCAAGACTATCAGGGCGACAGTGCACTACTGGTCTGGTGGTGGCTGAAGATGATTGCAATGGAAGAAAAAGCTGAATAGGTGGCGCGCACGCAGGTGCAAGGAAAGGTAAAGGGCAAAGCTTGCTCCGCCTCTACATAAGCCATCGCGTAGCGATCAACGCAGCCGTAATCCCCGAACGCAGCCCTACTCAATGCAACACCTCCAACACCAGCTATCGCGTAGCGATTAAACACAAGTAACCCCGGACGCAGTCATGGGAGGCTACCCTACGCAATACAAAATGTCACCAAATCGCGTACAAATCAACACAAACCACTATGAAAAACAAAAAAATCACACAAAAGTGAAAAATTATTTGTTTGAAACTTGCAACAAACAACACAAGTGCATAAATTTGTAGCAACAACAGCAAGTTTCAAACAATGGATATTAACATCCACATTTCAAAGAAAGGTACCCGGGTCGTAAAAGCTTCCGAGCTGCACCGCGCCCTGGGCCTGAACGACAATCATTACCAGGCCAACGTCCGCCACTGGTTGAAGGACGTGTACCAATTCACCGACGGCATCCGCCGCCCTGAAGGGATGAAAGACTTCGCCGGTGATCCACGCTCTAAAGGCAACGTCATTAAAGAGTACTACCTCTGCCTGGAGTTCGGTAAGCTCATCGCGCTGTCCTCTAAATCTAAGGTCAAACAAGCCGTAGCGACCCGCCTGAGCAAGGAAGAAGATGTCTACCCAGAACACGTACAACTCTCCACCACCGAGACCCTGGAGCTGCTGGAACAGGTAAAAGCCCTGGCCCGCATCACCTGCCAGAAAGCTGCCGAAACCCGCCACCTGGCCCACTACACCCGCAAGCGCGGCTCCGCTGACTACTGGAACCATTACCGCCGCGAGCAAATCGTTGGCTGCACCATGGCCGACCTGCGCGAGCAGCTTCGCCTGCGCCAGCAAAAAGTCGCCGCCAAAGCTGACCTGCGGAACCTCATCGGCCAGGTAGACCCTTACGATCTTTTCCGCATCGGTATCATCGATCACTACGCCGCAATGGGCAACTCCCTACCCTACTGCCAACAACTCGGGAACCTGGCCAAAGAACTCGCCAAGCAGCTCCGCCTCGAAATCGTTGACGACCGCCAGGGAGAACTGCTCTTCGCGCCAGCAGCAGATGTGGATGTATTGCGGAAGATGCAGCGGGCTGCGGCTTAGGAGGCAAACCTTTTACCCCTCCTCTATCGTTGTATCTTTAAGCAAACACGCCTGCCAATGTCTGTTTCTGTACAACTTCCACCTAACCGGTTAGCTACGTTAAGCTTTAATCGGATCCTCAGCCTTTCAGAATTTACTGAGTTCTGTGCTCAAA
Organism: uncultured Lewinella sp.; assembly: GCA_964458975.1. Taxonomy (GTDB): domain Bacteria; phylum Bacteroidota; class Bacteroidia; order Chitinophagales; family Saprospiraceae; genus Neolewinella. Next base: position 18,952 of record CAYWMW010000021.1, on the reverse strand, counting down.
ACCCAGAACTTATTGTAGAGCGCGAACCCGATGGAAAAATTACGATTATGACTCCTGTGGGCTTTTTATCTGGTCGTCGTGAACTTAGGTTAGGTGCCTACCTAACCATTTGGGCTATTGAAAACGGAATGGGTGACACCGCCAGTTCTTCGACGGGATTTACCTTACCCAACGGCTCTGTCCGTAGTCCGGATGCCGTCTGGATCAGTGATGAACGGCTAGCTGTTATACCAGAAGAAGAGTTAGAAGGCTTTCCCGCACTGGTTCCGGATTTTGTGGCGGAAATCCATTCAAAAAGTGATGACGACCGCCCTTTGCAGAAAAAGATGGAAGAAACGTGGATGGCCCAAGGTGTTCGCTTAGGCTGGCTGATTGATAGCTACCTCGGTGAAGTGCGTATTTACAGGCCAGGAGTCGAGACCGACGTTTTACCGCTAGAAGGCACCGTACTCTCCGGAGAAGGAGTAATGCCAGGTTTTACTTTTGACTTAGCTGTATTTTCAAGGAAGTAACATCCAAACCTTACCTGGACACTCCTTTAGTAAAGACGTTGCTTGGCTGGGCTTGGGGCTCACATTGTCATTGGTTGTTCTTCACGTTATCTTCCATTAACGCCAGCCAGCCTCCAAAGCCTGTAACACCTCCAACGAAAGCTATCGCAGAGCGATTAAAATATAGTAGCCCCGGACGAAGTCCGGGGTCATTGGGGTCATTGGGATCGTCGTGGGCGTCTGGGTCATCGAGGTCATCCAAATCTCTAGGATAAATCCAAGCCATCAGCCCATCAACCTTAAGAGCACCCCAAAGCCTTCAACTACCCAGCAAAAAAGCAAAGCACCTACCCCGGAAACCAGGATAGGTGCTTTACAAACATTCGTGCTGCGTGGTTAGCTTAGAAGTCAGCGCCAAGGCTCTGCATGCGGCTATTACCACCGCGGCCTTCGAGGCGGCCTTCTTTCACCAGTCCGTCGTACTTGCGCATCAACAGGTAGCTTTCGATCTGCTGGAGTGTATCGAGTACAACACCAACCATGATGATCAGGGAAGTACCACCGAAGAAGATAGCGAACTGCTGGTTGACACCGAGACCAGCCACAATCGCGGGTAGGATGGCGATCAAACCGAGGATGATAGAACCAGGCAACGTAATACGGCTGGTGATCGCATCAATATACTCTTCTGTTTCAGCTCCGCCGCGAACGCCGGGGATGAAAGCATTCTGACGACGCAAGTACTCTGTGTACTGACCGGGGTTCACTACCAAGGCCGTGTAGACGTAGGTAAAGACCACCACCATTACAAAGTAAATCACGTTGTAGAGCGGGGAAGTGAAATCGTTGAACTGCTGAACGAGCCAGCTGGTCTGTGCATCACTGCTGCCGAAACCAGCAAGACTTACCGGAAGAATCATCAGGGCCTGAGCGAAGATGATCGGCATTACACCAGAAGCGTTTACTTTCAGTGGAATGTAGTCGCGCTCAGTACTCGTAGGAGCAGCAGCGTTGCCACGGCCGACCATACGCTTAGCGAACTGCAGTGGAATCTTACGTACACCAGTAACAATCATTACAGTTACGAGGGTGACGAAGAAGAAGCCGAACATTTCAAGAGCGAAGAGTAGCAGACGGTCAGACTTGTCAACGAGTTCGAAGCCGAACGCAGTTGGCAAACCAACGATGATACCTACTGTAATCAGGAGGGATACACCGTTACCGATGCCCCGGTCAGTGATCCGCTCACCCAGCCACATCGCAAAGATGGTACCGGTAGAAAGGATTACAATACCTGAGAGCCAGAAGATAGATTCGTCTACCTGAGACGACATACCTCCGTTGCTCTTGATGTAAGTGAGGTAACCAGCACCCTGAACCAGGGTAATAGCAACCGTAAGGGCGCGGGTGATTTGGCTAAGCTTCTTACGGCCGGATTCACCTTCCTTGCTCTGTAAGCGCTGGAAGTAAGGAACCGCAAAGCCAAGCAGCTGGACAATGATACTCGCCGTGATGTACGGCATGATACCAAGGGCCATGATGGATGCATTGTTGAATGCACCACCGGTGAACAGGTTGATCAGCCCAAGGAGGTCATTTCCACCACCCTGGCTATCGAGCGACGCCGTGAGTGCATCAACATCAGCACCCGGAAGTACGATGTAAGAACCCAGACGATAAATGGCGATCAGCAGCAGCGTAAACAGGATGCGCTTACGCAACTCATCGATCGACCAGATGTTTTTTAGTGTTTCAAAGAACCTCATCATGGTACGGGTAATTTAGGAGATGGTGAGAGAACCGCCCGCCTTCTCGACGGCTTCCTTGGCTTTCGCAGAAGCGGCGTGTGCCGTCACTTTGAGACCAGAGGTGAGCGCACCGTTAGCGAGTACTTTTACCAGATCATTCTTCTTAATGATACCAGCAGCGTACAGGGCAGCGGGGGTAATTTCAGTGATGCCGTGCTTCTCGCTGATCTCCTGAAGGCGACCAAGGTTGAAAGCAACGTATTCCACACGATTCGGGCTGTTGAAGCCACGCTTCGGCAGGCGCATCTGAAGGGGCATTTGACCACCTTCAAAACCGCGCTTACGCTTGTAACCACTACGAGATTTGGCTCCTTTGTGGCCACGGGTGGAAGTGCCACCACGGCCAGAACCCTGACCACGTGCAATTCGCTTACCGGACTTAGTAGCGCCGGCGGCTGGTTTGAGATTATTCAGTTCCATTACGGACTTTATTTTTTAGGAAGCTTTATTGGGCGCTGAACGCAGGTGCAATGAAAGGCAACTATCGTACCAGCTTTGTCAGACTGTCAGCCTAGTGTCATTTCGTCATATCGCTCCGAGGAACGCAGACTCCAGACGCCAGGCTCATCACTCCAGACTCCTTAAGCTTCTTCTACTTTAACAAGGTGGCTTACTGCCTTTACCATTCCCATGATAACAGGGGTATTCTCCCGCTCCACAGTTTGGTGCATGCGCTTGAGGCCGAGGGCCTGGATCGTTGCCTTCTGCTTCTTCGGGCGGTCGATCACACTTTTAACCTGGGTAATTTTAACCTTAGCCATGTTGACTTATTGTTTTCTGTTGTTAGGAATAACCATCGGATGATGGCATAAGTCCGGAGGACTACCCTTCGAACAGTTTTTCCATAGAAATACCCCGTTGCTTGGCAACTTCCATCGGGCTGCGGAGCTTCTTCAGCGCATCGATGGTGGCTTTGATCACGTTGTGCGGGTTGGAAGACCCCTGTGACTTGGCCAGTACGTTATTGACACCTGCGATATCGAGGACGGCGCGCATCGCACCACCAGCAATTACACCAGTACCTTCGGATGCGGGCTTAAGGAGAACCTTACCAGCACCGTACTTACCCAGCTGCTCGTGCGGGATAGTTCCCTTGTGCAGTGGCACCTTAATCATGCTCTTACGAGCGTTGTCAGTTGCCTTCTGGATAGCTTCGGAGATGTCCCGGGCCTTACCGGAACCGGAACCTACTTTGCCTTTTCCGTCACCAACCACCATGATGGCGGCGAAGGTGAACGTACGACCACCTTTGGTCACTTTAGATACCCGGTTGAGGGCTACCATTTTTTCGCGGAGTTCCGGTTCGTTGGAGGCATTCTCGCCTTTCCGACCTCTGCCACCATCGCGACGGTTACGGCCACCGCCTGAATTTCTGTTATCAGCCATTGTAGTGCTATTTAGAACTTAAGGCCACCCTCACGAGCGCCTTCAGCGAGGGCTTTCACCCGTCCGTGAAAAAGATATCCTCCCCGGTCGAAGAGAACTTTAGAGATGCCGGCGGCCTGCGCACGCTCGGCGATGAGTTTGCCAACAGCAGTAGACTGTGTTGCCTTGTCACCTTCCTGAGCAATAGATGCTTCAAAGCTAGAAGCCTGTGCCAGGGTTACACCGTTGACGTCATCAATCAACTGGGCGTAAATGAATTTATTGGAACGAAAAACGTTCAGGCGGGGCTGCTCAGGCGTACCTGAGATGCTCTTACGAACGCGGCTGTGAATCCGCTTTCTCCGCTTAAGTTTTGTGAGTTGCATTGCTAATTTTTTTGACCTCGCAAAGAGGCTAAAAGTTATTCCCCCGCTGGGGGCTAGGGGGCTATTACTTCTTAGCGGCGGTTTTACCAGCCTTGCGACGAAGTTCTTCACCGACAAACTTGATACCTTTTCCTTTGTAAGGCTCTGGCTTGCGGAAAGCGCGGATCTTAGCGGCGATCTGACCGATAAGCTGCTTGTCCGTAGACGTAAGCTTTACAATCGGAGCCTTACCCTTGGCACTAATCGTCTCTACCTTAACTTCGGCAGGAACCATAAAGTAAATAGGGTGAGAGAAGCCCAGAGTCATGATCAACAGGTTGCCTTTGTTCTCGGCACGGTAACCTACACCTACGACTTCAAGGTTGAGCTCGTAGCCATCGGTCACACCAACAATCATGTTGGCAATCAGCGAACGGTAAAGACCGTGGAAGCTGCGGTGACGCTTGCTGTTGGAAGGGCGGGTGACGGTAAGTGTACCATCCTCCATTTCGATTCCCAGGTCAGGGTTTACCTGCTGGGTAAGTTCCCCCTTGGGGCCCTTAACGGTCACCAGGTTTCCCTTGCTGACGTCAATGCTGACGCCCGAAGGTACGCTGATGGGATTTTTGCCAATTCTGGACATATCCTGTTGATTTAATTGTCTTACGGTTTGATCCTCCACCCTTGTATAGGTGACAGACTTAACCTGCAGACGTGAAACTGATATTAATTAGTAGATGTAAGCGAGTACTTCGCCGCCAACGTTTTCTTTCTTAGCCTGCTTGTTGGTCATCAGACCACGAGAGGTAGAAACGATGGCAATACCCAGGCCGTTGATAACACGTGGGAGAGCATCAGCCTTTACGTACTGGCGCAGACCCGGCTTGGATACACGAATGAGCTTACGAATAACGGGACGCTTGCTGTCCTTCTCGTACTTAAGTGCAATGGAGATCTCTCCTTGCTTGCCTTTTCCGGCTTCGTCGTCAAATTTATACTTCAGGATGTAGCCCTGATCGTACAGAATTTCGGTCATACGCTTCTTAGTCTTGGAAGAAGGAATGATTACGACACGGTGACCTGCGATCTGCGCGTTGCGGATACGGGTCAAAAAATCAGCGATTGGGTCCGTTACGGCCATTTTGCTATGTGTTGCGCTCCGTGGTTTTCCCGTAGGGAACTACCGGAGCTGTTATAGAAGGTTGCAAATTGCAGATTGCAATTTGCGGGTTATATGGAAGCAGATGCTCATTGCGGTTTTAAACCTGGCAATTTGTAACCTGCAACTTGGAGCTTACCAAGATGCCTTACGTACTCCTGGAATCTTGCCATCAAGTGCCATTTCACGGAACTTGACCCGGCAAAGACCGAACTTACGCATGTAGCCCTTCGGACGACCGGTAAGACCGCAGCGGTTGTGCAGGCGGATGGGGTTAGAGTTACGGGGGAGCTTGTCCAGCTCGTCCCAGTTGCCTTCTGCTTTGAGGGCAGCACGCTTCTCAGCGTACTTAGCAACCATGCGTTCGCGCTTGCGTTCGCGGGCGATTAGTGATTTACGAGCCATCTTAGTTCGCGTTGTTTTGGTTCTTGAATGGAAGGCCCAGGGCCTTCAGCAGCGCCAGGGCTTCCTGGTCGGTTTCTGCGGTGGTCACAAAAGTTACATCGTAACCTGTGATGTTCGGTACGTCGTCCAGGCTGATCTCCGGGAAGATGATCTGCTCGGTGATGCCCATGGTGTAGTTGCCACGGCCGTCGAAGCTCTTGTCGTTAATACCACGGAAGTCACGTACACGAGGCAGTGCGGTGGAGACCAAGCGATCCAGAAAGTCGTACATCTTCTCACGGCGCAGGGTTACCTTAGCACCGATGCCCATATCGTCACGAAGGCGGAAGTTGGAGACGGATTTCTTAGATTTGGTGATAACGGCCTGTTGGCCAGCCACCAAGGTCATTTCCTTAGCAGCGTTCTCGACGAGCTTACGATCCTGAGTAGCTTTACCTACACCCTGATTGATGCAAATTTTAAGCAACTTCGGCGTTTGCATGGAACTCTTGTAGTTAAACTGCTCCTGCAGCTTAGCCTTGATTTCCTCGTCGTACTTTTTCTTAAGTCGGGGAGTGTAGCTCATTACTTGATGATATTACCGTTACGCTTACCGAAACGCGCCAGTTTACCGTTCTCATCCTCCTTGCGTCCTACGCGGGTGGGCTGATTGTCGGCATCGACGAGCATCAGATTGCTAATGTGAATGGAGGCTGCCTTATCGACGATGCCCCCCTGATCGGTTTCGGTTGGTTTCTGGTGCTTCTTACGAATGTTCACACCATCAACGACGGCACGGTTTTCGTTAGGCAGCACCTGGAGTACTTCGCGGGGCGTAGCGCGGTCCTTGTCGGCACCAGCGATAACCACGACCATGTCTCCCTTTTTGATCTTAAGCTTCGGCGTATGGCGCTTCTGCTTATCTTTATAGGTCTTGTTAGCCATTGTTAGATTGGTTGAGACAAGGCGAACCCTGTCTTTACTTAATTAGTTCGGACCTTTGATTAAAGTACCTCAGGTGCGAGTGATACGATCTTCATGTAGTCGCGATCACGAAGTTCGCGGGCCACAGGGCCGAAGATACGGGTGCCACGTGGCTCCTCACTTGCGTTGAGGAGAACGACGGCGTTGTCGTCGAAACGAATGTAAGAACCGTCCTTGCGGCGGATCTCTTTGCGGGTACGCACTACAACGGCACGGCTGACCGTACCCTTCTTTACATTACCGCCCGGAGAAGATTCCTTAACCGTTACGACGATCTGGTCGCCGATGCTGGCGTAACGGCGCTTTGAGCCGCCCAGTACGCGAATACAGAGTACCTCTTTGGCACCGCTGTTGTCGGCTACGCGCAGCCGTGATTCCTGTTGGATCATTTGTTAGCTATTTGATGGTTGCCGTAAACGGTTAATTACTTCGCCTTTTCGAGTACGGATACCAGACGCCAGCGCTTACGACGGCTCAGGGGACGGGTCTCCATGATCTTCACGAGATCACCAATCTGGCACTCGTTGTTCTCATCGTGGGCGATGAGTTTATTGCTCTTCTTTACGTACTTGCCGTAGATGGGGTGCTGAAGGCGGCGCTCAATAACAACAGAAATGGTCTTATCCATTTTGTTGCTCGCGACCAGACCGATGCGGGTCTTGCGCTCATTGCGTCCGGTTTCTTCGGCTACCTCTTCGGGGGCGAAGTAGTTGGTTACCGTTGCGGCAGCCTCAGCTACCGTTTCGGTTACAGCCTCAGCGGCTGCTTCAACAGTAGCAGCGGCAGTGCCTGCGGCTTCAGCTACGGTTTCCAGCACGGTGGGGGTGGTCTCTTCGACGGTGCCCTCCTGCTCTTTAGTTTCCTCGTTGCTCATGCTAGATTACTTTTTACGGCGACGGATTAGGATGCGGTCACGTTTGGCCAGCTCCTCGGGAGACATAGCCGCAATTTCGCGACGACGGATTTCGGTTTTGATCCGCGCTAAGTCGCGACGGACTACCCGCAGTTGCAGGGGGTTCTCGATACCATTTACGGTATGGTCGAACTTCATTTTTTCGAGGCTCGCGGTGGTCTCGGTCAGCTGATCCTGAAGATCGGCATCGGAGGCATTCCGCAACTCGACTGATTTATTACTCGCCATCAGTTATTTAAGGTTGCACCACATCCCCTATTACAAGGCTGCGGAAATTTTAAATTTGGTTGGTTATTACCCTTGGTAGTCAATACGGGTAACTACGCGGGTCAGTACCGGAAGCTTCTGAGCGGCAAGGCGCAGGGCTTCTTCGGCTACTTCGCGGGTAACACCGTCCAACTCGAACATGATCCGTCCGGGTTGTACGTTAGCGACCCAATGATCCAGGGCTCCTTTACCCTTACCCATACGTACCTCCAGCGGCTTGCTGGTGATTGGCTTGTCGGGGAAGATGCGGATCCACACTTTACCTTCACGTTTCATGTGACGTGTCATGGCAATACGTGCGGCTTCGATCTGGCGGTTGGTGATCCGGCCGATACCAAGGCTCTTGAGGCCAAAGGTTCCAAAATCAACCGTGTTACCACGCTGAGCGAGACCCCGGTTACGGAGTTTCTGCTGCTTGCGGTATTTAGTTCTTTTAGGCTGTAACATTGCTATAAATTTTGAGGCTAAACGGTTGAAAACTCATCGTTTATACCCTTAATTTACCCCAGGTATCCCTTAGAGCGGGGCAAAGGTAAGATTTTCTCCGGACATTAAGAAGTTTACCGAAGCAAACTTTCCCTTTTTTCCCGGAATAGGGAAAGCAAGGCAGTAGTAACGATGAATCGCTACCAGCTGCCCTGCTTTCAGGGGGTTGGAAACAGCGCAAAACATAGTTTTGATGCTTCCAGGTCAGTTGTTCTCTCGCCTGCGGCGGTTGAGTCTTAAGCCGCTATCGGCTTGTGTAGGAACTAGGAACTAGGAACTAGGAACTAGGAACTAGGAACTAGGAACTAGGAACTAAAATAATTTTTAGAAATTGCATTCCAAACTTTACCTCCTAGTTTCTAGTTCCTAGCTTCTATTATCGGCGTCCACCACGACCACCTCCACGGCGATCGTTGTCGCGTCCGCCACGGCCGCCACGGCCACCGCGTCCGCCACGGTCTCCACCCTTGGTGGAAAGGCCAGCGTTGGGGTTCAGGTCCCGTTTACCGAGTACCTCACCCTTACAGAGCCACACTTTAATACCAATACGACCGTAAACGGTGTGGGCTTCTTTGTGGGCGTAGTCAATGTCTGCACGGAAAGTGTGGAGTGGCGTACGGCCCTCCTTGAATTCTTCCGTACGGCTCATATCGGAACCGTTCAGACGGCCAGAGATGCGAACCTTGATACCTTCAGCACTCGCACGCATGGTAGCGGCAATGGCCATCTTGATGGCACGACGGTAGTTGATCCGTGCTTCAATCTGCTTGGCAACGGACTCGGCAACGATGTTCGCGTCGAGTTCGGGCTTGCGGATTTCAATGATATTGATCTGGATGTCTTTCTTCGTCAGGCGACGAAGCTCTTCGCGAAGCTGGTTGATTTCGTTACCACCTTTACCGATAATAATACCGGGACGGCTGGTGTGAATCGTGAGCGTTACCCGCTGCAGGGTACGTTCGATGATGACGCGGGCGATGCCACCCTTCTCGATACGGGTATCGAGGTAGGCGCGGAGCTTCGCGTCTTCAATTACGTTTGCGGCGTATTCTTTGTCAGCATACCAGTTGCTGTCCCAGCCGCGGATGTAACCTAGGCGGTTACCGATTGGATTAGTCTTCTGTCCCATTTTATTCTGCGGTTTCGGTTTCGGTTTCAACTACGGCACCTTCCTTTTCGGAAGGAAGTGGTTCGCGGTTAGAAACTTTGATGGTGATGTGGCAGCTGTGCTTCCGGATACGGTGAGCACGGCCGTGAGGAGCTGGGCGGAAACGCTTGATTTGCGCACCTGCGTCAGCGAAAGCTTCAGAGACGTACAGGTCGTACTCGTCTGCTGCTTCGGTGCCGCCGGTTTTGTATTCCCAGTTGGCGATAGCACTGAGGAGATCTTTCTTGATCCAGATCGCAGCTTCCTGCTTGCTGAATTCAAGGATACCCAGCGCTACACCCACTTCCTTACCGCGGATGAGGTCGATAATCAGGCGCATCTTACGCACCGACATCGGAATGCTATTTAAACTTGCTACTGCTTCCATTATTGGAGGTTTTCGAGGGAACGGGTTAGCAAAGCGGGAAGCATTTAGCTTTCAGCGTTTAGCCTTCAGCTCTATGCGACGAGACCTTACTCTACCTTCACTCAATTAAAGGGGGCGCGAACGCGGGTGCAAAAGTACGGATAAAAAGCAATGCGGGCAAGCCGACTTTGTTTTTCAACCTTTCACTGCACCTGCGACCGCGCAATATTTTAGCTTTTAGCATTTAGCGATCAGCATTTAGGGAAAGTTAGAACTAACCGCTAAATGCTAAACGCTGAACGCTGATTTATTTACCCTTCTTGCCACCGTGGCCACGGAAAGAACGTGTTGGAGCAAACTCGCCGAGTTTGTGTCCTACCATGTTCTCCGTAACGTAAACGGGGACGTGGGTTTTGCCGTTGTGAACAGCGATGGTGAGGCCTACCATGTCGGGGATGATCATGGAAGAGCGCGACCAGGTTTTGATCATGCCCTTGCGACCACCTTCCTGGGCCTTAACGATTTTGTCGTAGAGGCGGTGGAAAACGTAGGGGCCTTTCTTAAGCGAACGTGCCATAGATTACTTCTTGTTCTTCGTCTTACGACGGGTGATGATCAATTTGTTGCTTGCCTTATTGACGTTGCGCGTCTTCTGGCCTTTGGCCATGATACCCGTGCGTGAGCGTGGGTGACCACCGGAAGCGCGACCTTCGCCACCACCCATCGGGTGATCGACCGGGTTCATGGCTACACCACGAACGCGAGGACGACGGCCTTTCCAGCGGTTACGACCGGCCTTACCGGCAACCGTGAGGCTGTGGTCAGGGTTAGACGTAACGCCGATGGTGGCCCGGCAGGTCTTAAGGATACGGCGAACCTCGCCGGAGGGGAGCTTAACGGAAACGAACTTGCCTTCCTTACCCATCAGGGTAGCATTCGTTCCGGCGGAGCGGGCCAGTGCGGCACCTTTACCGGGCTGAAGCTCGATGGCGTGAATCTGGTTACCCAGTGGCACGTCACCCAGGAAAAGACAGTTACCGACCGTTGGTGCAGCCTTCGCACCAGAGTGGAGCACGTCGCCTACCTTCAGGCCCTGGGGCGCGATGATGTAAGACTTCGTTCCGTCCGGAGTTTCCAGCAGGGCGATGAATGCGGTACGGTTCGGATCGTACTCGATGGTCTTCACCGTACACGGTACTCCGTCGTTGTCACGGCGGAAGTCAACGATACGGTAACGGCGCTTGTGGCCACCACCTTTCTGACGAACGGTCATTTTACCGGTACCATTACGGCCGCCGCTCTTCTTGATCGGAGCGAGCAGGCTCTTGGTCGGCTTGTCACCAGTAAGCTCCTCGAACTTGTTCCCAACGTGGAAGCGGGAACCGGGAGAAACCGGCTTAAACTTTTTGATTGGCATTATTGCACAATTTTCTCGCTGAATATCGGAGCAAAAGCGTTAGTATTTTGATCGACCACGACCACCAACGGCTCCCCACTCAGGCGAAGGTTATTTAGATTTCGTCGTAAAGCTCAATCGTCTCCCCCTCAGCGAGGGTAACAATGGCCTTCTTGAAGGAAGACACACGGCCACGGAGAAGACCGGACTTGGTCGATCTGTTTTTAGTTTTTCCCGGCATGACCATGGTGTTCACCCGGTCTACCGTTACTCCGTAGCGCGCTTCAACGGCGTTGCGGATTTCAATTTTGTTGGCCGTCTTGGCAACTACGAAAGTGTAGTGACCCGGCGTCTCAGAAAGCAGTTCAGCCTTCTCGGACACTACCGGCTTGATAAGAATAGTCTTAGCCATTTTGATTTGAGTTTGTTCCCTTCCCGAAAGTTAGGAGGCTGATTGTGTTCCGTCAGTAACTTTTCAATTGCGTCGTGGGAAAACGATTTGATTTGCGACCTTAGGAGCCAATTAAATCGTTTTCACACGACTATCAGCAATTGGAAAGTTAGTGACTGTTACTGGTTGAACTGACCTTTCAGTACTTCGATGGCTCCTTCGGCAACGATGACCGTACCGGCCTTCATGATGTCGTAGGTGCTTACCTCGTTGGCGCTGAGTACGGCACTGTTCTTCAGGTTACGACCGGAGCGGTAGACGTGGGCGTCGTGCTCGGCAGTGATGAGAAGCGTCTTGCCCTCGTTCGCGCCGAGGTCGTTGAGCATCTTGATGTAAGTTTTCGTCTTCGGTGCATCGAACTTGAGGTCTTCGACCAGTTTGATGGCACCAGCAGAAGCTTTTACGGAGAACGCAGAGGCACGAGCGGCCTGGGCAACTTTCTTGTTAAGCTTGATGCCGTAGTTGCGCGGGCGGGGGCCGAAGATGCGACCACCGGAGCGGAAGATCGGGCTCTTGATGTCGCCCTTACGGGAGCCACCAGTACCTTTCTGCTTGTGCAGTTTCTTGGTAGAACCGGCGACTTCGCCACGCTCCTTTGCTTTGTGCGTACCCTGACGCTGGGCGGCCAGGTAAGACTTTACCGCGAGGTAAACGGCGTGCTCGTTAGGTTCTACACCGAAGATGTTTTCGGGTAGTTCCACTTCACGACCCGTACCGGAACCTGTTGCGCTGTGAACTTGAAGTTTCATTTTGTATAGTTTACGGTCCGTGCCATTCAATCACCAAGCTAAGTGGTAGTAGAGGCAGCGGGCCCGGCTGGCTTAATTATTTGTGGAGGATTACGATTCCGCCTTTGGGGCCGGGAACGGCGCCCTTAACGAGGATCAGGTTGCGCTCGGGGAACATCTTGAGGACCTTGAGGCCCTTGATGCTCGTCCGGCCACCGCCGTCACGGCCACCCATGCGCATGCCCTTGAAAACCTTTGCGGGGTAGGAGGCAGCACCGATGGAACCCGGTGCACGTTGACGGTTGTGCTGACCGTGAGTAGCATCGTTCACACCCTTAAAGTTGTGACGCTTTACTACACCCTGGAAGCCCTTACCCTTGGAGTTACCAACGGCAACGACTGAGTCGCCTTCCTGGAAAACGTCCTCGATGGTTACGGTGTCACCCAGTGCTTTGTTGATTTCCATATCGCGGAACTCAACAACTTCACGCTTGGGCGTAGTACCGGCAGCTTTGAAGTGACCAACCATCTGCTGGCTGGAGTGCTTCTCCTTGCGCTCGCCGTAAGCCAGCTGTACTGCGTTATATGTGTCCGTATCGGTGGTCTTCACCTGCGTTACTACGCAGGGACCGGCTTCGATTACGGTACAGGCCAGGTTGCGGCCTGCTTCGTCGAAGATGGAAGTCATTCCTACCTTCTTACCAATAATTCCGTTCATTGGAGTGGAATTTGGTGTTGCCGTCTCACTAGCGTGGAGCGGGCAACGAATATCCCTGAACCGCACTAAGCGGAAAAGGAACAGTTAAAAAATGTTACTGCGAGAACCGCAGTAATTTGTTGTTGCGGTTGGCTGCTAATACCTGATATTTTTGTTCTTCGCCGTCTGATAAATGCGGTACCTTAAGCGACCCTAAGGGAGCGTTGGCATCGCATTTTCTAGACTGAAACGCGAAGAATAAAAAACAGCAGGAATTAAGTCAGCTTTACCTGAATGTCTACACCAGAGGGAAGTTCGAGCTTCGAAAGCGCGTCCACCGTTTTTTGGTTGGGGGTGTAGATTTCAATCAGGCGCTTGTGCGTGCGCAACTGAAACTGCTCCCGGGATTTCTTGTTCACGTGCGGCGAGCGCAATACCGTGTAGATATCCTTTTCGGTGGGCAGCGGAATCGGGCCGGTAACAATGGCGCCACTGTTCTTTACGGTTTTCACGATCTTCTCGGTAGACTTGTCTACCAGGTTGTGATCGTAAGACCGCAGTTTGATGCGAATTTTCTGATTCATGCCTAAATTATTTATTTTTACTTTTTGCGGCGCTTTGAGTGTCTTGAAAAGTTCTTGAACACTCCCTACGGTCACTTATCAAGAACTTTTCAAGACACGCGCCGCAAAAAATAAAAATGAGTTAGATTTTCAAATTATGGTTAACTGTTGGCCCGGCTTTCCGGCAGTTGGTTTAGTTTATAAACTCCCGCTCCTACCGATGGTTATCGGTAAAGGAGCGGGAGTGATTGGTCAGTTGAATTACTCGCCCTTGGCTTCCTTGATGACTGCCTCAGCCACACCCTTCGGTGCTTCTGCGAAGCGGTCAAAAGTCATGCTGGAGTTTGCACGGCCGGAAGTGATGGTACGGAGGTCAGTTACGTAACCGAACATCTGTGCCAGTGGCACGTCAGCGGTGATGCGAACAGCTCCACCGTTCATTGGCTCCTGTCCTTTCGGAAGGCCACGGCGGCGGTTGAGGTCACCGATTACGTTACCGGTGTACTCTTCCGGAGTAACGATTACCACTTCCATGATCGGTTCGAGCAGCTTGGGGTTACACTGCTTGGCGGCGGCTTTGAAACCTTCCTTCGCACAGAGTTCGAAAGCTAGCGGCTTGGAGTCAACGGAGTGCATGCCACCGTCGAATACCTTCACCTTCATGCTGTCGATGTTGTAACCGGCAAGGATGCCGTTCTTCATCATGGACTTAAAACCGTCTTTTACCGGCTTCTGGTAGTTCTTGTCGATGGAACCACCAACGATGGCCCACTCGAACTGCAGGTTTTCCTTACCGTTCTTGAAGTCTTCGCTTTCCAGGAACTCCTCATCGGCGGGGCCGAGGGTGAAGCTCATGTCTGCGAAGAGACCAGAACCACCGGACTGCTTCTTGAGGCGCTCACGGTGCTCAACGGTGTTGAAGAGTGCTTCTTTGTAGCTTACCATTGGTGCACCAACGTTGGCTTCTACCTTAAACTCACGCTTGAGGCGGTCAACGATGATTTCCAGGTGAAGCTCACCCATACCGGCGATGATGGTCTGGTTGGTGTCTTCGTCGTACTTAACCGTGAAGGTCGGGTCCTCTTCGGCCAGTTTGGCGAGGGCCATACCGAGGCGGTCGAGGTCCTTCTGTGTCTTAGGCTCAACGGCTACCGCGATAACGGGATCGGGGAAGACCATTGATTCCAGAACGATGGGGTTCTTTTCGTCACAGAGGGTATCCCCCGTACGGATGTCTTTGAAACCTACCGCAGCGGCAATATCACCAGCTTCTACCTTGTCAATAGCCTGCTGCTCATTGGCGTGCATCTGGTAGAGGCGGGAGATCCGCTCTTTGTTGCCAGAACGTGTGTTCTTCACGTAAGAACCCGCTTCCAGTACACCGGAGTAAACACGCATGAAGGCGAGACGACCTACAAAGGGGTCAGTAGCGATCTTGAATGCAAGGGCTGCGAAGGGCTCGTCTACGGAAGGTGCGCGCTCGAGGATCTTCTCCTCATCGTCAGGGTCAGTTCCCTTTACCGGCGGGATGTCCAGCGGGCTGGGCAGGTAAGCACAAACTGCATCGAGTACGGCCTGTACTCCTTTGTTCTTGAAGGCAGAGCCACACATCATCGGTACGAAGGCGGCGTCGGTAACGGCATCGCGTACGGCTTTGCGCACTTCCTCTACGGTGATGCTGTCGGGGTCTTCGAAGTACTTCTCCAGGAGCGACTCGTCGTACTCAGCAACGGCTTCGAGCAGTTTCTCGCGCCATTCGTCAACGGTGTCCTTCAGGTCAGCGGGCATATCGATGACCTCGAAGGTCATACCCTGGTCTTCCTCGTTCCAGACGATGGCTTGCATCGTGATTAGGTCAACAACGCCTTTAAAGGTCTCTTCGGCACCGATCGGGATTTGCAGTGGGATAGACTTGGAGCCAAGCTTCTCTTCTACGTCTTTTACCACGTTGAGGAAGTCAGCACCGGAGCGGTCCATCTTGTTTACGAAACCGATACGTGGTACTTTGTAGTTGTCAGCCAGACGCCAGTTGGTCTCAGACTGAGGCTCTACACCGGAAACGGCACAGAAAAGGAATACAAGACCGTCGAGTACACGGAGGGAACGGTTTACCTCTACGGTAAAGTCAACGTGTCCGGGTGTATCGATGATGTTGAAAACGTAGTCCTGGTTCTTCCACTTCCAGTTGGTGTGGGTAGCAGCGGAGGTGATCGTGATACCACGCTCTTGCTCCTGCTCCATCCAGTCCATGGTAGCGGCACCGTCGTGGACCTCGCCGATCTTGTGGCTGATACCGGTGTAGTAAAGAATACGCTCGGTAGTGGTGGTCTTACCCGCATCAATGTGCGCGGCGATACCGATATTTCTGGTGAACTTAAGATCCGTTGCCATGGCAGGAGGATTTAGAGGGGGGATATAATTAGAAATTAGAAACTAGAAACTAGAAAGCTAGGAACTAGAGAACTAGAAGCTATAATGTCTAGCTTCTAGTTCTCTAGTTTCTAACGTCTACCTTCCGTAGTGGGCGAAGGCACGGTTAGATTCGGCCATCTTGTGCGTATCTTCCTTACGCTTCACGGCGAGGCCTTCGTTGCGGCTTGCTGCCAGGAGTTCAGAAGACAGTTTTTCCGCCATTCCCTTACCGGAACGCTGGCGGGCAAATTTGATGAGCCACTTCATACCGATGGACATCTTGCGCTTGGCACGGATTTCCGTAGGGATCTGGAAGGTGGCACCACCGATACGCTTAGAGCGTACTTCAACCTGAGGCATGGCGTTGTTCAGGGCGCGTTTCCACACTTCGAACTCGTCGATTTCCTCGCTGGCTACTTTTTCCTTGATGATGTCCATAGCATCATAGAAGATGCGGAAGGACGTGGATTTCTTGCCGGAGAACATAAGCATGTTCACGAACTGGGTTACCATCGCGTCTCCGTAACGGGGATCGGGAGCAATAACCCGGACTTTTGGCTTTCTTTTACGCATAACGTTTTTTCTTCAGACGGGTGGTAATTAACCTACCCAAATGGCCTTCTATTTTGTTAGAGAAGGCTCATCTTACTGTTAGATAATTATGAATGGAAGGAGGCAGGCTCCGTTCCTTAAACTTACTTCTTCGGACGCTTAGCACCGTACTTAGAGCGGGACTGGCGACGCTCGGAAACACCGGCCGTATCCAGCGCACCACGAACGATCGTGTAACGTACACCCGGAAGATCCTTTACACGACCTCCACGGATGAGCACGATGGAGTGCTCCTGAAGGTTGTGGCCCTCACCCGGAATGTAGGCGATTACCTCGATACCGTTCGTAAGACGAACCTTGGCCACCTTACGGAGGGCAGAGTTCGGCTTCTTAGGCGTCGTAGTGTAAACACGGGTACAAACACCGCGCTTCTGGGGGCAGGAATCAAGTGCACGAGACTTGCTCGCTTCAACGATCTGCTTGCGTCCTTTACGGACTAACTGATTAATTGTAGGCATACGCTTATTTACTTTAAAAGACGCTTTTATTTATTTACCAGAGGCCTACCTCCTTGAAAAGCGAGCGCAAAGGTAAGCATTGTTCTTTATAGTTCCTAACGTTTTTACGCTAAGGGACGATTTTCTTGCCCAGTCAATAAAATAGGCTGCCCTGCTTACAGAGCGTCGTCGATTTAGTGCTGTAGGTCAATGATTTAGACCAAAAGGCCTGTTTCGGGATTAGAGCTATATATATGGTCTTAGTCTGTGGCTTATTTTGGGCGCGGGACGCAGGTGCAGGGGAAGGGTAAAAACATCGGTCTTCGTAGGCCCGGCTTCAGCCGGTGCCTTGAGAAAATGGGTATAAGCCACCGGCTGAAGCCGGGGCTACGGGAAACGGGCGAGCACCGTTCCTCTACCCTCCACAAAACCACCGAACCAAACTAGTTCTTCACACCAGGGCTGCGCTCCAAAAACTCATCGTAGAGCAAAGAGTGACGGCTGTTCATCGGGATTTCCCACCCCTGAATGAACACCTGCTCAATCTGCGTCTTGGTCTCGAACGGATCACCGTCGCAGATGAAGAGATTGGCCATTTTGCCCACTTCCAGGGAGCCGATTTCCTTCTCCAGGCCCATCACGCGGGCCGGAACAATGGTGATGGCCTCCAGCGCAGCCTGGCGGCCCATACCGTAAGCTGCGGCAAAAGCGGCGTGGAACGGCAGGTCACGTACGTTCTCCGTCTGGTTCGTTCGGATGGCGACGGTAACGCCCGCCTTCTTCATCGCACCGGCGTTGGCGTAGGCCCGGTCGTAACGATCAGAGCCCCGCGTCGGGATGCTGATGACGGGGCCAGTAACGACCGGAACGCCAGACTCGGCGATCTGATCGGCCACGCGCCAACCTTCGGCAACACCGGTAAGGATGGCCTTAATTTCATTGTCCTTGATCCACTTCAGCGCGGCGACGATGTCGTTTTCACTGTTCACCTCCACCAGTACCACTTGCTCGCCTTTGATGGTCGGGATCATCGCCTCCAGCGTAGGGTTATACGCCTGGCGGATGCTGGCATCCTTGCTTTTCGCTTCTTTGATCTTAGCGAAAAGCGCCGCTTCTTCCCACAGGTCGTTGAGCTGCTTCAGCTTCTTTTTCTCATCCTTTTTGCGGTCTTCTTCGCTGCGGCGGTCCCAGCGGCTCCGTGCGCCGGAAGACGGGAAGTTGAGGCGAACGGCCCGGAAGCCAGCGTACATCTCATCCGGTGAGTAACCCACCAGATTAATCAAGGATGCGGTGCCGGGAATGAGCCCGCCACTCGGCTGCGCAATCACCGTGGTAACACCACTCACCCGCGTAACGGGGATGGCGACGGAACTGGGATTGACCGCCGTGAGCGCCTCCATGTGCGGCTTGATGTCTCCGATCTCGTTGTTGTCGTTGGTCAACGAGACAGAATTTATTTCCACCAGGCCGAGGGTGGTGCCCATGTCGATGAAGCCGGGGTAGATGGTCTTCCCCGCACAGTCGATCACTTTGGCAGATTTTGGCGCGGTCACCGCGCCACCGATGCCGGTGATCTTACCGTCTTCAATGAGCAAGTCGCCCTGCACGGTGCCTTTGGTAATGGTTTCGATGGTAGCGTTCTTCAGCAGAAACGCCCCTTTGCTGGCTTTGCCCACCACCTGGGCGGAAAGCTGACCGATCGCTAAGAGGCAGACGAGGCAGCTGAGGATTATATTTTTATTGAATCGCATTGATTCTGAATTTTTATGGTTTAGAAATTAGAAACTAGGAACTAGAAATTAGAAACTAGGAACTAGAAACTAGGGAACTAGGAACTAGAGAACTAGTTCCTAGTTCCCTAGTTTCTAGTTCCTAGTTCCTAATGCTGGTGAAACAGCAACTCAGCCGTACCCTCCATAC
>CAYWMW010000020.1:0-25573 GCA_964458975.1 uncultured Lewinella sp. | reverse complement strand
CTAGAACAGGAAGCGTAACAAAAAACACTTAGTTTATTTTTTAAACTAAGATAAATTTTCTACCTTTGTACAACCGACAACCGACAACCGACAAGTCCATGAAATACGCACTAACCCTATTAACATTTTTCCTTTTTGTTTCCGTCTTTGCGCTTATACCTCCTCCCCCCACCGGTAACTATCCAACTCAAAACCAGCCAAATCCAGCACCCGGTCAACAACCGTAAGGGCGATTTCTTCCTTGCTTTCCGCCCCCGAATAAAAACTCGGGATGGCCGGGCAGATGATGCCGCCCGCTTCGGTGATCGTCGTCATATTGCGCAGGTGGATCAGGCTGAGTGGTGTCTCGCGCGGTACTACGATCAGCCGCCGCCGCTCCTTCATGATTACGTCCGCTGCCCTGGTAATCAGGTCTGCGCTGACGCCGGTAGCGATGCGCGCCAGCAGGCCCATGCTGCACGGGCAGACGAGCATCGTGCCGTACTTCGCGGAGCCGGAGGCGAAGGGCGCGTGGAAGTTTTTCTTATCGTAATAATCAAAGTCGGGGTAGTTGGCGGCATCGAACGGCTCGCCGAGTTCTAGTTCCCAGTTGTACTTTCCGTTGTCGGTCAGGACGACACCGACGGCCTCCCACTGGTCTTTCAGGCTGGCTAAACGATCAAGGAGGAGTTTGGCGTAGAGGCTGCCGCTGCTGCCGCCGATGGCTACTACTATTTTTTGCTTTTGCATGAGAATGGAACGGAGGAAGGGGGTATTGGTTGCAGGTGTTTTTGCCCTTCATCCGGGCCGGGATATCCCGGCTTTGAAGCGTAATAGTGTCTTGAGGGAACCGTTAAAGAGATCAAAGGCCGCGTTTGTCGAATTATAAGGAATGGCCGGGCCTGTATCTAGTGTATGAACACTTATATTACGCATTCACGGAATTGAGTATTTTAAAATTTATGTTATAATGAAGCCTCTTGAGAAGAAAAGGCTGTCCGTACTGATCGTTGAGGACGATCCGTCGTTTGGTCTTGAGTTAGAGATGCTGGTGGAGGAAATTGGCTGCAAAGTAGTCGGGCTGGTAGATAATGCTGCTGCTGCACTTGAGCTGATTTTTAGTGAGGAGATCGACTTGATTTTGATGGACATTGACATCAAGGGGAAGCTGAACGGCCTGGCGATTGGTAAAAAAATCTACCACCTGAGCATTCCTGTTTTGTTCATTACGGGAATGTCTACTAAGGAGCACTACGAAGAAGCCTTGACGACAAACTTCATCGGCTACCTGGTCAAGCCCGTCAATAAATACACCTTGAAGACTACCATTGATCTGGCCTTTGATAAGTTACGGCAGGGTAGTCCTGTGCGGGATGCTAGCGAGCGAAAAGAACTTTTAAAGGAAGATTTTTTCTTTGTTCGCCGGAATAAGCTGCACGAGAAAGTGAACTGGCGGGACATCGCGCTGATCGAAGGGGCGAGCGATTACGTAAAGTTGTGGACAAAAGACAGCAGATCTTACCTGCTCCGCCAAACAATGAAACGGATGGAAGAGATGCTGGGGAAAAGGTCTTTTTACCGGGTGCACCGGAGCTACATTGTCAACCTGGAGGCCATTGAAGCAATTGATTTTAAAGGCGGAGAAATACGGGTGCTTAACCGTGAAGTACCAATAAACCGGAAAAGCCGGCAGGAGCTTGAGCAAATGGCGCTGAAGGTTGAGTAAGTGTTGGTCAGCAACCCCTCACCGCTGAGGGCTTACTGGCAGGCAGCGTTACGCTGAAGGTTGTTCCTCTCCCGGAAGGGCTTTCTACGGTTATGCTGCCCTGGTTAATGGCAACCAACTCCTTTACCAGGTGCAAGCCAAGGCCCGTACCTTTTTCACCTTCCGTACCGTCTTTCTTACTCTGCTTAGATAGGTCAAACAGTGTTGAAAGCGCATCCGGACTGATGCCTATACCATTATCGGAGACGAGTAGAACGACGTTGGCACCGGAAGCTCTTGCGCTGATGGTAATCGCCCCTTCTCTTTCGGTAAATTTAACGGCGTTGCTGGAAAGGTTGCGAACGATGGTGAGTACGGCGTTAGGGTCTGCGTATACCGAAGTACCGGGTGGGATGGTTACCTGAAGGTCAATCTTCTTGTCGGCGGCTTGATCCTTAACGTAGTTGAGGGCTTCCTGAGTAAGCTCGGCCAACGCGATCTGCTGGGGGTTATAAGGAAGCATATTGCGCTGTTGGGAAGCCCAACCGAGTAGGTTGTCTAATAAGCTGTTCAGGGAAAAAGCGGCGCCCTCCAGCGAAGTTCCAAAGGATTGAAGCCGCGCAAAATCGTTTTTACCAATGAGGTAGTTGATTTTTTTACCAACGCCGCGAAAACTGAGGGCTGGTTTGCGCAAATCGTGCGCAACGATGGCAAAAAGGCGGTCTTTGCCAGCGTTTAACGCTGCCAGTTCTCGCTCTTTTTTTCTTATTTCGCTCAAGTCTGTTAACAAGAAGGTATAACCGAGAAGACGATCCCCGTTCATGAAAGAAGACATCTTGAGGTCGAAGGTCCGGGCTTCGCCAAATCTATCTTCCATGCTTAATTCTACCTTTCCGATGCGCGCGTCTTTGAGGTTATTAACGGCAACGGCTACTTCCTCTTTTCTATCCGTAAGACTGGTTCTCAGCAACCAGTCCTGCAGATTTTTAGTGGACATGTCGAATAAGGCCGCCGTGTGGCTGTTGTAGTGCGTGATGTCGAGTTGGGGAGTGGTGCTGATGGTCAGGTCAGATATGGACTCGAATAAATTTTTGGAGATGAGGCTGAAATTGCTTTTGAACAGTCGATAATTGGATAGGTACCAGCTGATTAGCATGGCGTGGGTGACGTAGAGAATACCGGTGGTGGGTATATTCCACTGTTCATGCGTTGTCATTTTGAAGTAAACCACCGAGGCAAGGAGGTAGGAAACCAGGAGCAGGAACTGTCTGAATTTATTTCTCTTATTGCGAATGACACCGACGACCAGCGTGACGAGCACCAGCCCAAAGGAAAGGCTGGTCTGGATCCGATAAAAGGGGTAGTACCAAAAATCAGTGTGGATGCCAAACTGCCAGTACCCTCCGATTTTTTCCGGGTTAAAGTAAAATATCTGAGGGTCGATACTGGAAAAATAGTGGTGGCCCAGAAAGGGAATCACCACCAGGCCGAAGATGAACAAGTTATTGCCCCAGCGTTCCCATTTCCAGCCGCGCAGTGGCCTGACGTACAAATAGACGATTGACCACTGTATCGGGATCAGTAAGGTGACGGGCAGAATATGCCAGGGAGCGTAACGCACTACTTGCTCGTAGGTCTCCAGTTGTTGAATGTAAAACTCCGAAGCAACGCGTAGGGCGGATAAGTACAATACGGTGGTATTGAGCACCAACAACCGATCAATGTAATAAGCGAACAGGAGATAGGTGCCCGCGAAGATGCCCAGGGAGAAGAGAGAAAGGAAGTAGGGGAAATTGTCGGGAGAAATCATGCTTATTAGGAGAGAGGAGTCGCAATTTAGGTTTTTAACGGATAGGTCATGCTTCAGCAGCCCCTTACCGACACCTCCCTGTTGTTCGCCGCAAAAAGCTCGCCTTTCGCCGCAAAGCTACCAGATTGTTTATTTCCCCGCTAAGTTCATACTAGTTTTATGTACTCAAATTATGTTTTTGCGTAAAAAAAAAGGCGGTTAAGGCCCAGGAAATAGATGATAACTAAAAAGATTCATGGAAAATGAAACCAGTGGTAAAGACCAGGCTTCAGCACTAGGCTGGAGCTTTCTGGGCGACTTTTCCCGTCAAGGGGTTACCTTTTTGGTTTCCATTGTGCTGGCCCGTCTGCTCCTCCCGAAAGATTTCGGGCTGGTAGGTATGTCGATGGCCTTCATCGCAATTCTAAGCCTCTTGGTGGACGGAGGCTTCTCAAAAGCACTGATTCAGGCTAAAACGGTGGATGCGGTAAGCTTTGATTCTGTTTTCTACTTTAACCTGGTGGTCGGGCTTCTGCTCATGTTCTTGCTTTACTTTCTGGCCCCTTCAATAGGCTTGTTTTACGAAAATGAAGTGGTGGCTGATCTGGTACGCTGGTTTTCTTTACTGGTTCCGGTCAAATCGCTAAGTGTGGTGCATAACGCTATTTTTACGCGGGAACTGCGGTTCAAAGAGCTCGGCATCCGGTCATTTGTGGCCGGTGCGGGCGGCGGCATTGTGGGGGTCGTTATGGCCTTACTCGGTTATGGTGTTTATGCTTTGGTGGGGCAAACCCTGGCAGGAGGAATACTGGGGGTACTCGTCTTGTGGTGGGCGGCAGACTGGCGGCCGGGTCGGCGTTTTTCGCTTGCGCGGCTTAGGGAGATCAGTGGCTTTGGTCGGTATGTTTTTGCGGCTCACCTGTTGTCGCGCAGCATCAGTGAAATCTATGCCTTGTCTATCGGTAAATTCTTCAGCCCCGCTACGCTCGGTTTTTTTACGCGCGCTCAGTCGCTTAGCCAACTGATGGTCAAGTACACCTCGGGTGTAGTGATGAAGGTGTACTTGCCGGTGTTCAGCAAACTGCAAGACGAGCAAGAGAAATTCAAAGCACTTTTTTTCAAGGTGACGGGGCTGACCGCCTGGGCCATCTTTCTGCTTTCCGGCGTATTGATACTAAGTGCCGAACTCCTCATCGTGACCTTGTTCGGGGAGAAGTGGTTGCCAAGTGTTCGTGTTTTTCAAATATTGATGTTTAGCTTTTTTAACTACCCGATCAATTCCCTCCTGATCAACGCTTTGCTGGCGAATGGCTTATCTCGGAACAACTTCAACTATAACCTTCTTCGCTCCATGCTTCGGCTGCTGCCCTTATTATTTGCTTGGGTGTACGGGTTTGAGGCTTTTCTGTTCAGCCTCGTGGCCATCTCCTACATAGGTACGCTAATGAACAACTGGTTAATAGGCCGGGACCTCGGATTTGGCTTCCGGAGGCAAATCAAAGAGTTTTATCAATGGCTGGTTTTGCTCGTTTTGGCCTTACTGCCAGCGGGGGCACTTTTTAACTTGCACGCCGAAGCTTTTTTGGGCGGGGGCGCAGGTGCAAAGTGGGTTGTCACAACGGTAAGTGTGCTGTCGTATTTACTGATCTATGTTGGCTTAAGTTACCTGCTTAAGCCCTCGATCAGGTTGCTGCTTGCTGAAGCCATTTTCTTAATCAAAGGAAAAATTGACCTGAAATGATTCCCGTAACAAAACCTTTCCTTCCTCCCAAGGAAGACTTTGATGAGTTGGTCGCTGGTGTTTGGCGGCGCAACTGGCTAACCAATGATGGCCCTCTGATGAATAAGTTAGAGCTCGACCTTAAAAATCATTTAGGGCTGGATCATCTCTTGTTCGTTACCAACGGGACGATAGCCCTGCAGTTTGCCATCCGCGCCCTTGAACTAACCGGAGAGGTGATTACAACTCCGTTTTCCTACGTAGCAACTACAAGCAGTTTGGTGTGGGAAAACTGCCAACCCGTTTTTGCCGACATTAACCCAACGACGCTAAACATCGACCCCGCCACTATCGAAGCCTTGATCACCCCGGAAACATCAGCAATTCTAGCGACTCACGTCTTCGGAAACGCCTGTGAAGTGGAGGTGATTCAGGAAATTGCAGACCGACACGGGCTAAAGGTCATTTATGACGGTGCACATGCTTTTGGTGTTGATTACAAAGGTAAATCCATCTTTTCCTACGGAGACATCTCTACCTGTAGCTTCCACGCAAC
This sequence comes from uncultured Lewinella sp., assembly GCA_964458975.1. Lineage (GTDB taxonomy): Bacteria > Bacteroidota > Bacteroidia > Chitinophagales > Saprospiraceae > Neolewinella. The sequence goes on along the minus strand of CAYWMW010000020.1, from coordinate 19,824 downwards.
CAAGCTGTTTCACACAGTCGAAGGCGGAGCTGTAATCACAAAAGACCCCGGGCTGCTACGGAAAATGTCGCTCTTTCGGAGCTTCGGTCATACCTCCGCCACGTCCTTTGAAGGTATCGGCATCAACGGGAAAAACTCCGAATTTCACGCTGCAATGGGCCTGGCGAATCTTAGCCACGTCCCCCAAATTATTGCGCGTAGAAAAAAACTGTCCGCCCTTTACGATAAGTGGCTTCAGGGCATGGCCTGCACGGTGCCCGAAAAGACCGAGGGGGTCAAGTACAATTACGCGTATTACCCAATTTTACTTGCCTCTGAGGAAGAGTTACTTCGAGTTGTAAAGATATTGAATCGGGCAGAAATTTACCCCCGGCGCTACTTTTATCCGAGCCTCTCAAAGCTGGATTACGTGCAAAGCCAGCCAACACCGGTGGCGGACGATGTCGCTTTGCGCGTACTCTGTTTACCACTTTACCACGAGCTTTCGTCGGAAGAAGTAGAGCTGGTGTGCCGGCTTATTTTGCGGGAAAAGCGGTACGGTGAAAAAGAGGTGCGTTCAAGAAAAATAGTGACCGCCTGAAAAATTATTTAATTCCTACTATCAAAGTTTTTAATCTCCAAAAAAAGAAAACATGTTGACAACTACGCTTAAAAAGAGCCCGCTCGCTCAAAGAATAAGCAACGCCTTGAATGGAGTAGGGTGGGTATTGATTCCAGACTTTGAGCCCGCCCTTGCGGGTGAAGCATTGGCACAAGCCTATTTAACCCTTTGCGAAGAGATCGGTCAACCTATCGGGCACGACCGGCAAGGGACAATCATCTGGGACATAAAAGCACGTGGAGCAGGAGGGGATGACAATAAGGTGATTACCTATTCTGAGCATAATCACGAAGCAGACTTACATACCGACAGCCAGTACAGTGAATATCCCGAAGACTACTTCGGCTTGTTGACGCTTCGTAAAGCCAGGTGCGGAGGCGGGGAGTCTTACCTGCTGTCTTTGGATGATTTGCTGAAAGAGCTGGCTTCAACAACTGCCGGGCGAGAAGCCATTGAGGTCCTACGTACTACGAACTACCCCTTCATCGTCCCCAACGTATTCCGAAAGAGAGCAGGAGACGACCCCGAGTTCAACTTCGGCCCCGTCTTACGAAACGGAGAAATCCGTTTCCGGATCGATACCTTCGAAAAGGCACTGGCGGCTGCTCCAAACCTGTGTACCCCGCGTCAACTTTCGGCTTTCAACTTGCTAAAGCAGTGCATTCGGTCTAGTGCTTCCATGAAGACGTTCTTCCTCGAAGACCGGGACCTGATCTTCATCAACAATAAAACCATGCTTCACGGCCGGGGCAGCTTTACGGATGCGGACCGGCACTTACTGCGGATTCGGATGAATAAGCACGGCTGGAGTGATAATGGGCAAGCTTAGTCAAGATGAAAATTGCCATTAACCAACCTTACTTCCTCCCCTATCTGGGGTATTTCCAGTTGATCGCCGCTGCAGACCTGTTTGTTGCGTACGAGAATGTTGAATATACCCGAAAGTCCTGGATAAGCCGTAACCGCTTGCAGGGGAAGGCAAGAGAACCATACTTTATTTCTCTACCTACGGTAAAAACGACAAATGGTACGCTCATCAAAGATGTGTACTTGCACAAAACTGCTGAAGCGACGATCGGTAAGTTATTGAAACGTATTCGTAACGACTATGCAAAAGCACCTCACTTTAGCCAGGTCATCGGAGAGATTGAGAGAATGTTGCTGCTGGCACCACGAACGAGTCTGGCTGCCTTTAATAATCATTGCCTTAAAGGTATATGTGGATTGTTGAGTATTAGAACAAAGCTTTCTCTGAATCACAAAAAATTCCTGAATTTTGAAAATGAGCTTACCTCGGGAAGAGTAGCTGAGGCCTCTGACATTAAGTCTCAGCGAGTCTTTGGGTTGATGTCTCATTTTGATGCCGATCATTACCTAAACCTGTCCGGCGGAGTAGGTCTTTACGGACAAGCTGAGTTCAGGAAACAAGGCTGTGACTTGGATTTTTTAAAAATCCCTAGCGTTGAGTATGCTCAGTTTAAAAACGTTTTTGTTCCTCACTTATCTATTTTGGATGTCCTCCTTCATTGTGGGGTAGAACAAACCCGAAGTATGGTTTTTGACTATACATTCCTTCAAAAAGAGAGAATTAAGGGTGCTTTGACGGCTTAGTCATCTCGTTGCCAATCACGTGTGCCAAATCAAGACGAATCTAATAACATGCGTAAAAATAATCAATATATGAAGTTGCCCCGAAAAACATCTCTAAGCGAACAGGTCGATCTTTACGCCGGGAGGAAGTATGATTATTATAACCAATGGATGTTCGATGAGCCTCTATTGATCTCCAAGGCGGAAGATGAGGACATACAAGCACTGCAAAAAATATTATATAAATTTATAATATTCTTCGTCCAGAATTACGACGACTGGTCTCACCTGATGCCCTTAAACCCGGAAAGTAGACGAGTGTTTGATTCTTTTAAAGACCGGCCTTACACTTCTGGAAGTTACCGCGTCGATACGGTTTTTGACCAGAACCGTCAGCAAAAGATAATTGAAACTACCTGCAGATTTGCGCTTAATGGTTTTTTCATTGCAAGCAATTCAGCTTATTTTTCTCGGGCTTATCAAGCTACTTTCCCGGGCTGCCCTCCAGCAATAGACCGGCATCCGCTTTTCATGGAGTATCTGGAAAAGTTAATCGGTGATCACAAGCGAATTATCGTTTTGAAAAACGCCGACTCCAGAAATTCATCAAAGTTCTTTATCCCGATTTTTAAGGATATGGGGTTTGATGTCGTCGTTATTCTACCCGAGGAGGTCGACCGGAGAAAGGATGAACTCAAAAGCGGGTTCGTAGTCAGTGAATTATCAATCGAAGAACTGGAGTCACTTTCTGATGAAACCTTGGCTGTCTTATCCACGTCAGACATGATCAATGATTTGAGAACCGTTATTCTGGTCCACGACAAAAGGTTCTACTCAGTACTTGGTAGCGCCGAAATTCGTGAAACCGTCTTATCCTCAGAAGAAATTGCTCTACTGGACGTTTTCTACGTACCTACTTATTCTAACGGCGAAGCGCCCGAAGTTTGGGAAGAGGCTCGCAAAAACAAAGAATCCTGGATATTAAAACACAGGAGCTTAGGGAAGAGCGAAGAGGTTTATGCTGGCGCAGTAACTTCCGAAGAAGAATGGCAGCTCTTATTTGTACGCGCCGATTTAAAAGAATTTGTTCTTCAACGTTGGATTGAACAAATGAAGTTTGACGGTACAGTTAATGGAGAAGCGTTCAGCGACTTCGTAACAGGAACTTTACTCTTTTTTGACGACAACTACTTCGGTCCAGGGTTCTTTCGTACGTCTTCTTTCCCGGTGACCAATGTAACCGACGACCGAAAAATGTTCTGCGTTACGTTGGCTTGAACAGAACTTAATGAAATAATTTACTAACCCACATAAATACTATAATGATGCAAAATTTAACTGAAAAATATCTTTTTAAAACTTATGGTTTTGAAGACTTGACACCAGAGCAAATGAACTTGCTGCCAACGGAAGCAGAAGTAGAAACATTTCATAGTATTGGCTGGCATAAGACACCTGTTATTCTGCCTGACGAGCTGATTGCTAAAGCTGTAAAGGCGGCATATGAAGTACAAAATGGCGTTCGTGACTGGACACTGAAGGATTACAGCAGGATCAATGACGATGATATTTCTACGGGCAAAAGAGCGATGAACAACGAAATGGTCGCGCTACAGAAAAAGGAGTTTGCGAAACTTTTTAACTACCCTGTGATTGGAGCAACCGCCGCAAAACTTGCTCGAACAAATAGCATCAGAGCTTTTGGCGATAGTTTGTTCTCGAAAAAGCCTCGTGTTATTACTGACCCAGGAATTATTGGCTGGCATACCGACCGGGCTTACTGGCCCACCTGTACGTCTCATAATATGTTAACCGTCTGGATTCCACTTCAGGATTGTACCATAGATATGGGGCCGGTGGTGTACATCGACGGAAGCCATAAGTGGAAAGATGATGTACGATTTCGTGAGTACTACAACGCAAACGCTCAGTCTTTAGAGGAAATGAACGCCTTCCTGAACAAGGAAAAACCAAACCATACCCGAACGGCCATGACGCTTAAGAAAGGGCAGGTCAGTTTTCATCACGGGTACACCATCCATGCTAGTAGCCCGAATACAAGCAGCAAGGAAAGAATCGCTTTTGCCGCTCATCTTCAAGATGATGCAAACGACTACCAGAAACAATACAGGCCGGACGGAAGCATCCTGTCAATTGGGTACGACACAATTTGTAGAAAGGACGAAAACGGATTACCTGACTACTCCGATCCAGATGTGTTCCCCACGCTGTTCCGGGTTAAATAACTAATAGAAATGGCGCAAGCCGGTTCAATACACTATCACGTATATGAGTAACTCAAAACCGAAAGTCTCCGTCCTCATCACTACTTATAATCACGTAGATCACATCGGCAAGTGCTTAGATAGTATTCTTGAGCAGCAGTGCGATTTTGATTTTGAAGTTGTTTTAGGGGAGGACGGTTCCGACGATGGTACCCAGGAGATATGCCAAGCATACGCTCAAAAGTTTCCCGATGTCATCCGACTAAAAATAAGGGACCAAAAAAAGAAGGTCTATCTTTACGGCAGAGCAACGGGCAAGTACAACCTCTTGAAGGTGATGCAGGAAGGGAATGGTGAATATTTTGCTTTTTGCGACGGAGATGATTACTGGACAGACAAGTATAAACTGCAAAGGCAAGTAGACTTTATGGACGCTAACCCGTCGTATTCGTTTTGTGCTACGGACCGTATGGTTATCCTGGAAGGAAAGGTTGTCAGGGATGAACGCCTGCAAAAAGCCTTTGTTGGAAGTGGTGGCAAACCAATTGAAATAGTAAAGAACAACTTTTTCTCTCCCTATCTTGTAAAATCTAACACTATCTTATTCCGCCGTGACTGTCTTGATTTCGACCTGCTACAAGAACGCTACACCGAAGTAAAGGACACTTTCATTTATTACCTGTTGCTCAATAAGGGGAAAGGGATTATCCAGCCCTGGATAACCTCTGATTACAGAATCCATCAAGGAGGGAGATGGAGTTCGCTTTCGAGGTTTGGAATGGCCAAGATGAACCACCACACCATTCGCGGAATGTATTTATCTTATTTAGGGGCTGATGCAGAAGTTGAAAACACCTATCGTGGATCTCTATTTAGCTACTTCGTCGCTAGTGTGAAAAATAAACAGTGGAAAGACGCAGGGATTGCACTAACGGAGAACCCATCTGTACTTCTTAAAAAATTGCTCACCCGAGGATTAAGAAAGATGTTCAGATCGTCGAAAGCCGTTGGTTAAGGTGCGAACTGGGCGTTCCTTACTACACAGCTTATACTCTTTAAGCAAGTTCTCTACTTTTCAACTTGGTTTAAAGCAAGGCCAGCTAAATTCAAGCCCCGTTAATTCGGACAGGCCTTGATTACGAATGCCGTACAAATGATTGAGTTTGGCCTCAGTCGTTGGGTCAATAGACTCACCAGCGTAAGACCTGACGTGTTTTGCTTCGGTGGATACCTGAGCCCATTGCTGAGGGATTTCGAGGAATTGGGCAATACGGTGTAGGCTCGTTTCTAATGCGCTCCCCCGTAGGCTTTCTTGTTCGATGAACAGAAATTGTCGCCTCTCGAAAATGCTTAGCCAGTGCTCAATTTGCTCAAAGTAAAAACCCCTTCTTACCATTCCTGGCTCCACAAAATCTTCCTGACCAGAGGATAAGGCTTGTAGCTCTAAATTGACCGCTTCAGCAAAGCTGGGGAAATGTTCGTTTTGGTAGTACTTACTAAATAATTTATACCGTGGTTCTGCTTGCTCAATTTCGGCGAAGAGAGCAAGCCTAGTGGGTTCGTTGGCAATTTGCCGGTACATGTTCCAAGCTGAAAAACAGCGGCTTACCGGGTCCCTGAGTATTATGATGAACTTGACATTATCTCCGAGGGTCTCTTTAATCCTTACGGGAATGTGTTTCTCATACAGGTAATTTGGTGTCGCGTCCAGGATGTAATCTTCAGTGTACGGAAACTGTTGTTTGTACCATTTTTTACCCTTGCTGAATTTACTGTCTAAATCAAAAAAATGAACTTCTTTAACGATGCCTCCGGTAATAGAAGAGTGCTGAACCAGGTAATGATAAAGTGAACTGGTTGCCGCCTTCTGGACACCCGGAATAATTAAATTTGGAAGATGCCCTGGTAAAATTCCAAGTTTAGTAAGTCTTCGTTTTAGTACTTTCATAATGTCGCTGATTGATTTGGCGTTCCTAAGTCTTATTCTCCCAAGGAATCTCCTCAATACCCTTTCCTGTATTAAGAAAAGCACTGATTTTTTTGGCAGCCTCAACTTCTTTTAAGTTGACAACCAGCAGTTGCTCCGGTCGGTCGCTAAAATACTCCTTTACGTCGGCATTATGCTTTAGGTAGGAACTTTTAAATGCCTCTTCGTTATACAGGTCATCTTCTGGAGTATTGTGGATAAAGCGGTTCATTTTCCATACCCAACCTTTGTGGATATAGGTCGCCTTTTGTAGGTCTTCTTTTGTAGGGGTACTGCCGTTTCCGAACAGCTTTGATTGAAACCGGACAAGCGAATCGTACCATACATCCGCCGAGTCCCGAACGGATAGAATAAATTTACTCCCCGGAAATCTTTCGTCCATCTCCCGGTAAGTACCCGGCAAACTAAAGGGGACATCCTGAAACGCAATGCCTCCGTACCGGACATACTGCTCAATCCGGTCGTATCTTCCTACACCCCAGTCCGGTGCCAGGCGCTCCGCTTCCCGCTGCGCGCCGACGGGAATTTCTAGCTGCTGGAATATTTTATGGATGCTGGTGGTTCCTGTTTTATTTCGGCCAATACAGAAAATCTTCTGCTCTTTTCTGTAAGGCCACCCGCGCAAGATCCGCGTAACCGGCTTTAGCTTGCTTGCTACTACTTTTCTGATCATGATAAGAAGAATATTGAGTGATGCATGATAACTTTTCCTGCTCAGAGTACAACGAAACTATATCCGGAGAGGTTGGACCGAAAGTCGAAAACGCCCCCCAAAACCTCAACCTCGCATCCTGCGGCCGCGCCCTCATGTATTACCGTAAGGCAACAATAAGCGCAGGAAAACCAACAAACAGACAAAAAACAATCACCCAGGGCCAAATAGAATCATCGTGCCCCTTACGCAACGCACTGACGGGAACGTCCTGCTTGCCGATAAACAAACTGTAAAGGCGATAGCCGATCCAGCTTATACCCCGGAGGAGGCCTCCAAAAAGCCACTCGGCGACTACTACGCCTACCAGCTCGGCCAGGATGACGCTGATGAATTCAATCATTCCGCAAGATAAAAAAAGCGACCGGGAAAAACCCCGGCCGCCAGATACACTCACTAATACACACTTCTTAAAATCTTTCAGGGGCTGAACTAAGCGAGTTCAGCATCAGTAATCGTTGGTTCCGAAACCCGCTCCTGCTCCCGCGCTTTGCGGAAAACGACGAGGCCGTCGAAAACATCGAGTACCAGTTGGCTGCCCGGAGCGACGCTGTTGTCCAGCATCTGCTTGGAAAGCTGACGGAGTACCCGCTTTTTAATGACCCGCTTCAGGGGGCGGGCACCAAATTCGGGGTTGTAGCCTTCGGCGGCAAGCCAATCCATAGCTTCGGGAGCTATCGTAAGGGTAATGTCCTGAGCCAAAAGTTGTTCACGAACCTGGTTAAGCTGTAGCTCCACGATCTGCCGGATGTCCGTCCGGTTCAGGGGGCGGAACATCACGATGTCGTCGATCCGGTTCAGGAACTCCGGGCGTACCGTTTGCTTAAGTACGTTGAAAAGCACCTCCTTGGTTTCCTCCACGATCAGGTCTTCGTTGCTGCCGTCAATCTGGCTGAAGCGCTCCCGGATCAGGTCGGACCCGATGTTGGACGTCATGATCACGATCGTATTCTTGAAGTTGGCTACCCGGCCCTTATTGTCGGTCAGGCGGCCCTCGTCGAGTACCTGCAGGAGGGTGTTGAATACGTCCGGGTGGGCCTTCTCGATCTCGTCGAGCAGCACGACGGAGTAGGGCTTGCGGCGCACGGCTTCGGTCAGTTGCCCGCCCTCGTCGTAGCCGACGTAGCCGGGAGGCGCGCCCACCAGCCGACTCACCGACTGGCGCTCCTGGTACTCACTCATGTCGATGCGCGTCATCATGTCGGCATCGTTGAAGAGGTACTCGGCCAGGGCCTTGGCGAGCTCCGTTTTACCGACGCCCGTGGTGCCGAGGAAGAGGAAACTGCCGATGGGCTTATCCTGGCTGCTCAGCCCCGTCCGGCTCAGGCGGATGGCGTCGGCAACGGCCTCCACGGCCTCGTCCTGACCGATGACCTGCTGGTGCAGCTCGTCTTCCAGTTTGAGCAATTTTTCACGCTCGCTTTGTAGCATTCTGGTGACGGGAATGCCCGTCCAGCGGGCAACGATCTCGGCGATGTCTTCGGCGTCTACTTCTTCTTTGACGAGCATCTTCGCGTTCGTCTGCATATCTACGAGGCGTATTTGGAAGCCCTCCAGCTCCTGCTCCACTTCGGGGATGAGGCCGTAGCGAATCTCGGCCACGCGGCTGAAATCACCCGAGCGTTCAGATTGCTTCGCGTCGTTCTTCAGCTGCTCGATGCGTTCCTTGGCCTGCTGGATGCCGAGCACTACTTCGCGCTCAGATTCCCACTGGGCGCGGAAGGCGTTGCGGCGCTCTTCGAGGTTGGCGATGTCGGCCCCGATGCGGTCCAACTTGGCCGTGTCGTTCTCGCGTTTTACGGCTTCGCGCTCAATTTCGAGCTGACGGATCTTGCGTTCCACCTCGTCCAGTTCGGCGGGCATGGAGTTCATCTCCATGCGCAGGCGGGCGGCGGCTTCGTCGATCAGGTCGATGGCCTTGTCCGGCAAAAAACGGTCGGTGATGTAGCGTTCGGAGAGCTGCACGGCGGCGACCACGGCCTCGTCGAGAATGTTGATTTTGTGGTGCGTTTCGTAGCGCTCTTTCAGGCCGCGGAGGATGGAGATGGCGTCCTCCTCGTTCGGTTCGTCCACTTGTACCTGCTGGAAGCGGCGTTCCAGTGCCTTGTCGGTTTCGAAGAATTTTTGGTACTCGGCCAGGGTGGTGGCACCGATGGCGCGGAGTTCGCCGCGGGCGAGGGCGGGCTTCAGGATGTTGGCCGCGTCCATCGCACCGGCGCCTTTTCCGGCGCCGACGAGGGTATGAATCTCGTCGATGAACAAGAAAATTTGCCCGTCGGCCTGCGTCACCTCGTTAATGACGGCCTTGAGGCGCTCCTCGAACTCGCCCTGGTACTTTGCACCCGCGATCAGCGCCCCCATATCCAAACTCCAGAGGTCTTTGTCCTGCAAATCGTCCGGCACGTCGCCGTTCACGATGCGGTGGGCAAGACCCTCCACGATGGCGGTTTTACCGACGCCGGGCTCTCCGATCAGGATCGGGTTGTTCTTGCTGCGGCGGGCCAGGATGTGGAGTACGCGGCGGATTTCTTCGTCGCGGCCAATCACCGGATCAAGCTTGCCGCTGCGGGCGCGCTCGTTGAGGTTAATGGCGTATTTTTCCAGGGAATTGTACTGGTTTTCGGCGGAGTTGGAGGTGACTTTTTTGCCCTGGCGCAGCTCTTCGATGGCGGCGGTGAGGACCTTTTGGTTCACGCCCGCGTCGCGCAGCACGTTGGTCGTCACGTCGTTGATCTTCAGGGCGGCAAGCAGGAAGTGTTCCAGGCTCACGAACTCATCGTCCATCTCTTTAGCGACGACGCTGGCGTACTGCATCATTTCCCCGGCCGGGCGGCTCAGGTTTTGCTGTCCGCCGGTTTGCTTCGGGTAGCCGCTCACGATGCTGTCGATGGCTTGCTTCACGGCGCTGAGGTTGGCGCCCATCTTCTTAAACAGGAAGGGGGTCACGTTTTCGTCGATCTCAAAAACCGCTTTCAGCAGGTGGCCGGGCTCGATGCTCTGCGAACCGTTGCCGAGGGCAATTTCCTGGCCACGCTGCAAGGCCTCCTGGCTCTTTATGGTGAAGTTGTTGAAATTCATTGGGATATGTTTTCTCGGCTTTTAAGCCGTGATTATCAGATGGTTGGCCGCAATAATAAAAATAAGCTCAGTGCTTATTTGGTTCATTTTTGCAACGGACATTAAGGAGCAAACCAGGTGCCCGGAAAACATATCGGTAATTTCGTCAGGTGTTTCGGCATCACGGCTGACTTTTTTTCAGGCGCGGGCGCGGGCGCGGGTGCTGGGGAGGTTGGAGGAGCAGGGGAGAACGTCAACTATGGTTTCTGTCCGGATTATGGCTCAAATTAACCCGATTTGCTGGAGCATCTCCGGGAAGGAGAGCAAACTACCGTAGCCTTTAGCGCGCAAACCTTCGGCTAATTTCTTGTCGCCGGTTACTAAAACGCCATCAAGATGGTTCGTTAGTGCTACGAAGCTTATGTCGTCATAGTCAACATCACGAACCAGCGGTATTGCGCTCATATAATCATCAAAAGGAATCTCGGTATCGGGGACAATGGTAATGTTTTGCAGGCAAGCAAGCTTTCTACTCCTGACCGTTTCGGAATCTATTTTACCTGCCAAAACCATTCTGCTTTCTTTCTCTTCAAGCTCAAATAATAGCTTTGAGGGAGCGAATAGATCTACGCTGGAAGGAGGAATAGATCGGAAAAAATGACTAAATAAACTTTCAGGGTTGATTATAGCCGAGAATAACAGGTTGGTATCGATGATGTAAACTTTCATTCTTCCTCTTCTCCTGCTGATTCGAGCAATTCTTCATATCTCGGATGATCCTTGAAAACCTCCTTGGTTTGGTTCCAGCCTCCTTCCCTTGCTTCACGTGATATTTCAAGTACTTCTGGGTCCGTTATAAAACCGTCTTCATCCATAAGACCTGCTTCTTGTTCGGCTTTGAGTAAGGAAGCGTAATCTGGTTGAACATTGTTGTAGGCATCCTGAATTGCGCGCAACTGTTCTTCCGTCGTGGTGACCGGAATTTTCAGCAAAATATATTCTTCGGTGCGTTCGATGGTAAGCATGGAAGTTTAGTTTGCTGTATGAAACAATGAAGAATAGCGATTAGTTTTTAACTTCAGATTCAAGCCAAAGTAAACAAGAACGATACGTTCAAATATGCTTTTGAAGACGTGTTTAGGGACGTCGTGAAAATAACTTACGCCTTTTGGTCGCCTTATTTTGTCCCATTTTCCGGCAAAAATTATTTCCGTAGCTTAGGCTATGCAAAGAATTTTTGCCGAAAACTGGAACGAAAGCGTCAGACCAAAAACCAGTAACTTATTTTCACGGCGTCCCTTATGGATAAGCTCATCGGGCGAATGGACTACAATGAACGGGTTTAAACTTTTCTGAGCTGGCCGTTCTGCAGCCCTGGTGAAGGAGCTGATGATAAAGAGAATTCACCAGGAGCTAAACGAATAAACCCTCACCCCCCCATCATTCCCAACCACCAAAACCCGCTCCTCATCCAGCACAACAATCCGCCGCGCATCAGACCGGAGGGATAAACCGCTAACGGAAGCGGGCTGCGGCGCAAAGCTTCCAGCCTGAGTCCCCAGCAGTACCAACCCCATTCCCGCATCCGCCCGGGGTGTTTCTACTTCAGACTGGTAGAGGTTGCCGGCCAGGACGATGTCCGCCAGCCCGTCCTCGTTCAGGTCTTTAACGATGGAAGTGCGGACGGGGCTGAACTGCGCCTCGGCCGGAAGCCGCTGCCAACGAATCGTGCCGCCATCGTTAATCCCGACCATGCTGCTGAAGGTACTGGCCGACAAACTCAGCGCACCGCCCAGCGCCAGGGGGTCGAAAACTTCGGTCAGCGTCGCTCCGGCGAAGGCGTCGTAGGAGGGGAAAGACTGCTTCAGCTCCGGAATTTGTTGGGCCGAGCAAGACCGGCCCCGCAGCGGAAACTGCTTGCCGTCGTTATAATAACTGAGTACGATGTCTCGCCGTCCGTTACCGTCAAAATCTTCGTAGAAGACCTCGAAGGGTTCGGTGGGGGAGGTTTGGTACTTATAGTTTTCGCCGAGGTTGCCGAAGACGAAGTCTTCGTCGCCGTCGCCGTCCAGGTCCGCAGTGGTGAGGCTGAACCACCAACCGGTGACGGGTTTACCGTCGGGGCCGGTCAGGTCTTTGCGTTCGAATTTATCGCCGGTGTTCATCAACTGTGTAATGGGCATCCACTCCCCAACGATCATAAGGTCGGGTTTGCCATCGGCGTTGAGGTCCGTCCATTTGGCGGCGGTGACGAGGCCGAAGTTGTTGAGGAAGGGAGCTTGTTCGGCGGTGACGTCAATGAACGTGCCACCGTTGTTGCGCAGCAGGTAACTGTTGGCCGGGGCGGGGTAATCTTGCGGTTTTAGCCGGCCGCCGACGAAGAGGTCCAGGTCGCCGTCTCCATCAAAATCTGCGGGGCTGACGCAGCCGCCGCTGGCCGTCAGGGTGGGTAAACTTCCCGCTGGCGCGGTAGAGAACTGCCCCGCGCCATCGTTCAGGTACAACCGATCTTGATAAAACGGACTGTCCGCTTCCCATTCATTACCACCGCTGACGACGTATAGATCCAAATCACCGTCGCCGTCAGCATCGAAGAACTCGGCCGCAACGTCTTCCAGTAAAGACGCCGAGCGGAAGGTTTCGGCGGAGGATACGGTGAACTGGTCAGTTCCGGTCTGTAAGTAGAGTTCGCCCGCCTGCCCGGAAGCTCCGCCGAGGTAGAGATCGTCCCGCCCGTCTCCGTTTACGTCCGCTACAGCGACGCCCGGCCCGTTCTGGGATTGCTTATGGGGAAGGAGCACCTGCGAGCGGTAGTCGTCGAAGATGTTTTCGCGGTGGCGGTAGGGGAGGGTGATTTGCTCGGTGATGTCTTTAAAGATAGGACTGGGAATTTCCTCTACTGTGGAGGTGATGCTGTTGTTTTTTACGGCGGTTATGGTTTGATTGGCCTTCACGTCCTTAAGAACGGTCGTTGAGGCATCGGGCCATTGTATTAAAACAAACTCCGCACCTGCGGCCGCGCCTAATCCGACCTGCACGATGTCTTCACTAGTGGAGTACATTCCCCGCACGTTTGTGGTCTCGAAATGAAGCGTACCGGCTTTTGTCCGAACCTGAATTTTAGCCCCGAAGGTAGATTTATGCTCTGGGTCCTCCAGCTTTACCCGCAGGTAGTTGCCGGTTTTGCCCTGGTTGTGGTAGATGGAAGCGGGCGCGTTGATGTTGTTGACCACCAAATCCAACCGGCCGTCATTGTCGAGGTCGGCGTAGGCGGCTCCGTTGGAGAAGCCGGGATCGTTTAGCCCCCAGTCTGCGGACCGGGGCTCGAAACGGTAGTCTCCCGTGTTCTCGAAAGCGTAGTTGCTCAGGGGTTGGGAGGGGATGATGTCGAGCGCTTCGTCGAGGTCGATCACGTCGTAGATGGTCACGTCGGCATCGTCCGGGTTGGCCATGATGTAGGCGTTGATCTTTTGGGAGACGAAGGTGGAAAATTCCTTCGCCGCATCGGTGTTGCGGATGTCGCGGAGCAGGCCGTTGGTGACGTAGAGGTCCTGCCGCCCGTCGTTGTTGAAGTCGGCGAAAAGATTGGCCCAGCTCCAGTCCGTAGCCGCTACGCCGGAGAGTTGGGCGATCTCGGAAAACTGAGCGTCGCCCCGGTTCAGTTGCAGGGCGTTGAACATGTATTGGTAGTGGCCGCCGGCCTTGAGGACCTGATCGAAAGCCGCCGGGTTCATACCGCTCATATTGGCCTTGAGGCGGTAGTTGTCTTCGGCGACCATGTCGAGCGTCATCAGGTCGGGCAGTCCGTCCTGGTTGATGTCGGCGGCATCGACACCCATACTGTAGAAAGAGGTGTGGCCGGTCTTACCTTTGAGTTGGTCCTCGAATTTGCCGCCGCCGAGGTTGACGAAGAGGCGGTCGGGCGCGTCGTAGTCGTGGGTGACGTAGAGGTCGGTCTTCCCGTCGCCGTTGAAGTCTCCGGCGACGACGGAGTTGGGGAAGCCGACGTCGGCGAGGCCGGAGGCCGTGCCCGTGTCAACGAAGCGGGGGGTGCCGTTGGCAGCGTTGCCGTCGTTGCGGTAAAGTTTGCTGCGGTACTCCGGCAGGGTAAGGTCGGAACCCTTAAGCGGGGAGTAGTTGCCGGGGTTCGGCGGCTGGTTGAGGACGTAGAGGTCCAGATCGCCATCGCCGTCGTAGTCAAAGCTGATGGCGTGGCGGCTGCGGCCCTCGTCGGCAACGCCGCTTTCACGGGCTGCTTCGCGGAAGGTGCCGTTTTTTTGGTTGAGGTAGAGGAGGTTCGCGCGGCGGGCGGGCTCTTCGTCGTAGAGCTCGCGGGTGACGTAAATATCCGGCCAGCCATCATGATTGAGGTCTGCGACGACTACGCCGGAGGACCATCCTTTGTCTTCAACAATCCCTGCATCCCGCGCCCGCGCAAACTTCACATTGCCCTCGTTGAGGTACAATTCGTCGGAAACGAGGTTCCCGGCAAAAAAAATATCCTGTAGTCCATCTTTGTTGAAATCACCGATTCCGAGCCCCGCTCCGCCGTAGTAGTTGGAGTAAATGAGGATGTTGTGGGCGGGCTTGTCGGCTACCTTATTGTTAAAGCGTACGCCGCTTTCACGGGGAGCTAAGGATTTGAACACTGGCTGCCCGGAGAGGGCGAAGGAGCACACAAGGAACAGTGTGGCGAAGAGGCAAAAGGAGGTGGTTTGTTTTCTATACATGTGGATTAAATTCGGTAATCTGCAAATTAAGTACTAAATTTCGCTTTGTAAGCTCATGAATCGGACTATAATTCCAAAATAGTGTGGCCTTGTTTACTGCTGCTGCACTGTTTTTTGTTTTCATTGAGCTGCAAAGTATTACACTCTTACACTAGACTTAATCATACAATTATGCAAAGAAGATATCTTCTCCTCTGCGGTCTGTTGCTCTTTTGCGGAGCAGTGGCCGTTGCCCAGACCGTCAGGGTCAGTGGCTCCGTCACGGATGCCTCCGACGGTACGGGGCTGCCCGGCGTTACCATTCTGGAACAAGGTACCACCAACGGTGCCGTTACTGATCTGGACGGTAACTATTACCTCACCGTCAACCAGGGCGCTAAGTTGCAGTTCAGCTTTACGGGTTTCGAGCGCCAGTTGGTTGAGCTTAATGGCCGGACGGTCATTGATGTTCAACTCGCCGAGTCAAGCACCATTCTCAACGAGGTGGTGGTAACGGCCCTCGGTATGAAAAAAGACCAGAAAGCGTTGGGCTACGCCGTCACTAAGATTGACGGTAACGAACTCGTTACCGCTAAGGAAGTCAGCGTTGCCGCCCAGCTTGCGGGCAAGGTGCCCGGCCTGGACATTACCCGCCCAACAACCGGCCCGGCGGGCTCCACCAACATCGTCATCCGTGGCCTCGGTTCTCTTTCGGGAGACAATCGGGCGCTGATCGTGGTTGATGGTGTGCCGATCAATAATGCCAACATCAACTCCGCAGGAATGTGGGGCGGTATTGATAGCGGAGACGGGCTCTCCAGCATCAACCCGGACGACATCGAGAGCGTGAACGTGCTGAAGGGCGCGGCCGCAGGTGCACTGTACGGTGAACGCGGCGCTCAGGGCGTCATCCTGATTACCACTAAGAAAGGCACGGCCTCCGAAGGGCTTAACCTTGAATACACCACCAACTTCACGCTGGATCAAGCCGCTATCTTCCCCGAATTCTACCAGCAGGAGTTCGGGCAGGGAATGAACGGACTGAAGCCTTCTTCCCAGGAGGAAGCCGCACAAAACCCCGCCAGTTGGGGCGCCCGCCTGGACGGAAGCCCGATGGTGTACTTCGACGGCGTCACCCGCCCCTATTCCGCAAAAGCGACGGATGATCTGCTCAACTATTACGAGACCGGTCAGACCTGGATCAACACCCTGGCCATGAGTGGTGGCACCGAAAAAATGAACGCCCGCCTTTCGCTTTCTAACCTGACCAACGAGGGCATCGTCCCCAATTCAGGGTATGATCGTTACACCGTCAACCTGCTTACCTCCCTCAAGCTAAGCGACCGCTTTACCCTGGAGATGAAGGCCAACTACATTCAGGAGGAAGCCACCAACCGGATCAACCTGTCTGATAACCCGAGTAACCCCGGTAAGGCCTTTAGCCAACTACCCAACAACATTTCGGTAGACATGCTGCGGAACCGCCGCTTTGAAGACGGCCGCGCCATCGCCTGGAGTGCCAACAATCCCTTTACCCTAAATCCGTTCTGGGGCCCGTTCGAGCACCAGCAACGTGACGATAAAAAGCGGTTCATCGGCTACGCCCTCGCCCGCTACGAATTCAACGACTGGATCAGCCTCCAGGCGCGCCACGCAATCGACTACACCAATTTCGATTACTTCTACGCCAACGCTCCGGGTACTGAGCACCTGGTTCAAGGGTCCATCGATCAGTTTAACTACGAAACGAACGATAACACCACGGACCTCATCCTGAACCTCAGCCCGCAGCTGACGGAAGACATCAGCCTGAACATAAACCTCGGTGGCGTGCAGAACCCCCGCAGCCGCTACGACTATGCTGTGAGTGGTAACACCTTCATCGTGCCCGACCTGTACAACATCAATAATATGGCGGTGCGTAACCCGGGCAATTACACCATCAGCGAACTACAGACCAACGGTATTTTCGGTACCGCATTGATCGACTATAAAGGAATGTTCTTCCTCGATCTCTCCTTGCGGAACGACTGGTACTCTACCCTGACCAACCCCAACGATCCGGATAACTCTAATAACTCCTCCCTCTACGGTGGTGCTTCGGCCAGCTTCCTGTTCTCCGAAGCCTTCAAGATGGAAAACGAGACCTTCACGTTCGGTAAGATACGTGCGAGCTACGGTGTGGCCGGTAATGGTGCGCCTAATCCTTATGATTTGCTGCCTACGTTTACCATTGAGAGCGTGCCGTTTAACGGAACTTCTCTTGGGCGGCTCACGAGTGGAACCTTCCCGGGGGTAAACCTGGTACCAACCATCACAAGGTCCTTTGAAGTAGGCGTTGATCTCCGTTTCCTCCGTAACCGGATCGGGCTGGACCTGACCTACTACCAGCAGAACACCGTAGACCAACTCTTCCAGGCCAGTCTGCCCCGCCCAACGGGCTTCGACCGGTTCTTCCTGAACGCTGGTGATGTGAGAAACTCTGGTGTCGAGATGGCACTCAACCTTACCCCGGTCAAGACGTCGGACCTTCGTTGGGACCTCACCTTCAACTTCGCCAGCAACGTGAACACCGTTGTTGCACTGGCCGAAGGTATCGATAACCTCAGTGGCGAATCTGCCCGCTTCAACGCCAACCTGCTCTCCGAAGTAGGTGGCCAGGTGAACAGCATTTTCGGTACGGTACTGATGCGCAACGATGCGGGAGAAATCATTCACGACGAATCCGGCCTGCCCATAATCTCCCCGGAACGGGAGGTGCTCGGCAACTACCAGCCAGATTGGTTCGGTGGCCTCAACTCCAACCTTCGCTGGAAAAACTGGAGCCTCGGCCTGCTCTTTGATACCAAGCAGGGTGGTGAGATTTTCTCCATCACCAACCAGTTCGCCATCGGCAACGGAAGCCACCCTCTGACGCTCGTTGGGCGCGAAAACCCAGACTTTGAGATCGTCGGTGCGGGGGTAAACGCTACCGGAGGAGTTAATTCTACGGCAGCACCGCTGGATGATTACTACGGCCGCATCAGCAATGCTGCCAGTGAAAGCATCTTCGACGCTTCCTACATCAAGCTGCGCCAGGCAACGCTGGGGTACACCTTCAACACCGTTCAGATTGGCGGAACGAAGCTCCGCGACCTGAGTATCTCACTGACCGGACGTAACCTCTTCTTCCTGCAGAACGGACTGGATTTCCTGGGGCTCGACCCCGAGGCGGTGTACAACATCGGTGGTGGTGGCTTCGAGTACAGCTCGGTCCCCAGTACCCGTTCTTTCGGCATCAACCTCAATGTGAAACTCTAAAAACCTTGCTTATCCGCCAGGGCCGCAGCCGTCGGGGTGGAATGAAAGACCAAGTTGCTTTCATTGCACCCCGACTAAGCCGAGGGGACACTTACACTCCACCCGCGGCCGCGCCTTAGAACGTGATAAGCGAACGTAAAAAACATTACAATGAATAAATTCAATCAATTACTGCGCATTCCGGCGGTACTGCTCCTTTGCCTGGTGTTGCCCCTGACTTCGTGCGACAAAGACTTCGGGGAACTCAACCGTAACCCCCAGGCTATTTCTACGCTGGATTCAAAATTCATACTGAACTACGCCGTTAACCGGGCTGGCTCCAGCCGGTTCGAAACCTGGCGGGGCAACCTGATCTACGCTTCCCAGTGGTCGCAGCAGCTTTCTGGTGCCTGGGCTCCGGACAACTACAACACCACGAACGAAGACTGGCTCTCCGCCTACTGGAACGAAGCCTACGGTACCTACATGCGGAACCTCCAAACGATCATCAATCAGGAGGATGGAACGAACGCGGAGGCCATGGCGATGATCTTCAAGGTGCTCATCATGCAGCGGGTGACGGATATGTACGGAGACATCCCCTACTCCGAAGCCTTTCAGGGGGGAGACTTCCCGCAGCCGAGCTACGATACGCAGGAAGAAATCTATGCTTCCTTTGTGGCAGATCTACGGCAGGCCATCGGGCAGTTAGCGCCCGGCAACGGCGAGGATGTCGGCAACGGCGACCCACTCTATAATGGCGACATTGACAGCTGGAGACGCTTCGGCAACTCCATGTTGCTGCGGGTAGGCCTGCGGATGTCGGAAGCCAACCCGACCCTGGCCCAGGAGGTGGTCAGCGAAGCCATCGCCGGTGGCCTCATCACGGAAGCCGCCGTGCTGAAATTTGACGCAAGTACCAGCGCCAACGGTGGCCCACTGAACAGTGGCATCGGTGCGGTATTCAACGACTTTGGCGTTGGCGGCGGCGGCTTCGCTTACAGCGATGAAATCATCACGCGTTTGCAGGGGGCCAATGACCCACGCCTGGCCGTTCTGGCGCAGCAGTACAACAGTGATGGCTCTGAAAACAACGCGGTCACTCCGGAAGACTTTCTGGGCAAAGCAAACGGAGCGGATATCGCTACGATCTTCGATTTCGTTATGCCCAACCATGATGTAATGGTCGCCTATGATTCGCCGATCATTTTTCACTCTATAGCCGAGACTGAGTTCAGCAGGGCGGAAGCAATCTTGCGCGGCTGGGCTCCCGGTAGTGCGCAGGAGGCCTACGAGGCCGGTGTTCGTGCCGCCTGCGAGCAACTGGCTTTATACCCTCGCTCTACCGAAATCACCGATGCACAGGTTGATGCTTTACTGGCCGAAGACGATGTCTCATGGGACGATTCTAACGGTATGGAACTCATCAATACCCAGAAGTGGATCGCCCTGCTCTTCGATGGTTTTGAAGCCTACTCGAACTACCGCAGAACGGGCTTCCCCGCCATCACCCCCGGCTTAACGGCCGGCGAAAGCCCCAACGCGGTACCCCTGCGGATGCGCTACCCCGTAAGCGAAAGCCTTACCAACGGAGCCAACTACAGTGAAGCCATCGGCCGCCTCTCCGGAGGTGACGTGATCACCGCGCCGGTTTGGTGGGACCG
>CAYWMW010000019.1:0-26764 GCA_964458975.1 uncultured Lewinella sp. | reverse complement strand
GCTACTGTAGTTTAACCCAACGATCATGAAAAAATTTTTAAAGTTCCTACTCTCCTTCGGCCCCGGTATTTTCGCCATCGGCTACACCATCGGTACCGGAAGCGTCACGTCCATGATCGTAGCCGGCAACAACTTCGGGATGGATCTGCTCTGGGTACTGTTTTTCAGTTGCCTGTTTTCAGGAGTCCTGATCTACGTATCCGGTAGCTACTACCTCCTCACCGGGGAGACCATTCTGTACGCCGTCCGCAAGCACATACCCGCTGGTAAAGCCATTGCGATTGCCATGATTGCCGCCGTTGGCATTGGTCAGTGGAATTCGCTAATCGGTATTCTCGGTATTACCTCAAACGTGATTTACGAGATTTTGGTCATCAACTTTCCGGCCCTGGAAGGGCAGCAGTATGGCATTGTGCTGGGGCTCGCGGTACTCATCATAGGTATATTCTACGCACTGCTGATCAAAGGCAGTTACACCCTTTTCGAGAAGTTGCTGGCGCTCTTTGTTTCCATGATGGGCTTGTCTTTTATGTTTACCCTCTTGTTCGTCTATCCTTTACCGGCAGACGTCATTCGGGGGCTCGTCCCCACCATTCCTGAGGTAGAAGGCGCTGGCATACTGATTGCAGCCTTTGTCGGCACCACCATGGCGGCGGCTACCTTTCTATCGCGCCCGCTTTTCATCCAGGGCAAAGGCTGGACGGCAAAAGACATGAAGCGGCAGCGCAACGACTCCATCATCGCGGCCGTGCTCATCTTCACCATCAGCGGATCGATCATGGCGGTGGCCAGCGGAAGCCTCTACGGGCAGGGCAATGAGATTACGCAGGTGCTCGACATGTCTCAGGCCCTGGAACCATCAGCCGGCAAGTTTGCGGTGAGCATCTTCTTCATCGGCACCCTCAGCGCGGGGCTTTCGTCTATCTTCCCCTGTCTGATGATTGTTCCTTTGATGCTTGGCGACTTCAACTCCGGCAAGCTGGACGTTAAGTCTACCCGCTTCAAGGTCATCACCGGCGTGGCGAGTGTGCTCGCCTTAAGTGTTCCTCTTTTCGGTTTCAACCCCATTAAAGGGCAAATTTTTACGCAGGTTTTCAACGTCTTTGCGCTGCCGCTGGTGGTTACCGTTATTCTTGTTCTTTGGAATCGGAAAAACGTCGGCCTGCCGAAAAGCCGCCTGCTTACCAACCTCATCCTCGTTGGTGCATTCGTGTTTTCTGTGATAATTACGGTAAACGGGCTGATGGATATTTTTGGGTGAGAACCGACCTCCTTCCTTGCTCCTTTCAACCTTCTTTGCACCTGCGGCCGCGCCCAAATAAACACAGAAGCCTACCCCAATAAAGGGATAGGCTTCTAATGGCATAAAGGAAGGCTTGCCGTTTAGCTTTCCGTAAATCCATTCTTGGCAATGCTGTCAACAGGGCGGTCCAGCGAAATGGTTTCAACGTGCTCCAATGTTTCGATGTCGAGCACTTTGATGTCGGTACGGCTCGGGCCGAGGATGTAGAGGTGCTTATCGGAAGCGACGAGTACGGGGTCCGCCAGGTCCATCTGGTCCATTTCATCAATGGGGTTCATCACCTCACCGGTTACTGGCTCCGGAATGTTCACCATCTCCACAGCCCGGTCAGCGATCATGGCACCGGTGGTACTGTTGTAGACGCGTACGTGGTTATCAGCTGTGTGTACGATGTAGTATTCCCCGTTAAAGTTGAGCATGTCGCCCACAATATCGTCTCCCTGGTAAAGTGGTGTCATCTCCTTGCTGACGGGGTCAATAAGGAAACTTCCAATGCTGCCGGCCCGGCCAAAGAAGTTCGGCACGTTATCGTGGCCCTTCAGCGTACCGATCCAGAAACCTCGCTCTGGGCTAAGGCCTGCTGGATTGGGGATGAGGTCAATGTTACCGCTATCGTCTACCAAAATAACGCCATCGGTTGCACCGAAAACGCCATAAGTTCCATTGGCCGCGTCCCCGTGGATGCCACCAACTTCAACGCCGCCGTTGTCGTCGATGAGTGTACCGTCGGCTTCGAGAAACTTGACCATTTGTGGCAAGCCACCGGGCTCGTCGTTGTTCTTGAAAGTCGTCACGAACTGACCGTTGTTCAGCCGGAAACCAGCACCGTGATGCGCGATGGTAGGGAAGTTCATCACCCTAGGCGTATAGTTGGGTAACTCCAGCTGGGCCTCGTTGATGTGAGTAATGGAGCCATCACCGTCGTTGAAGACAACAATGTGGCCATCGTTGCTGCCTACGTGGGTAGGTAGTGGCGCATTCACGGTGATGTCTAACCAACCTACGGCCTCCTGGTGGCCGTGGTCTACGTGGTTGATGACGCCGGAATCAAAGAAGCGTAGTTCATTGTTCGACCGGTCAGTGACGATGAGGTAACGCCCGGAATTACTCGTGTAGTAGCGCGCACCCTCGGGGAGTGGAAGGTTGACGGAGCTAATGACCTGTTCGGTATTCGCCTGGAGTAGTTCGATCTCGTCACCGCGCAACAGCGAGAGGCGAACCCAGTCGCTTTCGAGTTCGCTAAAATCTCGTGGCTGTATTTCGCTCATGTCGTCCTCACACGCAGTGAAGAAACACAGGGCCAGTAGCAGCAGCCCTAAATGGAAAAATGAGTTTTTCATGTATAATTGTTTAAAGGTTTACTAAAAGGTTTTGACTGTAATGTTTCCGTTTTCATCCTCCGCCCATACCCGCAGGCGATCGGCGTCTGACATACTACGGATAGCGGGCTCATCACTAAGCAATTCGCCTAGATCGATGGTTCGTGAGTTGGAAAGGGGGGCTCCGGAATCAAGCCGGAACTGGTGGGGCCAGTTTGATTCCCCCCAGAGCCACTCCGCCTTGAAGTCGCCCTCCCGTTGGGGGCTGCTGGGGTCGGGCGTAATCACGGAGACCCACAGAAAAACAATGTCCGAAGAGGCTTCATGCGCTTCGTTGCGTTGTACACTGCCTAGTACGCTTCCGTTTGCGCGGTCAACGCCTGTTATCTGTACCTGTGGGGCGTAGTGCCGTTGCAGGTTGATGGTTGTATGGTAGGTCGAGTTGTCGTTGTAAGAGGTTTCGTTGCCACTCACGTCTACCGCGCGGATGGAAAAGTGGTAAGGCCCGGCCAGGGGCAAAAAACCTTCCGGCATCAAGGGGTTCCGCTCATCCAAAAAGATGGTTGGGTCAGCATCCCCCTGCGTCTCAAAGTAAAAAGGATCCGTGAGGTCTTCACTGAGAATGGTATGGCGATACCGGAAAAGAATGAAATCATTATTGCGGGAACGCCCGTGAACGTGGCCGTCAAACCCGTTGTGGGATTCCAGCACAATCTCGGAAATGCCATTCTCATCAGCCACCGAAAACGATAGGGGGATAGCACTCGCCTCGGCAGAAATATCACTAAAATGCGTGGGGGCAATGGCACTGGAAGCAGCGGCAACGCTAACGGTCGGTGCTTCCAGATCCAGGTCTTCTTCCGAAGAATCGAGGCAAGAACCAAAAACGAATAGAGCGAGTACGCTCAGGCTTAAAGAGTATTTCATGCGGACAAATCTATTAATGCAACTTGATTGCAAATATAAGAGTATTACTCACTAATGCAATAGTGTTGCGTAAATATTTATCGAATTAGTGGACTTTTTAAGGAAACCACCAAATTGCGCCCTTGCTCGGGCAGGTTGATCAGTCGGTAGCGGCTAATGTGATTGAAGTAGGCGACGTTTAATATGTTGTCAAGGCTCACCCGTAGCTGAAAGTCTCGCCCGCCCAGGGACAGCTGAGTACCAAAATTCGCGTGAAGGACGAACGCTCCGGGGGTGGTCAGCTCGTTGCGGTCTACCCTGTTTTGCGCCAGGAAGGTTTCAGCACCAAAGGACAAATAGGTGTCGTTCAGTACGGAAGAATTACGGGCAATTCCTCGGTATTCCAGTTCAGCCTGAAAAGAGGCGGCGGGGGTTAACGGCAAGGGCAATCCGGTATTGAGGTTGAGGTTTTGTACGTATTCCCCAACGGCGGTGGCCTTTAGATTTTCGGACAGTTCGTAGCCAACCGTGAGTTCCGCTCCGTTGAAGAGCGCGTCGTCCTGGCGGTATTGCCACAAGCTACCCCCGGCGGGAAGGTTGGAAAAACGGCCACTGGGTGAAAGGTAGATGTAGCGTTGATAATAGGCGTAGAAGGCGGAGGCTTCCACCTGCAGGCCTTCCCCTCGGTAGAGGTAGGTCAGGTCTACCTGGTAACCGCGCTCCACATCCAGGTCGGCATCTCCACGTTCGTGGCGAAAGTTGCCGTGGTGAACGCCATTACTGGCCAGCTCGATGACGGTCGGTATTCGAAAGCTGTTACCGAGGTTAAGCTTGAAGTTGTGCTGTTCGCTGGGGAGGAAGGACAGGCCGGCGGCTCCACTAAGATTTTCGAAGCTGCGCTCGAAAGCGGGCGTTCGTTCGGCTACTTCACCGGTTGGCAGCAGTGTCCCCTGGTCGTAGAGCGGCTGTAGGTGCTGGCGTACACGGTGGTCCCCCCGATCGTAGCGAAGGCCCGCGTTGGCCATCCACCGGTTGTCAAAATTCCATACGTGGTAGTTGAAGACCCCTAGCTGGGTAGAGCGGTAATTGGGCAATAGAAATTCGAAGCCATCACGGCGATTTTCACCGTGCTGCAGCTGTGCCCCGAACAGCACCTCGTAGTTATCCCGCACCTCCACCCGGTAGCGGGCGTTAGCGGTGTAAGTAGTCAGTGCAAGGCCCAGGGCCAGGTCGCTATTCACTACTGCTGCGTCAATGCCATGGGCGCCGGGGAAGGAAAGTTCTTCCCGGCGGTTCCACTGTACGCCGAGGTCCACCTCCAGCGTGTTTTGCCCAAAATCGTAGCGGTTGTTGTTCACCAACATGAAATGGCGGTTGCGCTGGCGAGGGAAATCGATGTCCCGGTTCCTCCCCTGGTGCCGGAGGTTGTAGCTGCGGGGAATACCAATTGCGCCGGTAAAGATCCCCGCATTCTGGTTAAAGGCGCTGAAGCGGACGGTTGAGCGGTAGTGCTCCGTTTCCCGGCCCACGAGTGCGCTGTAGTGCAGCTCCCGACCTGCGGTGTTCTTCAGGCGGTTGTCAAAGATTGGGAGGTTGAAGCCGGCGTAGGTGAATTCATCCGCCGGCACGGTATAATCACCATAATCCTGGTGGGTGACCCGTGCGCTGTATATCCAGTCTTGCTTGCGGCCCTTGAGGTCCACGGAGTTAGAAATGGCGTGGTTATTTGACTGGTACCCGGTAGTCCAGTGCAGGGCGGTACCGTCCTCAGAACCAAACCGTTGCGGCAGGATATTGATGACACCGCCGAGGCCATCGGAACCGTAAAGCAACGAAGCGGGGCCTTTGATAACTTCCACCGCAGCCACATCGAAGGGGTCTACTTCCAGCCCGTGGTCGGCCCCCCACTGTTGGCCCTCTTGCTTGATTCCCCAGTTGTTGACTAAAATCCGGTTGAAACTCATCCCCCGAATCACCGGTTTAGCGACGCCGACACCGAGCTTCATTGTACTTACGCCCGCCAGATCGTCCAGCGCGCCCGCAAAAGTACCGGTTTGCCGACGCGCAATGAATTCATCGGTCAATACCTGTACGTGCTGGCTGCTTTTCAGGAGGCTGGACAAGGCTTCGGGACGGTCCTTGACTTCCACCGTAGCCAGTTCGTACAGGGCCTGGCCGAGTACAACGTGGATTTGGCGGGTGTCCTGCAGGGTTTCTACAACCAGCCGTTTTGGAGCAAAGGAAAGGTGGCTGATCGTGAGGTAGCTGACCCCGCCCCGTTCACTGACGAGGCGAAAAGCCCCAGCCGCATCCGTAAGGGCGAGCCCCCCACCCCCTTCGGCTTCCACCACGGCCTCCACAACGGGAGTGCCGGAAGCGTCCAACACCAGCCCCGAAAATACCTGACGAGGCGACTGAGCCAAAAGTAATTGACTCGTACCCAGTAGAAGAGAAATCCAAAATAGCTTACCTTGATGCAACATAGTTGCAAATATAGAACAAGGTTTTTAGAGAACAAACTATAAACGATGTGCTCTGCTTTCCTTTTACAAATTGTTCATAAAAAGTACGCTGATACAATTGTTTTTCGTCTACGCTGAGTTAAGAGTTTTGCCGCAACTTCAATCGCCTATCATCATTTCTTAACTCCGACTTTTGCCACCACCTTCTCTGTAGGTTAATCAGATTGTTTTGAGCCGGATATTGTGGCTTATGGACAGGGGCCTTCCACCATTCTTTGCACCTGCGGCCGCGCCTAAAAAACGTGTTTAGGTGGGCGCGGTCGCAGGTGCAAGGGATTGGTAGATTTAGCCGTGACTGGTGGATCGTTTCAGAAGTTTCGTTAGCTCATTAGCGTTTAATCAACTTGTTGATAAAGGTTTTCTCACTGCCTTCAAACCGAACGTAGTAGATACCCGCCCGTAGTTCGCTAATATTCAGTGTTTCCGTTGAATTATTGATCACTCTCTGCATAACCTTACGGCCGGATTGGTCGTAGACGGTAAGGGAATTGAACTCCCCGGCACCTTGCATGGCGACGATAGAAGTGGCCGGATTGGGAGATAGCAAGACCCTATTGGTGGCGAGGTCCTCCGCAGTTGAAGATGTCGTATTCTCGCCAAATACTCGCAACTCTGTGAGGCTCACCCAGGGGCCGGTGTATTCATTTGCGCCCGTGACGGTGATTCTTACGAACCTGGCCAAAGTAGCGTCAACCAGGTTAGTAATTGGAGTTGTGGGGGTGCCTGCGGATGAATTATCCGACCGGTCTACGAGCATTGTGTACGGCCCGTTCTCGGTAAGTGCTCCCTCGATGATGAACTGATAGGCCCGATCCTGGTAGCAGGTCACTTCCGTTCCTGATATTAGGATATCGTCCTCTAAATCGACGGTAGCTGACTGCGGAAATCCGTTTACGGACCAACGCGTATCGGTATCGTCGTCGACAAGGTTGCTTACAACGTTGGCTCCGTCGGGCGTACCGGTGCTTACCACCGGCTGAAATAAAGCCCAGTTGACTAACGATGATTGAGGCACGACGTTTACAACAACCGAGTCCGTGAACCCTCCTTCGGCGGTGGTTACGGTAATGGTTGCTACCCCTTCTGCGATGCCGGTCACGAGTCCGCTTTGGCTTACGGTGGCGATGCCCGGATCGCCGGACGCAAAAGATACGTTTTGGTTGGTCGCGTCAGTAGGCGTGATGGCTGCTTCCAGCTGTACCGTGCCTCCGATGGCAAGGGGGCCGATCCCGGCCAGTTCTACTCCCGTAACGTCAATCGGAATCTGAACGGTGATGTTTCTGCTTAAGGATGTCTTTGCACCTCCTTCGTTGTCTGTGGCCTTCGCGGTAAGTACGTAATTTCCTTCGGCGACATCTTGCCAGGTGAATGCGTAAGGAGCCGTATCGTCTTCGCCTATTTTGTTGTTGCCGCCTACGAAAAACTCTACCAGGGTGACGGTACCGTCAGAATCCACAGCATCTGCGGTAAGGGTAATGTCACTGCCCGGAAGGAAGTTGGTGCCTTCGGAAGGCGCGGTGATGCTAACGGACGGCGCGTAGTTCTGCGGTGAGCCGTCTCCGGCAAAAAGCTCATCGAAGTGCGCGGTTGCTTCGCCGTCATCCTGGAGGTAAACGCCTGCTTTCCAGTAGCTCGGCCAGGTCCAGTAGGAGACGTCCATATTGACGACCTCCTGGCCTTGAAAATCGATGATCATGTTACCATCCACCAGTCTGATGTCACAGTTGAAATAGCCGCCAGGGTCTTCGCCGAGATCAACGTGGGTGGTGGCGACACCTCCGGAGTTTGTTTTGATTGCCGCCCAGATGTGATTAGTTGGCGTACGACCGTTGTGCTTGTAAATCCGTAGCAGTGGTTTGTTTGGCCCCGCACCTGCGTTGGCATCGTCATGGATTTGCATTATGGTTACCTGTTGGCAGGTCTGCTCTACGATGTCGATTCGGCCGTGTAGCGAGCGGTTGGCCTGGGTCAGGTCCCAATTGTTGAGGTCCCGGAGTTCTGTTCGGCGGCTGTCACCGGTTTGGTTGAACCGTATTTTGTCTCCATCGACTACGTAGAACCAGTCCGGATGAGCGTAGCCACCGTTAAGGGCATCCCGGTCGCGGAGGGTTGAGCTGGTAGGGGCTTGCAGCTTACATTCGCCAAGAAAGGGTTGAAACCGGGGGATGTCAGACGGAAAAATGTATTCTGTTGGAGGGGTTGGTGCCGAGTGGGTCACGTCTAAGGCGAAGAAGGATACCTGGGCAAATTCATCCGGGTCTCCGGCGTTGTTCTGGTTGTAGTTTCCGGCTTTGAAGTACATCCAATCATCGGCGAATCCGCTATCGGCCATGTCTACTTCCTGAACGACGTCAGCCTTGCCTTCGCGCATGATGGTTACGGTCAGCAAATCACCAACTACCCTGATTTCGTAGCTAAATTTTTCACCTAAGGCGATACCGTCTTCCGGATCGGGGGCACCGTCGTTTCTGCTGCCGATCATTTCGTACCACTGTTCAGCACCGGTAGTCGGTTCGTGGGCGAAGTAAATGGCACCTTTCGTGTTACCCGGTAATTTGCGGTAGTACAACCGGCAAGGTTCATCATCGGAGGCGTGTATTTGGCCGACGATCGTCCGGCCTACCTTGAAACTCGCATCAGAAGTCTCGGATACGTGATCCACGGCTACGGTGGCGGTCATGACACCGTCTACTCCTCCGGCAGCTTCCTGATTGGCCAATGTAGAGGAGGAAAAGACCCAATTGTTTTTGTTGATGCCCTGGGTACCGATGCTGTTATCCCCCCTTCGGATCATCTCTCTGAGTTCGTTTCTGGGGTAAGTGCTTCCGCCCGTTCGGCCATCGTTGGGGCACCAGAACACCATAGCCCCGGTGACGGGGTCGGTGTAAAACTCACCGTCTATTTGAGTACCACTCGTCAGTGCATCCTCATCCAGTTCTTGCTGATTCGGACGAGTAAGTTTCCAGTAGGAAAGGTCGAAGTTTCCACTTGGTGGAAGGCTTGGGTCTAGATCTTGTGCACTTAATGTACTTATTGACAGGGTACAGGCCAGTAGCAGTAGTGTCCATTTAGCCTGGGAAAAGCTTAGTAAAGTTTGTATTCTCTTAGCTAGCGGAAACTGGTGGATAGTTTTCATAATCGAACTTTTTGAAAAAATATAAGATGATATAAACGGTAAGCCAAGTGTCGGGAAGTCATTATAGCGATTAAAAGAGCCCTCCATCCCCTTTTGGATGAAAGACTCTTTTAAGGAATGCCAAATCAATAACCCAGTTTTTAGTATCCAGGATTCTGGGTCAAATTGGGGTTATTGGTAATTTCCAGCGGAGGGATGGGCAGTAAGTAATCCTGCGACGGATCGAAGTTACGGGTTGGGAGTTCGGCTTCCAGGCCGTTTGGTCCGAATGCTTCAGGCCCGAGCCTTCTTCTGACGATGTCGTACCATCTTTTGTGCTCGAAGGCGAGTTCCAATCTTCTTTCCTCCAGCACATCTTCAACGGTTGCTCCCGAGATGTTGGCAGGTACGGCACTGGGAGGATTTGTTCCATCACCGTTTCTGGCTCTTTCTCTTACCATATTGATGTATCCGTCGGCTTCGGCGGTCCGGCCAATTTCAATGGCGGCCTCGGCGGCGATCAGCAAAACCTCAGCGTAACGCATCAACTGGTAGTTGGAATCTGAATCTCTTCCGCTCGTATTCGCTTGCGGCCGGGAACCGGCCATGGCGGTGTACTTAGAAATATGTGGACGGTTTGTATTACGACCATCCAGGCTGGAAAAGTTAGTAAAAGGAAGCAGATTCCCCATGTTGTCCAGGGCTTCGTCATCCAGACTTACCTCCTTCCGGTAGTCTCCATCCTCCCATGTATCGTACACTGCTTGACTTGGCACCATTACGGACCATCCCCCAGAGGGGTAATAGGTTCCCTGCCCGTAGAAACCGGTGAAGGCCGCCAGGTAGTCTCTGGATTCGTCGTTGATGTTGGTCGCAACGAAGTCGATCACAAATATTGGCTCCTTAGATTCGTCCGTAAGCGTTGCATCGAAGAGATTTTGAAAGTCCGGCTCCAGGGCGATGTCATAGGTTCCCGCTTTGCTGATTACGTCGGTAGCTTCGTCATAAGCCATTTGGTATTCTTCTCTGGTGAGGTATACACTGGCTAGGAAAGCACTGGCTGCTGCTTTGCCGGGTAAAGCTCTGTTCGCTCGTGAATCGGGGAGCCATTCTTTAGCGTATTCGAAATCTAAAATAATGTTTTCGTATACGGTTTCCAATGGTGTTCTTTCCATCATCGAAGCTTCGATGGTAGGGGTATCTTCATCCAGGTACGGTACATCGCCAAAGAGCCTGACCAAATGGTAGTAGGCGTAAGCTCTGATGAACCGTGCTCGTGCCTCCAACTCTTCCTTTACGCCTTCAGCCTGGTCTTCAAGAACAGCTACCTCCCGGATCGTTTCGTTGGCTCCCCGGATCATCTGGTAGAGGCGGGGCCAGAAACTTCTTTCGGGGTTAGATGGGTTGAGAACCAGTGGGTTCGTTGCTGAAGTAGTAAAGATATCGTGCTCGATTCTTTCAGCCGCAGTAGTTGGGTTGCCAATGGCAACCATATCAGACCGCAACATAACCGTAAGGCCTAAGCCTCTGGACAGAAATGCTCTGGCGGATAGGTTACCGTAGGCACCAGCCACGGTAGTCTCTACCGTTGGTAAATCAACCACCCGCTCGTCGGGTTCCAACAGGCTTATTGCGTCTTCTTCCAGGGTTGAACACGCGAACATTGACAGGCCAAGCACCAGTGTCAATAGATAGTTATACTTTTTCATTTCAAAATATTTTATTGTTCTAAAACTGGTTTGGAGAACATCTTGTCAGTTAAAAAGATGTATTCCTGAAAAAGCTCTTAGAATCTAAGGTTGAGGGCGACAGTAAGGGACCTTAGGTTAGGATAGTTACCAAAATCGTGTCCTTGAATTACGTTAGCATCGCCGCCGCTTTCGCCACCGCTGCCGAAGTAACTCACTTCAGGGTCTAAGCCCGAGTAGTTGGTAAAAGTCAAAAGGTTCTGAGCACTGAAAGAAAGTCTTGCGGAGCCGACGCCAACCTTATCCAGCAGGCTATTGGGTAGGTTGTACCCCAGGGCTACGTTCTTAAGCCGTAGGTAGCTTCCGTCCTCTACGAAGCGTGAGGAGCGCTCTCTTCCCCGAATTGCGGCCCGGGGAATATCGGTATTAGTGTTTTCCGGCGTCCAGGAGTTCAAAACATCGGTTAGGCCATTACTGTCACCATTGAATAGCTGAACAGCGGTTAGGTTATAAATGTCTCCACCTGAAGTCCCCTGCAAGAAGATGTTCAAGTCAAAGCTTTTGAAAGTGAACGTATTGGTAAAGCCAAAGGTGAAGTCTGGGTTTGGGTCTCCGATGATCTGGCGGTCATCGTCGGTGATTACGCCGTCAAAGTTTCCTTCCGCGTCCGCTACTTCAGCGAACAGTGGCTCTCCGGGTATCGGGTTACCGTTGCCGTCAATAGATACGTTTTGCAGAGCAGTACCTGCTGGGATCTGACCACCCTGGTAAACGCCTCGGTAGTCCAGCCCCCAGAAAAGCCCCAGCGCTTCACCTTCCCGAAGGATGTAGGTGTTGCCGCCCGCGAAATAACCTGGAGCTCCGCTGCCCAGAATCTCCGTTCCACCGGACAATTCAACGATTTCATTTCTGTTGCGGGCGATGTTGAAATTAGAGGTCCATCTAAAGTCTTTCTTCCTGATGTTGGTTGAGGTCAAAGACAGCTCAATTCCACTGTTGTTAATAGAGCCAACATTTCTGAGTACATCCAGATCGGACGTTCCCAGGTAGAAATTCGAAGCTCTGTCTACGGCCAGAAGGTCTTCCGTATCGATGTTGTAGTAGTCTGCACTTAAGGTAATTCTGTCTTCGAAGAAACCGAAGTCTACACCAATATTGGTCTGGAACGAGGTTTCCCACTTCAAGTCCGGGTTTGCCTCGCGGGCCAGGTTAACGGCAAAAGCGCCGCCCACCTCGTTAGGTGGCTGAACGCGGAAAGTAGAGAGCGACGCATAAGGGCCGATGGCCTGGTTGCCCGTCAAACCATAACTAGCCCTGAGTTTCAGGTTAGAGATTAATGGATTGTCAAGCAAGAAATTTTCTCTTGAAACTTTCCACCCAACGGCAACGGACGGGAAGGTTGCGAATTTGTTATTCGCAGCAAAGTTCGATGCTCCGTCTCTACGAACGGTAGCTGTAATCAGGTACTTATCAGCCCATTCAAAGTTCAAACGGCCAAAAACAGATTCGATTTCCGATTCGGAAAACCGAGAGTCAACAGTGCGCTGATCGATCAAACCAGCCTCCAGGTTATAGAAGGAGAAAGCGTCGGTTAGTAACCCTCGGGCACCAGCTTCAACCCCTTCCGTCGTATTCTTCTGATAGGAATGGCCAGCGGTTGCCGTTAGGTTGCCATTGCCAACGGAGGTAGTATACGTCAGGTAGTTCTCGTTCAAAAAGTTCGTTCTTTTTACGGACTCGATGAACCCACCACCAGCAGAGAGTACAAAGGTTTGCGGCTTGAAGTAGCCTTCCGTACTGTTCTGGGTTCGGTACCCGAGGGTCGTTTTGAAGTTCAGGCCCTTAATGAGCTCAAGGTCTGCGTAAACATTCGTTCTTGAGTTGTCCGTTTTGGTTTGGTTGGTGATCTGTGTGGCCACTGCCCACGGATTTTCGATGTCATCTCCTACGGTATTTTGAGAGAAGTTTCCGTCGTCACCGAACCGGCCTACATCAGGTGCAAACCGAAAAGCCAGGGAGACTACGTCGTCTCCACCTCCGTTTACAGAGCCGATGTTGTCACCTCCGGTTGACTGGGTAGATACACCGTTCTGGGTGCTTCTGCTGGAAATGCTGTTGATTCCAACCTTAAGTTTACTCCCAACCTTTGCGTCTACGTTTGCGAGAAACTGAATTTTGTCGAAGTCAGAGTTGATGATAATACCTTCCTGCCCGAAATAAGTACCGGAAAAGTAGTAATTCACATTGTCGCTACCGCCGGAAACGGACACTTGTTGGTTTTGGGTGTAACCCGCTCGGTAAATCTCGTCTTGCCAGTCTGTATTTTCCAGACCCTGGGAGTAAGGAGTATCGCCCGCATTAGCACGAATCATGTTCTGATACTGAGCAAAGCCGTTGGCATCCAACAAGTCTAACCTGTTGGTTGTCTGTTGGGAAGAAAACGTTGAATTAAGCTCTACGACTGCTTTGCCAGACTTTCCTTTCTTGGTCGTAACGAGGATAACCCCTCCTGACCCTCTTGAACCGTAAATGGCCGTAGCGGAAGCATCCTTCAGTATCTCTATGGATTCGATGTCGTTCTGCTGTGGGAAAGAAGCCCCCACAAACCCATCAACTACCACAAGTGGATCACTACTTGCATTAAGGGATGAATTGCCCCGAACGCGAATAGAGATGTTTGCACCAGGCTCACCACCATTTTGTGTTTGAACAACTACGCCAGCAGCGCGCCCCTGTAGTGCCTGACCGGCGTTCAGTACCGGAAAGGCCTGAATTTCTTCCGCTTTTACGGAAGATACACTACCGGTAACGTCACTCTTTTTAACACTACCGTAGCCAACCACCACGATTTCATCCAATAACTCCACACTGCCCCCCAGGGTAATGTTAAAATTGGTTTGGCCGTTCACCGGAATGCGCTGTGTTTCGTAACCCGTATAAGAGATCACGAGAACCGCATCGGATGGAGCCTCTAAACTAAAAGAACCGTCAAAATCGGTGACCGTACCTGTGCTTGTACCTCTGACAAGAACCGTAACCCCGATCAAAGATTCACCGCTCTCATCTATAACCTTACCCGTAATTTCGCTTTGCGCATACGCACTAAGGGGGCCAAGGCAAAAGAATAGAACAGAAAGCCATACCACTATCTTGGTAGGCGCGCTATATTTTTTGTTGAAAAAATGCATATATATCGATTTTTAAGTAAAAGTTCAGTTAGTGCTTATCAACAAAACACCAAGTAAAAATCAAGTAGGGCTATTAAAGCCCCATGATCTCTTAAATGAACTGGTTTAAGAGAGAGTTAGGGGAAAATAAAGAGGAGCACCCAGCCAGGTACTCCTCTTTGTTTTCTGGAAAAATTAAGTACCAACTTAACTATCTCATTAAGATAGCAATAGCTTACAGCTCTTCTCCTACGGTAACGTCCGTACTGTTCGGGTGGTAAGGAGAGGCTTCGTTCTCTTCTGAATCCAGGTTGTCTCCAACCGTTCTTCCCTGGAAGTTATCTTCAAATACTATGGTCTCAGTGCCGGAATCAGAAGAGTAAACTACGATGTCATCAACGTGAAACATGCCGTCGCTAACGGCTGAGTTACCAGCGTACTTCCACTGGAAGTTATAAGCACCGTCTTTTACCGCTGCCAGGTGGCCGTCTACATCGCCAGCGCCACCGTTGGTAGTACTTACCGCATCGGTGATGATGGTTTGGTCACCAATTCTAAGGCTGTAAGTTGGTGCGTTGGTGCCGTCTGCGGCCCAGCTCACCTCAATTGGCACCCAAACGTCAGGCATCCCTTCGGGGAAGACAGCAGCTGCAATCGTTGCATCGGAAGCACCTTCACGGAATGCGTGGGGAGCGTTGTCCTTCAAACGTACTTCGACAAGCGCAAAATCACCCGTTGTGGAGATACCGGAAACGTTGATGAAACCGTCCTGAATATCCATACCCGGCCCTTCGGCTACTCGGTACATGAAGGTGACTCTACCCGTTGCAATGGAGTCCATTGCCTGCAATCTCAGTTCACCGGTATCATCGTCAGCCGCATCAGTGATGACAGCGTAACGGTTTCTGGGGGCGGTAACGTCAATGGTCTCGCTTGTCATCTCCGAAACGCCATCTGAAGCAGTAACCGTCAGGGTTACGGTGTAAGTCCCCTCAGCCGAGAAGGTGTGGGAAGGGCTCTCTTCGGTAGAGGTGCCGTCGCCGCCAAAGTCCCAGGCAGAAGTAAAGGTCCGGTCCGTGATTCCGTTTACAACGGAGGCGTTGGTGAAGTTATAAGTCAAGGAGTTGTCCGCATCAACCTGTGAAGAGAAGTTGGCAACAACGGTGGAGGGATCGGGGGTAGGCATTACGGGATCCTCATCCTCACCACAGGAGGTGGCCAGGGTTAGTGACAGAAACATTGCAGCCAGAAAAAGAAAATTCTTACTTAGTAAGCTCATAATAGTATTTTTTGCATGTTTTGAATGCATGATCGATTATCAAATTTCGTAAAGACTACGAATTGTTCTTCAAAAGTAAGCCACAGCAATTGGTTAACCAAACATACGGTCAACCAATTTTACTTATCTCCCATTTTTAACACCTTATGCGTTTATCCGAGTGGGCTAATTCTGGAGTCATAGGGGCAGCCACTTTTTGAACCAACTTCCTTGAGCTATACTTGCGGAGATTAACCACTACGGTGTACAAGTACAACGTATATCCGTGCGCTATCAACTGGTTTACACCGCAGCAGAAAGGCACGAGAAATATGAGACCTTATAGTAGGTATGATAGTATAAAGGACATTAAGCTCATCTTGTAGAATAAAATCACGGAATTGGTCAACCAAATTTGGTCAACCAATTACCTAGCCCTATATTTGGCACATCATCAGAAGTACACGTTATTATGTTAGATAATTTTCAGGAAATAAAAGTGGAAACGCCAGTCGATAAAATCATACGGCAGATCAGGCATCTGATCTCTACCGGTCAGCTCTCCGCCGGAGATCGCCTGCCCGCTGAGCGCAAGCTGGCCGAGCGCTTCGGGGTAAGCCGTGGCCCGGTTCGGGATGCGCTGCAAAAGCTGGAGTTCTACGGTATCCTGAAGACGATGCCGCAGAGTGGCACCGTTGTAGCGGGCTTAGGAATCAGTGCGCTGGAAGGCTTAATTACCGATGTGCTGAAGATTGAGGAGCACGATTTCGCCTCCCTTGTGGATACGCGGGTTATGCTGGAAGTTCACGCGGCGGAATTGGCAGCAAAGCACCGCACTCCCGAAGACATTATTGAAATCAATAAGGCACTGAAAGCTTACGAGGCAAAACTCCAGGCGGGGCATACTGCGATCGAAGAAGACTTACTCTTTCACCTTAAAATTGCGGAAGCCAGCCGGAATGGCGTGCTCAAATCTTTGATGCTGATCATTACCCCAGATATTGTAAACAGCTACCGAACCTATAAGGTCTGTGGCGACGAAGCCGATCTAAAAACACTTGCACAGCACGAAGAAATACTCCACTACATCCAGCAACAGGACGTAGCCGGGGTGGGTAAGGCGATGCGCAAACACTTAAAGGATGTACTTAATTTCAGCCAGACGCTTGCCAGTGGTGACCAGGAGGGTCAGCCTTAATACTCACCACCAATCGAAATTATATACCCACTTCCGGCCTTGACTTTTGGTCAATACTCCTGCTCAGAACGATCACTTACCCCTTAGTTTTCCACCGGTAAATGGCGAATGCTTAGTGCTATCGCCGGTAAAATTTACTGCCATTACCAATTACTTCAACGGAGGTAAAAAGCACGTGGCATGCCCATTATAGAAGGCTAAATGCGAAGAACTTTACTAATTCAATCCTTGCACTTAAAAACGATTAGCCTGCACCTGCGGCCGCGCAAAAAAAACTACAAAATCGTAGATTAAGCTGACTAGTACAGTGTAAACTATTTGAAATCCGGGCTAAGTCCTAAAATACTTGGCCCGGATATTTAGACACCCATCATGCAACAAACCATTTCCACCTCTTCCATCCTGCGGCTATTCAGCCCACTACTTCTGTTTGGCCTGATGCTGACGGGCTGTGGAGAAGCAAAGACGAGCAGCAAAAAAATAGACAGCGCGCAGGCACTCGCCACCGCGCTGGAGCAGGCCTCCCCCGGCGACGTACTAACGATCGCCAACGGCACCTACACCGACCAGGAGCTGGTTTTTACCGGCCAGGGCACGGCGGATAAGCCCATCAAGCTAGTCGCTGAAACTCCGGGCCAGGTCTTCTTTGAAGGCCAGTCTAACCTAAGCCTCTCCGGCGAATACCTGCACGTGGAAGGCCTTGTGTTTCGTAACGGCCACACCCCCACCGGCGAAGTGATTGCCTTCCGAACCGCAAAAGACGAGCTCTGCAACCACTGCCGCGTGACCGAGTGCGTCATCGACAACTACAACCCCCAGGAGCGCTTCGAGAGTGACTACTGGATCGCCCTCTACGGCAAGCACAACCGGGTAGACCACAACGAACTGACCGGCAAAAGAAACCAGGGCGTACTGCTTGCCGTCCGCCTCGGAACGGAGGAAAGCCGCGAGAATTTCCACCGCATCGATCACAACTACTTCGGCTACCGGGCCACCCTGGGTTCCAACGGCGGCGAGACGCTGCGCATCGGCACCAGCCACTACTGCATGCACAATTCGAACACACTGGTGGAAGCCAATTACTTCGACCGTTGCAACGGGGAGGTGGAGATCATTTCCAATAAATCCGGCCAGAACATCTTCCGCTACAATACCTTTAAGGACAGCCGGGGCACGCTCACCATTCGCCACGGCGACGAGGTGACCATCAAGAACAATTTCTTCTTCGGTTCCGGGCTGGCCCACACGGGCGGCATCCGGGTGATCAACGCCAAACACAACGTAAGCGACAACTACCTGAACGGCCTGATGGGCTACCGCTTCCGCAGCGCCCTGACGGTGATGAACGGCGTGCCCAACTCCCCGCTCAACCGCTACGTACAGGTGACGGAAACGGACATCAGCCGCAACGTACTCGTCAACTGCGCCAACGTACAGCTCGCCGTCGGCAGCGACAAAGAGCGCAGCGCCACCCCGCAGAGCACCACGATGGCCGACAATGTTTTCTACCGAAAAGCAGGCGGCGAACTCTTCAAAGCCTTTGACGACGTGAGCGGAATCACCTTCGCTGGCAACCTCGTTAATCCAGGTTTAAAGCCCTTCAAAAGCGAAGGCTTTACCAGCCAGGAGATCACACTCGAAGACGCGGGCAACGGCGTCCTCCTGCCACTCAACACCCCGGCAACGGACAGCATCCGCGCTGGCATCGAATTTATGGCCACGCCGGAAAATACCGGAGCCGACTGGTACGAACGCAGCGAAAACGAACCCTTCTTCGGCGGCGGAAAAACGATTGAAGTTGCCGCTGGCACAAATACCCTCTTTGAAGCCATCAAGACGGCCAAAACGGGCGACGTGCTCCTGCTCACCGAAGCCGGAGAATACCTGCAAACGAAGAGCATCTCCGTAGACGTCCCCGTCACGGTAACCGCTGCGGAAGGCCTGAGCGAAAAGCCCGTACTTACCTTCCAGAACACTTCGCTGTTCAACATCGAAAGTGGTGGAGCCCTTAGCCTGCGGGGCGTAGTGGTCAGCGGCCGGGAGTGTCGGGACCGGCCCCTCAACGCCGTAATCCGGACCAGCCGCTACAGCATGATCAACAACTATAAATTATTCATTGACAATTGCGACTTTAAAGACCTTGACATTAACCATAGCTTTAATGTGCTTCAGGTGTATAAAAACACCATGGCGGATTCTATTATGCTCACCAACTCCCGCTTTGAGAACATCACGGGCAGCGTTCTGGCGCTCGATAAGGAAATCGACGACATTGGCATCTACAACGCGCATTCGGTGGTGATTGAAAACTGTTTGTTCGACAACATCGGCCAGGAAGCCATCCACGTCCACCGGGGTGGGCGCGACGAAAGTACGCAGGGGCCGATGGTGACCATCGAGCGGTGTACGTTTGACGACATCGGCGGAGATAAGCGCAATAAAACCGGTGCTTCCATCCGGCTGCACGGTACCCAGGTGGTAAGCATCAACGATTGTATTTTTGACGATTCCAAGCCGGTGGAACTACACCTCGTTGTCGGTGACCCCGTCGTGAACATCACCAACTCGGTGTTCTCCGGTGGGACGATTTTGACGGACAACGACCAGCCCTATCAAACAGCAGGTCTGCTGCGCGGACTGACCGAACCGATCACGAGCATTGATAACCGG
This sequence comes from uncultured Lewinella sp., assembly GCA_964458975.1. Lineage (GTDB taxonomy): Bacteria > Bacteroidota > Bacteroidia > Chitinophagales > Saprospiraceae > Neolewinella. The sequence continues at coordinate 7,618 of CAYWMW010000019.1, read as the reverse complement.
CCGATTGGCACAAACCTGGAAGAATAGATGAAGCGCACTACCCTACTCTTCTTTGCTGCGGCGTTAAAACCTCTCCCCCGGCCCCTCTCCAAAGGAGAGGGGAGACGTTGGAGGCGTGACCTCTTTACCGCTCCATTTTTTGTGCTCATTATGCTATTTTGTGGTGCTTGCGAGTCAAAAATAAATATCCTTGAAACTGACTACCCCTCAGCTTTCGCCGAGCAACTGACCGCTACCCAAGCTCAGGTTGACGGGGTGATGGCTGCGGGCATTCAGGTGCCGCTGCCGAAGGATATGGCGGGCGGGCCGACCCACGAGATTCACAAGCGCAACTGGTCTACCCTCCGCGATGCGGGGGCACTTTACCGGCTGACGGGAGAAGAAAAATATGCCGTGTTCCTGAAGGATGCACTGCTGGCTTACGCCGATGTTTACCAGGGCTGGCCGAGGCACCCGACGGCGAGGTCTTACGCTACGGGCAAGATCTTCTGGCAGTGCCTCAACGATGCCAACTGGCTCGTCTACGTCAGCGAGGGCTACGCAGACATTTACGACTGGCTCGAACCAGCCGACCGGGAACGGATCGACAACGAACTATTCCGGCCGATGGCGGACTTCCTTTCGTTAGAAAATCCGCAGTTTTTCAACCGCATCCACAACCATTCTACCTGGGGCAATGCCGCCGTTGGCATGATCGGTTTGGTGATGGGCGACGATGCGCTGGTGCAAAGGGCGCTTTACGGCATCCCCTCCGCCGAATTACCGGATGACCTGCGCGACGACGACTCGGGCCGGATAAAAGATAAGGACGGCCGGGCGGGTTTCCTGGCCCAACTCGACCTGAGTTTTTCCCCCGACGGCTACTTCACCGAAGGGCCATACTACCTGCGCTACGCCCTGTCTCCCTTCTTGCTTTTTGGTAAAGCACTGGCCGAAAAGCGGCCCGACCTCAACATCCTCACTTACCGGGATGAGATCCTCAAAAAAGCGGTCTTCTCCCTACTCAACCAGGCGGACCCGACGGGAGACTTCTTCCCGCTTAACGACTGCCAGAAAGGGATGTCGCTTTACGCCCCGGAGGTGGTAAAAACGGTAGATTATGCTTACCACTATTTCGGCCAGGACCCTACCCTGCTCTCTTTGGCCGAACAGCAGGGCGCTTACACGCTCGACGACGCCGGCGTGGCGGTTGCCAGGGCCGTTGCCGCCGGGAAAGCGATGCCTTACACCCCAAAATCCATGACCTTTGCCGACGGGCCGGAAGGTGACGAAGGTGGTGTCGGCGTACTGCGCGCTTATGGTGCCGACGAGGCCCAAACGGCCCTGGTGATGAAGTATTCCGCCCAGGGCATGGGCCACGGCCACTACGACAAACTGGCTTACTCGCTTTACAACGAAACGGGTGAGGTGATTCAGGATTACGGCTCGGCCCGCTGGGTAAACATCGACCAGAAAGGCGGTGGCCGCTACCTCAAGGAGAACAATACCTGGGCGAAGCAATCCGTCGCCCACAACACCCTGGTCATCGATCAGACCTCTCATTACGAGGGCAAGATCAGTATTGCGGAGGAGTTGCACCCCGACCTGTACGCTTTCAGTACCGGCGATTTGGGCGCGGACGCAGGTGCCAAGGTTCAGTTAATAAGCGCAAAGGTGGACAACGCCTACCCCGGCCGTGTGCTCCACCGCTCTCAAATCCTCTTCACTGCACCTGCGTTCGCGCAACCGCTTCTTATTGATGTGTTCCGCTCCGTCGGAACTCAGAAAGCACTGCACGATCTGCCGACCTGGTACCACGGGCAACTGCTCTCTGCCGACTTCGACTATACGACGAAAAGCGAACTACGCCCCCTCGGCAACGCCCACGGCTACCAGCACCTCTGGCTGGAAGCGAGTGGTCGCCCAGCGGGCAAATCCGCCGAGATTGGTTGGTTCAATAAAAACACGTTTTACACCCAAACGATGACCACGCAGCCCGGAGACGAGTTCCTGCTGGTGCGTCCGGGCGCCAACGACCCGGAATACAACCTCCGGCGCGATCCCGGCTTCGTTCTCCGCAGAGCGGGCGCGGCCACCACCACCTTCGCCTCCGTACTGGAAACCCACGGCGGCTACTCGCCCCGCACCGAAGTCCCCAACGAACCCTACGGCCACGTCAGAGAACTGGAAATTCTGACGGACACCCCCGAATATACAGCCATTACTTTCGGCCACGAAAACGGAACAACGTGGCTGCTGCTCCTCGCCAACGAAAACGGCGACGCGGCGGCAGCTCATCAACTAACCATCAATGGGAGCCCTTACGAATGGACGGGCGTTCATCACCTCATACAAACAAAAAAGTAACATGAAAGCAAGTAAAGAATTTCTCTTCGGCGACGACATTCCCTGGGAACAGGTCGGCCCCGGCCTCAAGCGCCAGATTCACGGTTGTGACGATAAGATCATGCTCGTCAAGGTCGACTTTCAGCCCGGAGCCGTCGGTCAGCTTCACGAACACTACCATAGCCAGGTCACCTACGTCGAGAGCGGCGAGTTCGAGATGACGATCGGCGACGAAGTCAAGACCATCAAAGGAGGTGACTCTTACTACATCCCGCCCCACGTGATGCACGGTTGCGTCTGCGTGAAGGCCGGTGTTTTAATCGATGTATTTAGCCCACACCGCGAAGACTTCGTGGATGCAATTAAGCACTAATGAAAATATCAGGACTCAGGTGGTGGGTAGTTGGGCTAATCGCCCTGGCTACCGTCATCAACTACATTGACCGGCAATCGCTAAGCGTGCTGTGGCCGGACATTGCCGAGAATCTCTACCCGGATAAGAATGCCGACGAGCGTAAGGAAATCTACGCTTTCATTACGGTAGTTTTCATTTTCTCCTACGCCTTCGGGCAGGCGATCTTTGGCCGCATCTTCGACTGGATCGGGACCCGTCTGGGTTTCGCGCTATCCATCGGGGTGTGGTCGCTAGCGACGGCGGCGCATGCCCTGGCGACGGGCCTGGCGAGCTTCGCCATTTTCCGTTCCATCCTCGGCATTTCCGAGGCGGGTAACTGGCCCGGCGCGGCGAAGGGAAACGCCGAATGGTTCCCGACCAAGGAGCGGGCTTTCGCTCAAGGGCTGTTCAACTCAGGTGCGGCCATCGGCGGCATCGTGGCTATTCCGGTCATCTCTTACCTGGCGGCCTTCTACAGCTGGCAGACCATCTTCATTCTCGTGGGGCTTACCGGACTGTTATGGTTGGTTCCCTGGCTGGTACTGGTAAAGTCTCCCCCAAAGGACCACCCCTGGATCACGGACGAGGAGCGGGAGTACATCCTGACCGGTCAGCGTAACCAAGACCTGGACGGAGACGGCGAGTTTGATGAAGGCTACAACCCACCCGTCGGCGAACTCCTTTCCCGGAAGGAGAGCTGGGGCGTCATCATCGCCTCGGCCGTCATCGACCCGATCTGGTGGTTGTTCGTCGTCTGGATTCCGATTTACCTGTTCGAGGTGTATGACATCAGCACGGTGGAGATCAAGAGCTTCGGCTGGATTCCGTACGTCGGTGCGATGCTCGGCGCCTGGTTCGGTGGCCTGCTGGCCCAGAACCAGATCAAGGCGGGGAAGACCACCAATTACACCCGTAAACTGGTCATCACCCTGGGTTGCCTGATAATGTTACCCAGCCTGTTGGCGCTGGCCGATCCGGAAAGCGTACTCGGTGCAAGCAACGGCATCATCGAGTCCCTCGGATTTTCTGTGCTGAGTGATCCCCTGGGCGCGTCTCTGATCATGGCTATCATCCTCTTTGGTTTCCAGACCGCGATCGGTAACGTCCAGACCCTACCGAGTGACCTGTACGGCGGTAAAACCGTTGGTACCCTATCCGGCTTTGCCGGGACGGCCGCAAAGCTTACCGGTGCCGGCCTTACGGCCTTGGTGCCGTGGCTGACCATGGGCGGAAACTACACGCCGGTATTCGTACTCGGCGCCATCATGGCACTGATCGCCATCGCGGCCGTCTGGATATTGATCCCGACGGTAAAGCCGCTGCAACCTGCAACTAAAAACAATCAACATTTAATCTAATGCCTAGAATAGTAACCTTCGGCGAAATCATGCTTCGCCTCAGCCCTCCCGGCTGGAAACGGTTTTCACAGGCCTCGTCCTTCGAGGTCATTTACGGCGGTGGCGAATCCAACGTTGCCGTCACCCTTGCGAACTACGGAATGGAAAGCCGCTTCGTTACCCGCCTGCCCAAGAATGACCTGGGCGACTGCGCTCTAAATTCCCTACGGGGGCGGGGCGTCGACACCAGCCACGTCGTCCGTGGTGGCGACCGACTGGGGATTTACTTTCTGGAAACCGGTGCGATGCAGCGGGGCTCCAAGGTCGTCTACGACCGCGATCATTCCGGCATGGCCACCATCGTGCCCGGTGAGATCGACTGGGACAGCGTCTTCGAAGACGTGGATTGGTTTCACTGGACCGGGATCACCCCCGCCCTCAGCCAATCTGCCGCCGACGCCTGCCTGGAGGCCTGTAAAGTAGCCTCCGCCAAGGGCGTTACCATCTCAACCGACCTCAACTACCGCAAGAAACTCTGGAACTACGGCAAGTCTCCCCAGGAGGTGATGCCCGCGCTGGTCGAGCTTTGCGACGTAATCCTCGGCAACGAGGAGGATGCCGAAAAGCACTTCGACATCCACCCCGAATCCGTAGACGTAACCAAGGGCGACACCATGGACCCCGAGGCCTACCTCCCGGTCTGTAAGGCGCTGATGAAGCGTTTCCCGAAAGCCAAAAAGGTGATCACCACCCTCCGTGGGTCCATCTCCGCCAGCCACAATACCTGGTCTGGCGTGATGTGGGACGGAGAGAAGATGTACACCGCCCCCACTTACCAGCTCAGCCACATCGTGGACCGGGTGGGCGGTGGCGACAGCTTCATGGGGGGCCTCATCTACAGCCTGCAAACCTGGCCAGACGACGACGCGAAGGCACTGCGTTTTGCGGTGGCCGCTTCTGCACTCAAACATTCTATCTTCGGCGACGCTAACCTGGCTACACCGGAAGAAGTCATGAGCCTGATGGAAGGTGACGGTAGCGGAAGGGTTTCCAGATAAATAAGATAAACATTGTCGGCGAACAACTGACAACTGACAACTGAATATGGACAGACTAACCGTACACCAAACCGTTATAGATCAGGGCGTAGTCCCGCTCGCCTACATCGCTGATGCGGACGTAGCGAAGCACATCGTCGATGCCCTTTACGCTGGTGGCATGCGCAGCTTTGAGTACACTAACCGAGGCGTTGGTGCTCACAAGGTATTCGACGTATTAGCAGAGCACTGCCGTGCTAACTACCCGGACCTTGCCTTGGGCGTAGGCTCTGTGGTAGATACCGGCACGGCGGCTTTGTACATCGCGTTGGGTGCTGATTTTATCGTGAGCCCGATGCTCGTCGAAGCACTAGCGCCACTATGCAACCGCCGGAAGGTGGGTTGGATGCCGGGTTGCTTCACCCCCGCCGAGATTGGGCGGGCGGAAGAGTTGGGCGCCGAGATCGTTAAGCTCTTCCCCGGCAATGCCGTGGCTCCGGGTTTCATCAAATCTGTACTAGCGCCATCGCCCCGTACCCGCATTATGGTGACCGGGGGCGTGAAACCGGAAGCTGATAACCTGAGCCGCTGGTTCGGCGAAGGTGCCGTTGCCGTCGGCATGGGTTCAGCGCTACTACGTAAAGACCTCATCGCTGCACAAGATTACGCTGGGGTTCAACAACTAACCGAAAAAGTCATTAAGATGGTCAACATTGCTAAGCAGCGGTAAAGGCTAAAATGACATCATCAAACTAAATTTTCAATACTCTTTAATAAATTACGATGAGTACAACTAATAATAAAGTAGCCATCATCACCGGTGCAACCGGAGGAATCGGCTTTGAAGTCGCAAAGCGACTAGGAAAGGACGGATTTACCGTCATCGTTAACGGCCGTCATCCCGAAAAGGGAGCCGAAGCGGTAAAGCAACTTACTGGCGAAGGCATTGATGCCCATTACCACAACTTCGACGTAACGGACGAAGCAGCCGTAACCGAAAACGTAACCGCGATCGGTAAGAAATACGGTAAGATTGACGTACTGGTCAACAACGCCGGTGGCTTAGGTGGCCGCTCTCGCTTTGAGGAAATGACGACCGATTTCTACCGCCAGGTACTTGCGCTTAACCTGGATTCGGTCTTCTTCGCTTCCCGCGCGGCTATTCCGTTCCTGAAGAAAGGCGATCACCCCACCATCATCAATTTCACCTCCAATGCGGCGTGGAACGCAGGTGGCCCGGGTGCGGGAATGTACGGTACATCCAAGGCTGGTGTACACACGATCACTCGTGCGTTGGCCAAGGACCTGGCCGAGTACGGCATTCGGGTCAACGCCGTTGCCCCCGGAACGATAGACACGCCCTTCCACCAGGGAATCAAGTCTACCAAGCCGGAGGTATTCGCTTCCTGGGCCAACAACATCATGCTTGGTCGCCTCGGGCAGCCGGAAGACGTAGCCGGTGTAGTTTCCTTCCTGGCCAGTAAAGATGCCGCTTTTATGACCGCAGAGACCGTTCAGGTTGGTGGTGGCCAGGCGCTGGGCATTTAATCCACTGTCATTTACAGCAACAAATCGCCCCGGTGAGCAAAGGAGCCCTGCTTCTGCTTTCCGGGGCGTTTTTGTTTTTTCAATCTTCAAAAATTCAAAATCATGAAAAACAATGAAAAACTAACCGGCAAGAACGTCCTCATCACCGCCGGAGCGCAGGGCATCGGTGAGGCCATCACCCGTCATTTTATCGACAGCGGAGCCAACGTTGCCGTTCATTACTTCTCCAGCGCGGATACGGCAAATGAGCTGGTTGAATACGCTAAGGGAAAAGGCCTCAAGGCCATCGCCCTGAAGGGTGATCTGACCAAGGAAGCCGACGCCAATAAAGTCGTTGAAGCAACGGCTGCGGAACTGGATGGCATGGACATCCTGGTCAACAACGCAGGCTCACTCGTAGCCCGCAACCTCCTGAACGACATGGAGACGAACTTCTGGCATAAAGTGATGGACATCAACCTGACGTCCATGATGTTGGTAACCCGTGCTGCCGGGCCTCATCTGGCTAAGAACGACAACAGCAGTATCGTTAACCTGGCGTCGTTAGCGGGCCGGAAGGGTGGCCACCCGGGCTCACTGGCGTACGCGACCAGTAAGGGTGCCATCCTGACTTTCACCAGGGCACTGGCCACGGAGTTTGGCCCACAGGGTACGCGGGTTAACGCCGTGGCTCCGGGTCTCATCCTCGGTACGTCTTTTCACAATACCCATACCACGAAGGAATCCGCCGCAAAGACAACGGCTGGCATCCCCATTCAGCGCGCTGGTAATGCGGACGATGTAGCGCGGGCGGTGGTTTACCTGGCTTCGGAATACGATGGTTTCATCACGGGGGCTACCCTAGACATTAATGGAGGGGTTTATAATATGTAAAGCCATCAGAAAACGTACTTCAACATCCGCTTTAGGAACGCCCTTCCGTATCTATGCCGGATTTTGGCTTTGATCGCCGAGGAAGTACAGGACTTAGGGGTAGG
>CAYWMW010000018.1:0-27053 GCA_964458975.1 uncultured Lewinella sp. | reverse complement strand
CTTAAAGTCTTTGGGGCGCGAGCGGCCTAAAAGCGTAGCGGACCATTGTATAACAGATTGCAGGTTCGTGAATGTTTTTTCGTGGTTTCACAGCTAGAAATCAGAGTGCAAGCCTGCAATTTGTTATTCACACTCACCACACCTCCAGGGCAATCGCCCAAGGTGAGTAAGCGAAGCGCCGCAAACGGTACGTGCGGTAGCGACTCCAAACTCCCGACTCCAGAACTCCAGACGCTTACCCCTTAGCCACCCTAACCAACTCAAGGCACTCAGCCGCCAGTGCCTGCATGCCTTTATAGTCTCCATTCGCGAGCAGGTCCTTGCGCAGGAGGCCGGAGCCCATGCCTACGGCAACGGCACCTTCCCCGAACCAGCGGCCGAGGTTTTCAGCGTTGGGCGCAACGCCGCCGGTTACCATCACGCTCGTCCAGGGAGACGGGGCCAGCAGGGACTTGATGAAGCCGGGCGCTACCGCGTTGCCGGGGAAGCACTTTACGATCTCCGCGCCGAGGCTCTCCGCCCGGCCGATTTCCGAAGGGGTGAAACAGCCCGGCATCCAGCCAATCTTGCGGCGGTTGCAGAGCGGGGCGATCTCTTCCACCAGCATGGGGCTGACGATGAAGTCGGCCCCCAGCTGGATGTACAGCGCGGCCGTCGGGGCGTCCACCACGGAGCCAACGCCCAGGGCGAGGTCCGGATAGTTGGCCCGGCAGTGCTCGGCCATCAGGTCGAAGACTTTGTGCGCCCCTACCCCACGGTTGGTGTACTCAAAGCTGCGCAGGCCACCGGCGTAGATGGCATCGATGACTTTCTTCGCCTTGTCCACTTCGGAGATGTACGCCAGGGGGACGATGGCCTGGTCTAGTACGGTTTGGTATACTTCTAGTCTTTTCATTTTTTTTGTTTGTGGTTCCCAGAAGGAATTATGAGAGCGTTTTTTTGGAGAGTTCTGAACCTAGGATATGTATTTTTATTGTAAATATATTTGCTCGACAAAACCCCCTCCCCAACCCCTGCCCCACGGGGGAGGGGCTTGTGAAAACGCTCCGCGTTTTTAGCCAAAACATGAACCAATAGTTAGCCAGATTATACTCCATGATTCTAAACCTACCTCTACGGTAAACACACATCTTTACGGCAGCATAAAACCCTCTCTCCCTGCCCGTGTACTTCGTAGCTGCCCTACGGCGGCACCAATCGCCTCCGGCTGGGGAAGAGGAGCAAAAACGCTGCGTGCTCGCGTCCTCATACGCCGTCGGAAGCTCTGCCTTCGCTTGATGCGTAGTAGCTACGGTTGTTATCATTTATTGAGAATGTTTATTAGCGCTACAGACTTTTCTCTAAAAACGCATTGCGTTTTCACATATCCCCTCCCCCGTGGGGAGGGTTAGGGAGGGGGTTTTTAGCGAAGAAGCCAGCAAGTGAACGCTACCGGCTAACCCGCCCGGATCCATCCCCTTCCATCAAGCTCATCACCTCCTCGGGCGTAGCGAGGTTGGCATCGCCGAAGATGGAGTGCTTGAGGGCGGAGGCGGCCACGGCGAAGCGGAGGGCTTTATCGTCGTCGTTCGGCCAGGTCTGGAGGCTGTAGATGAGGCCGCCCATGAAGCTGTCTCCGCCGCCGACGCGGTCAACGATGTGGCTGAGCTGGTAGGTGGGGGCGGTATACATCTTCTCGCCGTCCCACATCACGCCAGACCACGAGTTGTGGCTGGCCGAGATGGAACCACGCAGGGTCGTGATCACCTTTTTCGCCTTCGGGAAGCGCTTCATGAGGGCTTTGCAGACGGGCAGGTAGGCTTCGGGATCCATCGTATCGCCCTTGGTGACGTCGACGGATTCGGGGTGAATGTCAAAGTGTTTTTCGGCGTCTTCCTCGTTACCGAGGATGACGTCGCAGAGCTCCACGAGGGCGGGCATCACCTCCTGCGGAGATTTGCCGTAGTTCCAGAGTTTCTTGCGGTAGTTGAGGTCGGTGGAGATGGTGACGCCCTTTGCGGAGGCTACTTTACAGGCTTCGAGGCAAGCATCGGCGGCGGACTGGCTGAGGGCGGGGGTGATGCCCGTCCAGTGAAACCAGTCTACGTCTTCGAAGACGCTGTCCCAGTCGATCTCGCCGGGCACGATGGTGGCCATGCCGGAGTGGTCCCGGTCGTAAACGACCTTGGAGCCGCGCTGCATCGCGCCGGTTTCGAGGAAGTAGATGCCGAGGCGGTCTCCGCCGCGCACCACATGGCCGGTGTCTACGCCCCTGGCGCGCAGGCTGTTCAGGGCGCAATCACCGAGGTCATTTTTTGGCAGGCGGGTAACGAAGCGGCTTTCCATGCCGTAGTTGGCCAGGGTGACGGCAACGTTGCTTTCGCCACCGCCGTAGATGACTTCAAAGGAGGAAGCTTGAGAAAAACGTTTCCAGCCGGGAGGGCTGAGGCGGAGCATGATCTCGCCGAAGGTTACGATACGTGGCACGAAGGAGTATTTAAAATGGGTGATTTACCCGAGCTGTTTCGCCCGGAACAACAAAAATAGCGCACGCAAGTATGTATCACCGCATTATTCTGTGTTTTTTTGACACACTTAGGGCCAATAGCGTCCAGTTTAGGGGTTGCGGAATAATAAGTTATTCTGGTGACCACGCAGTAGCAGCGAAGCTCAAATGAGTGATCGTGGTCCTGATGGAGTTCGAGACGGCGCAAGCATAGCCATAGCTACGGTTGTGACGGCTCGAACTTCATCAGGGCCGCGAGCGCCATTTTTTAAACGGATAACTTATTGTTCCGCAACCCCTTAGTAGTAGATATCGTTTTTCCCGGAGGAAACTGTACCTTTTAACCTTCTTTGCACCTGCGGCCGCGCCCTGGAAAGTAAGGGATTAAGGGGGGAAGGGAGGAAAGTAAGGGGTTAAGGGGGAAGGGAGGAAAGTAAGGGTTTAAGGGGTTAAGGGGGGAAAGGGGAAAAGGGAGCTCCCACCCTAGCTCTTTACTCCTTTCCCCCTTTACTCCCTTTATTAGGGCGCGGACGCGGGATGCAGGGAAAGTTGAAGTAGATGGGATTCATCCGAAAACTGGCGCTTATTTTTACCGCATGAGTTTAGCCGCAAACAAAAAAAACGCCGAAGCATTTTACCGCATGGCTTACGAAGGCCAGCCCGCCGCTGCCGTAGAAAAATACGTGGGCGACGAATACATCCAACACAACCCCGACGTAACCGATGGCACTACCGGCTTCATCGAATACTTTGAGCGGATGCAGCGGGAATACCCCGAGAAGTCAATCCGCTTTCTGCGTTGTATCGCGGAAGATGACCTGGTTGCCCTACACACCCACCAGACATGGCCAGGAAACGATCAGTACGTGACCATGGACTTTTTCCGCTTCGATGAAAACGGAAAGATCGTTGAACATTGGGATGCGATCCAGCAGGTGCCGGAAGCTGCTGCTCATGAGAATGGGATGGTGTGAAGTTGAAGCGGTTGGGTGGGCATTAGCGTTAAGCCAGCGGCTGAAGCCGCGGCTACGGTTAAGGTGCTCACACCGCTCGGAGCCGGAGACTCCATCGGCCAGGCGATCAAACCAAATCCCCCAGCGCCTCCCCCAACTCCGCAAACCGAAACCCAAACCCCTCAGCAAGCAAGCGCTCCGGCACCACGTACCGCCCGTAAAGTGCCAGCTCCGGGTCCGTCCGAAACACATTGTGGGCGCCGAAGCGTACGAGGGTGGCGGGCGCAGGCAACCCAATTGGTACACCAGCTGCTTTGCGGAGGGTGCGCATGAAGGTCTTATTGTCTACCAGATTGGGGGCGGAGGCGATGTAAGCCCCGTGCATGGTTTCGTCTTCGATGCCGCGCTGCAATATCGCGTTCATGTCATACGCATGGATCCAACTCATGCCCTGGCGACCGTTGCCGACGGTGCCGCCCAATCCCAAACGGGTGATGCGGAGCAGGGATTCCAGCGCGCCACCGCCTTTGCCCAGCACAAAGCTGGTGCGGACGATCACGCCGCGCATCCCCTCGGCCGGAGAACCCACCAAATGACCCGCATCCCCTCATCGGACGAGCCAAGCTACGCAAGGCTCGGCCGACGAGTGGATGCTACTGAAAGTGCCCATCCAACTTAGCATCATCCACCCGGTAAAGTTCCGGCCCGCCCTTCACCCCGGGCTTTTTCTCTTCGGTGTTGATGAGGAAATCGTAGGTCAGGATTTTACGGCGAAAGTTCCTCCGGTCCAATGACTCACCGAGGATGGACTCGTAGACTTCCTGGACTTCCTTCAGCGTAAAGTTTTCCGGCAACAGGTGGAAGGCCAGAGGCTGTTGGTGGAGTTCTTCCTTCAGCGCTTCGTAGGCATCGTCCAGAATTTTGCGGTGGTCGTAGCCCAGTTCTGGCAGTTCGTTCACGGGGCACCACATCACTTTGTCGAGGTATTCCCGCGCGATCGGGTCGTGGTCTTTGGGGCTGACGAGCGCGAAGTAAGACGTAGTCACTACCCGGCGGATCGGGTGCCGGTGCAGCGAGCTGTAAGTCCCGACCTGCCGTATCGGTACGTTCTGTACGTTCACCAGGTTGCGGAGCAAATGCGTCGCCGTATCCTCCAGGGTTTCGTCTGGCTGCATGGCACCACCGGGCAGCACCCAGGCACCTTTGAACGGCTCTACCGCACGGCGAACCAGCAGCACACGCAGCGCATCTTTCGAAAAACCGAATATAGCACAGTCTGCCGTAAGGGCCACCGCGTGGCTTTCCGTGGATACCCTACTCGTGTGCTTATTGGTCATGGTTTTGTTCTTTCTTGCGGCGAAGGTAAGGGATAGAATTATAGCTCTACGATGAGCACAACGAATTGTTGGCCCAAGGGTCCAGCTGGTTTAGGTTAGTGCTAAAATCTTCAAAAACCTACACCCTGCAACCTGCAACCTGACATCTACCGAACCGTATCCAACGGCGCCGCGTCCATGTCCGTAAACGCCTGGTTTTCTCCGGCCATGCCCCACACGAAGCGGTAGGCGTGGGTGCCCGCACCGCTGTGGATGCTCCACGGCGGAGAGATAACGGCTTCAAAGTTACGGACGGCAATGTGGCGCGTCTCGGTCGGTTGGCCCATGAAGTGCATCACCATTTCCTCTCCGGGAACGTCGAAGTAGAGGTATACCTCCATGCGGCGCTCGTGGGTGTGGGGCGGGAAGGTGTTCCAGATGTTGCCCGGCAGGAGCTCCGTAAAGCCCATCACCAGCTGGCAGCTCGGGATGCCGTCTTCGTGGATGTACTGGTAGAGCAGGCGGTTGTTGGCGTGGGCATCATCACCCAGGACCACCTTATTGGCGTCCGATTGGGTCGCCTTGGTGGTGGGGTATTCTTTGTGCGCGGGCGCAGAGTTGAGGTAAAAATGAGCAGGTTTACCCGCATCGTCGCTGGCAAACGAAACCGACTTGCTGCCCCGGCCAACGTAGAGGCAGTCGAAGCGGTTGATCTGGTACTTGGTACCGTCCACCGTTATGCTTCCGTTGCCTCCCAGGTTGAGTACGCCGAGTTCGCGGCGTTCCAGGAAGTAGTCTGCCCGCAGGTCATCGTCGTTGGGCAGTTCGATGGCCGCAGCGGTCGGCACACATCCGCCGAAGATGAAGCGGTCGTAGTGGGAGTAGATCAGCTCTATCTTCCCTTCCTGCATCATGTTTTGGGCGAGGAACTCGTCGCGTGTTTGGTCGGTAGTAAAGGTCTTGAAGTGGTCCGGGTGGACGCCGTAGCGGGTGGTCATGAATTATTGTTGTTTTATTTGCGTCAAATATACACAGAAATGGCTGGTTGGGGTAGAAGCCGATTCGGCCCGATGAAGTCACCAAACTCGACAGGCGAACTTTTTTGCTTCCGCCAGTTATTGATTATAGTGATTGACTTTGATTTTAGTTTCTGAGAAAAATAATCGCCAACTGTTTGGGCAAAATAGCATTCGACTGGCGATTTTGGCTCCCTACCGCACCAAATAAGACACCACATATCGCCCCGAACCCAGCGTACCCTCTCCTTCCGGCCAGTCTTCATCGTTCACGGTTACCGTACCCGGCTGCGCGGTGCTAAGTGGCAGCCTGGCCCTGGTGTTGAACGGGATGGCGAGTTCCATCGTCATCCGGCCATCGGCTTTTACCCATTTGTTTTCAATCTTGCCGAAGGGCGAGGTGATCTGCGTATCCGCATGGTCGATACTGGCCGGAGCGGCGGGGTCGATGATGAACTCTTTATACCCCGGTGCATCACCCACCGGGCGGATACCGCCCAGCCGCTCGTAGAAGTAAGCCGCAAAACCACTGTGCATCGGGTGGTTCAGGGAGTTGGTGAACTCGATGTCGGTAGACCAATCAAACTGCCGCTCCGGCCAGGTAGTGAAGCCGGTGTGCAGCACGAAGGCCTGGCTGGGGAAGTCCGGCGTAGTGAGCACCCGGTACGCCAATTCCTTTTCACCGTGGTCGGTCAGCACCGTATACAAGTAGCGGTTGCCGTGGATACCGACGGTGTGGTGGCCGTTGTTGACCACTTCAATGTCGTGTACCAGGCCGTTCACTACCTCCTGGGTCATCTTTTCGGGCACGAGGCCGAAGCGCAGGGCCATCACCGTCGCCGTCTGGCTGCCGTACCACTGGTGGCCAGCAATGGGCTCCCGGTACACCTCGTTGAAGGCGGCCTTGAGGTCGCGCATTTCGGTGGTCAGGAATTCGGCGTAGACTTCGTCTTCCATCAGCCCGGCAAAGACCTTCATCACCTGCAGGATGTCGTAGAAGTAGGCCGTGGCCGAAATGATCGGGTCGCACTCCATCGCACTGGGGTTTTTACGGCGGTCCCAGCGGGGCGGGCACCAGTCGCCCATCCCGTTTTCAATGATGCCGTCGGCGTTCTTGAAGCTGGCGTAATAGGCCGTGAGTTGCTTCATGTCGGCGTAGTTGTCCGTCACAATTTGCTCGTTGCCGTAGTGCAGGTAGTGGTACCAGGGCAGGTACATGGTGGCGATTCCCCAGTCGAGTTTTGCGATGGTCGAGGTGCGCCGCCCGGGGGCGATCATGGTGGGCACCTGAAACTGCTCTTTTGCCTTTCCGCCCTTCACCGGCCGGAACTGGGTACGGATGTCTTCCATGTACTTCTCGTAGAAAGAAGCCACGTCGTAGCTGTAAAGCGTGAACTCCGCTGCGGCGTGGGCATCGCCCAACCAGCCACATTTTTCGCGGTGGGGGCAGTCTTCCGGGATGCCGTGCAGGTTGTCCTCAACGGTCCATTTGCTCACCTCCTGCATCCGGTTGAGCAGGGTGTCCGAACACCGGAAATTGCCCGTTTCCTGTACGTCGGTGCTCACCAGAAAGGCCGTGTAGTCTTCTTTGCGTGGTTTTTCGCTCAGGCCTGACACCTCGGCGTAGCGGAAGCCGTGGTAGGTGAAGCTGGGCTCCCAGCTTTCGCGGTCGTCGCTGCCGCAGACGTAGACCAGTTGTTGCGAAAGGCCGCTGGCTCCGCCGCCGGTGGAGCCGAGAAAGATTTCTTTGCCGTTCCGCTTCAGGGCTTCAGTAAGCTGTAACTGAACCTTAGTACCTGCACTTTCCTGAACGCTCATCCGGACCCACCCGGCGATGTTTTGCCCAAAGTCGATGATCCAGTTTCCGTTTGTGCTTCTGAAGATGTTCTGCGGCTCCAGCTCCTTCAGCTTCCGGATGGGAGGGATCACCTGCGGCTTAAGCGTTCCCACTACCGGGTCGGTCACTTTTACCCGCTGGTTGGCGGTGTCGTCGTAGCCGTTTTCGTTCCAGCCGTCGTTGGCGAAGCGTGCATCGTAGGTCTCGCCGCCGTAGATGTTGTCGAATACGATGGGGCCGGGGATGGAGGCCCAGCTTTCGTCCGTTACGATGGTTTCCGTAGTTCCGTCAGCGTAGGTTAGCCGGAGGTTGAGTTTTACGGCTGGCGGCCCGTAGGCGAGGTTTTTTTCTGACTCCGGGTCGCGCCTAAAGGCCAGGTTCTGCCCGTAAAAGCCGCTGGCCAGTTTGATGCCGAGGGTGTTTTCTTTGTCCAGCAATTTTCCTCCGGCATCGAGTGCGACGTAGTAGGCTGTTTTATCGTAGTTAGACGGCGCGGGGTCCAGCACCTGATCGCCGACTTTTTCCCCGTTCAGGTACACTTCGTAGTAACCCAGGCCCGCTGCGTAGGCGGTGGCGCTGGCTACTTTCTTCCGTGCCGTGAAGGTGGTGCGGAAGTACCCCGCCGGGAAGCTCGTTTCCCGGAGCGGAGCGTCCATCTTGCTGTTTTTCACGTCCCGGAAGCGGTGCTCCGAGGTGCGTTCGTCGGTGGGTACGGTGATCCACTGCGCGCCGCCCCAGGCGGCTTCGCCTTCGATGCCGGTGGTAAAGGATTGTACGGCAGACCAGGGCGAGGCGGCATCGGCCTCATCCCATAGTTGAACCTTCCAGTAGTAGGTTTTGCCGGGGGCGAGGGCGCTGCCCTCGAATGCATTGTGCGTGGAGCGCGCGGAGGCGCGCTTGCCGGTGTCCCAGACATCGCCTTCGTCTTCCGCCAATAAGTCGGGCGTAGTAGCAACGAGGAGGTGGTAAGCGGTCTGGTAACGGTCAAAGCCGCCCGCATTGACCACCCACGAGAATTGTGGGCGGTCTCCTGCGATGACCTGGGGGTTCTCTGCGTAGTTACATAACAGCCGCTCGAATGTAATTGCTTCTGGTTTTAGGCGCGATTTTTCGGCGCGGTCGCAGGTGCAAAGTAAGAGGATTAAGAGCAGGGAAAGGAGGAAAGTTCTTCGCATTCATCAATTGTTTTGCTGAAGGCACAGCGCCTCCTTTTTGATTCGTTTAATAGGGCCATTGTCCCCCAAAACATACATTCTTCGATAATCAGTTCCTCGTTGCTTTTCAGCGACGATAAGCCTGGCATCAGGGTGAGCGTTTTCAATTAAAGCGGAAATCGCAAACACCGCATTCTTTTTCCGCAACAAAACGTCGGCTTTACTGAAAGTAGCTCCGGCATCAGAACTGTCCCATCGCCCAACTTCACCAAACCCATCCTCAGTTTTGATCTCCAGGTAAGCACTCACTTCACCCGAAGCCCCTACTGCTACGTCACCGTTACTAACGGGAAGCCCTCCGCTTCCGTTTTGTACCCATTCCTTTCCGTCCCATCTAAAATGATGCATTTGTTTGGGCGCACTTTTTCTTTCTCCGATATCTTTGCCGATGGTCACACCGATGTGAGGGTTTCCATCAGTATCTAAGTCGACTACGCTCTGAAAAGTCCAGTTTCCGGGTGTTTGCGCAACTAATGCTTTTGCATCCGCTTCCTCTCTGGTTACCGGTGTCTTTAGTAGTTCTTCCTTCACGTTGCGCCATTCTCCGGTTTTGGTATCAAAAACCATATAGTAGACATTGTACCTTATAGGAATGTGCCCAAGGCTATTATTTGTCTTTTTACCATCACTACACAGGTGGTAATCAAACGAAACAATCAAGTCATCTCCATTCCCCTTCGTGATCCAGGGGTACCAGGAATCTTCCGCAGCCTGATCGGTTCTGCGTTTGTGCTTCAAAAAGGAAACGGGGTCCTCGAAAGTACGGCCATTATCCGCTGATTTTTGATATACCCAATCACTCCGGTGCGCACCATGACGATAAAACAAATAGATATCCCCGTTGTCCATCTTAATGAACTGGTTGTAGGTGCCGAAGGGAGGAATATTATCCAGTGTTTCCCAGCCAGAGATATCTAATGGCTTTTTTGATACCGCGTGTGCGTTTTTCCCGTAATGGTGATTCCCTAAGACGTTCTCTCCATGCTTACGCATTCCACCGTGGCCACCAAAGGCGATATGAATATACCCGGCATCATCAATTATGATCGAAGGTTTACCGTGATTGTCTATTTTTTTCTTCCGGTCAGGGTCTTTGCCCATTTCACTCACCCCCGCTTTAAATGGTCCCTGCCACTCCTTGGTCTTATGATTGTAGGAAGCTACGTAGGGATCTTCAAGCGGCCCCTGATAACAAACGTAGGTAATCCCCTTGTGATAAACTCCCGCCGGATGCTGCACCACCGCAACCGCATTACCGAAACCATTATCGGCAAAAAAATCGACCAGCGGAGCAGCGCTATTACTGGCCTGCTGAGGTTTTTCGCTAACGTTACACGCCAACAGTAGGAAGTAAAAACTCAGGTTGAATATTACTAGTAACTTCTTATTCATTGTAAATATGTTTTATTCACGAAATCAGAATGATGAACTGGTAGCGAGGCTCAGTCAATCACGTTAGCCAGCAAAAAACACCCGGCAACTAACGGCCTCCGCACCTACTTCCACGTACAGCGGCAAAGCCTGCACACCGGGTACCATATTGAACACCCGTTCGCGCTGAGTTTCCTGCCGCAGCAGTGGGGCCGTTGCCCGTATCACTACCGTTCCTTCGGGTTTTACTATGTGGAACGTCTTTTTATCAATCCGCTTCACCTCATCGGTCGCTGCCGAAACGAGCGGCAGCACAAGCCGGGCCTCCGGCCCCGCCCCTACGGAGAAGGTCAGCGCCCGGTCATCAAAGGTGTACCCAATTTTGTGCCGCAACGCGCCCGTAGCCGGTGGAGCTTGCTCCCGGTCCAGTAGTTGGACTTCGGCATCGACCTTGATTTTCCCATCGGGGCCATCGGTAGTTTTCACCTTGGCTCCCAGGTCGTAGAGGTTGGTGTACCAAACGCCATCGATGGTGGTTTCCAGGCGGGGGGTGAGGGCAAAATCTTCGTCGTCGGGGTTGGGCTGCTGGTTGAATTTCTCCACCAGGATGTACTCGGCCATGCTGCCTACGAAGAGCGGGCCGACGGCCTCGTGCCAAACCATGCCCAACGCTCCGCCGGTTGCCCCAAAGCAGTGCGCTTTGTAGATGAAATCGTAGGTAGATACCGTCGCTCGCCACGGGCCACGGGCCAGCAGCCAAACATCGATTTCGGGGAAGTGCTTAACGCCGTCAGCTACCGCGCGGGGCAGCGGAGTGTCGTCGTTTAGTACGGGCATTTTCTCGCCCATATCCAGCAGTGCCGTCAGCGGTTTAGCGTGGGCGAAAGTGTGGTGCATGCAGGGGCCAATTCCGTGTTCGGCGTAGTGCAGCCCTCCGTAAAGCAGGCCTTCCTCGGAGGTGCAGGCAGCGAGTAATTCTGTTGTACGAATGGCAGCGGTGGCGAAGGCGGGGTTACGGTCTGCCATGAGGGCGAAGGCCGGTTGGCTACCGTCGGTGGTGCGGCTGCCCCAGTAAGACCACTTGGCCTGGCGGGTACCCCAGCTGTTGTCCCAGCCACCGTCGGGCAGCATGAACTCCAGGTGGCCGCTCAGGGCTTTGGTGAGTAGTTCGAGTAGTTCTTCGTCGCCCACGTGCAGGGCGTAGTAGACGACGCCGTTGAGGGATTCCTCAACGTTGTACCCCAGGTCTACGGGGTGAAAACCCTTGGGCGAGTAGCCATCGCTGGGCTTCCCCTCTCCGAAGAGCAAGGCGTTGGGTTCCGTGAACCAGTTTTTCGCATCCTTTCCCAGCACCCGCGCCCGCGCCTCATACTTTTCATCGTCCAGTACCTCCCCGATGAGCACGAAAGCGTGCAGGGCCGTAAAGCCGTAGTTGATGTTGGTGAAGGTGAGGTCAAAATTGGCCAGCAGGTACTCCCCCACCCGGCCCAGGCGTTCGGCCCAGGCGGCGCGCAGATCCTCGGGCAAAATCTCCCCGTGGTACTTCAGCGTTTCGGCCAGCGCGATGGCCCCGAAAACGGAAATACCGCGCCAGGTTTTGGGGTTCGGCATCACCGTCCAGCTGCCGTCGGGCTGGGCAACGTTGGCCTCCGCCCAGCCCAGCACGTTGCGGGCGGCGGTGAGGTATTTCTCGTCCTTCGTGTGCCGGTAGCGGTGAATGAAGGGGTAAACGGCATCCATGCAACGGCCGTGGATGCGCTCCTCGGCCGCGCAGTACAGCGCGCCGTGCCGCGTGGGGTCGTCGGGCGCGTCAATTTGGTGTGCCAGCATCCCGTCTACCCACTTCGCCAGCAGTGCTTCGCACTGCTCCCGAAATACAGGATCGGCGGTCACCGCACTGGTGCCCGGTGCCCGGTCGGTACAACCTACCAGCGGAGCGAGCAGCCCAACGGCTGAGAGGGAAAGAAAGGTTCGTCGTTGCATAATTGGTGATTTTTAGCGCTACTTGGCGCAGTTAAACATCAGGGCTTCAATGCTGGTGGTGACACCGTTATCCCGCTCCCCAAGCGCGCAGAATTCCGGTACGCCCATCATCGCCCCCGTCCGGTAGAATAGGCTGCGGAGTTTCTGCATTTGTTCTTTCTCCCCGTTCAGTTGCTCGTATTCCCAGGGCTTACCGTCAAAAACGTAAGGCTTTAGGTAATCGTAGGCCGCCTGGATGCTCCGGCCGTCTTCCGTTCGGTAGTTCCAGAGGTCTACGCCGAGCTGGCGGCCGTGCCAGGCCAGTTGCGTCATGGCCTTCAGGTTGAGGGAGGAGTAATTGATCGATTTCGTCCGGGCCAGTTCGTGGGGCTGGCGGCCATCCGGTTCCAGCTGGGTGGCTATGATTTTTGTCTTGGCGGTTTCCAGAACATCCCGCGCCTCCTCCGCACGGCCGAGGTAACGGAGCAAACAAACGACCTGCACGTCGTAGCAGGTAGCGTGGTTATTTTTGCGGGAGCCTTCCTCTATGCCGAGGTCGCTGGTCTGCAACCAGTCAAGTACCTCGGTTAGCCACTGCTGCATTCCTGCTTTGGTGGCCTCCGGGAGCATGCCGTTGTGGTCCAGCAATTCGAGGGCGGTCAAGACGTCTTCAATCCGCCGGAACTCGATGATCCCGAAGCAGCGCCCGTCGTTGCGGCCGGGGATGCCCTGGGCAAAGTTCAGGTTGGGGTTCATTTTTGTAGCGGGGTCCAGGAAGAAGGTGTTAATTTGCTCAACCGCCCGTTTGCCGTACTTTTCTTCTCCGGAGAACCAGGCGGCTACGGCCAGCTCTTCAATGGCGGTAAAGGCCTGGTCTTTGGCGAAGTCGGCGGTACCCTCTCCCTTGGTCGCGGGGTTCACTTCTCCGTCCCGCCTGATCCAGGGCAAGCCGTCGGGCTTGTCGGGGTCTGGCCACCAGTAGGGGCCGATACTGATGTAGTCGTGCTTGTCTCCGCTGGGCGGCAGCATCGTTTTATCCGTTACGGCGTAGAGCTTGTCCGCCAGCCATTCATCGGCGGTCTTCAGTAGCCGTTGGTAGAGCTGCTGCTGGGCGGCTTCGCCCGCCCGGATGTCATCGCGGAGGGCCAGCAGGCTCGGCAGGTCATAGTTGGTCAGCTTGTCCGCAGGCCATTCCGCAGCCCCGACCCGGGCTTTTTGCTCTACGAAGTAAGGCTGAAAGTTATAGGAAGAGTTGGGGTCCCACTTCGCGTTTTGCTGCGGCAGAAGCTGTTTAAGTCGTTCAACATCAGCTTCATACTCCGGCTTACCAATCAGGTTCGTGAACTCGTTCGGGTCCGTGTCGTGGTCGTAGAGTTCTTCGCCACCGTCTTCGTAGCTGATGTAGCGGAAGCGCTCCGTCCGCACGCCGTGGTTGTTCATCCCGAAGGTAGTGATGGCGGTGTGCGGTCCGTCGTCTTCGCCCTGCATCAGCGGCACCAGGCTTTTGCCTTCGTTCCTGGCGTAGGCGGGCAGTCCGCACAGCTCCAGCAGGGTTGGGTAAATGGAGAGCATCTCCGCCGGCTCGTCCAGGATCTTACCCTGCGGCAAGCTCGGAGCCGCAAACAGGAGCGGAGCGTTGGTCGCCGCATCCCAGAGGGCATGCTTCGCAAAGGTGCTCTTTTCGCCCAGGCGGTAACCGTGGTCAGACCAGAGCGCGATCACGGTATTCTCGGCGTAGGCGCTTTCGTCCAGCGCATCGAGCACGCGCCCGATCTCGTAGTCCACAAAACTGATGCAGGCCAGGTATGCCTGGATGACTTTCGGCCATTCTCCGCTTTCAATCGCCCAGTCCGTTGAGGGCATCATCGGCAGATCGTTGATCTTCAGGGCGACCGGCGGCACGTCGTCCAGGTCGTCCGGGCGGTACGGCGGCGTCTTGATTTCTTCGAGCGGGTACAGGTCAAACCATTTCTGCGGCACGTACAGCGGCACGTGGACGCGCAGCAGGCCGAGGCCAAGGAAGAAGGGCTTCTCGTGCTCCCGTTCCAGCCGTTCAATGGCCCAGTTCACCGATTGATGGTCGGGCATCAGGGTGTCGGACTCGGGGTAAGCGCCCCAGTCGGTGCTCGTACGGCCGTAGTTTTTCCGGTCGGAGTTTCCGAAGCCATCCCAGACGAAGCGCTCAGGGGGGAGCGGGCCGAAGCCCTTCACCCGGCCGCCGGATTCATCAAATGCGCCTTTGGGGGCGTGTATGTGGAACAGCTTACCGATGCCCATTGTGTGGTAACCGTTGTTGCGGAAGTACTCCGGCAGCAAGGTGATGTCCTTCGTCGTCGGGTTGTCGGACCTGATCTTATTGTCCGAGATCATCCCGTAAATCCCCGTCGTTGAAGGCCGTAAACCGCTCATGATCGAAGCGCGCGACGGGCCGCACAACGGTGCCTGACAGTGCGCAT
The DNA here is from genome assembly GCA_964458975.1 of uncultured Lewinella sp. GTDB lineage: Bacteria > Bacteroidota > Bacteroidia > Chitinophagales > Saprospiraceae > Neolewinella. The sequence continues at coordinate 12,443 of CAYWMW010000018.1, read as the reverse complement.
TGGAGAACAACACGCCCCGGCTCGCCAGGCGGTCGAGGTTGGACGTTTTGGCCTCCGCAAACCCACCGAGCGCCCCCATCAGGTTATTAAGGTCGTCTACGGCGATGAAGAGGACGTTGGGTTTGCCGTTATCGACGGCTTCGTCCGTTACTTTTCCGGGGCTGGTGCAGGCCGATAGGAAGAGGGAAGTTGCCAGGAGGAGGTGAGTAGGGTTCATTGTTTGGAAGGTTTTTTGCTCTTTACCTCTTGATATGATAGAGCCAGTTTTAGCGTACTTGCTGTACGATTGGCCATTGCCCCAAATACTCCTTAAAGCTTAGAACACGGTTAAATAAGCTCGCTCCGCTCGTAACCTCACCCCCTGCCCCTCTCCAAAGGAGAGGGGAGTCGTTGACCGCTGCGGCTCTGCCTTCGCTAAACTGCACGTTGTGACAATTATTAATTTATCAAACGTAGATACATTCGCAAAGGGATTGAACCAAACTTCTGTTACCACTAATGCTCTTTGACTCTTGTGGCTTTTCACCGTTAAAACGCGGAGCGTTTTTCTCGAAATAGCTCCTTTCGCTAAGCGACTACCACCGGTGTTCCACCGAGCCAGAGGCGAGGCTTGATGGAGAGGAGTTGGGGAGAGTACACTACTTCAACTTCAACACCTCACTACCCGCCATCAGGAAGGCACCGGTACCGAAGTTCTGCCAGGTTTCCGGGCCAGCGGGCTTGGGGTCGTAGCCGATGTTCTGCACCCAGGTTACTTTGCCGTCTGCTTTCTGGATGGCTTCCAGGGCCTTCCAGGCTTTGGCGACGGCGGGCTTGTATTCCTTGCTGTCCAGGATGCCGTTGTTGATGCCCCAGGCGAGGCCGAAGGTGTAAAAACCAGTACCGGAGGTTTCTCCGTGGGGCCATGCTTCGGGCTCCAGGAGGCTGACGCGCCACATACCGTCTTCGGGCTGAATTTCTACGATACGCTTGGCCATCGTTTTGTACAGATCGAGGTAGAAGTTGTAGTGCTCCCAGTCGGTCGGCATCTCTTCCAGCATCAGGGCAAGACCGCCGAAAACCCAGCCGTTGCCCCGGCTCCAGAAAATCTTCTTGCCGTTGCCGCCTTTGCGGTCTTTGTCCGATCCGGTCCAGACGAAGCGGGTATCGCGGGCGAAGAGTTTTTCTTCCTTATCAAAGAGCAGATCGTACGTTTCCATGTAGTATTTGTGCATCTCGCGCAGGTAGCGACGGTCTCCCTTCAGGTTGCTCCACTTTACGAGTACCGGCGGTGCCATAAAGAGGGCATCGCACCACCACCAGTTGATGATCTTGTCGTCCTTGCGGGTACCCTGCTTCCACTCGTGGTCTTTGTAGAGGTGGTCTTCAATCCAAACGCCGGTCGGTTCTTTGTCCACGATGCCGGGTTTGTACTCGTCCAGCGTCAGGTAGGAGTAGGAAATGGCGACATCGTCGGCGTGGTAGTAGCGCTCCCAGGTCTTCCATTCGGTGCGGTTGCCCATCTCTTCGATGGCCTGCAGGAATACGGGGTTCTTGGTGGCTTCGTACGCGCGGGCTACGCCGGTGTAGTAGGCGCCGTTGGTCCAGTCCGTCGGGTCTTTGGCGAAGATGGGGTTGGCTTCCTGCCACTTCAGCGCGTCTACCATTTTGGTGCCAACCGCTTCCGGTGGGCTTATTTTAGGGGCGCTGGCGCAGGATGCAAAGATGAGGACAAGGAGCAAGGAAAAACTAAGCTGGTGGATTTTCATTAATGCATGATTTTTTTAAACTCGGTGATGGTGAAACTCTCCCCTCAGAAACAGAGGATCGCCTTATTTGTTAACGGCTCATACCAGTTCTATGTCAAATATACATAGTTTATGGTTAATCGGGGCTGTTACCAAGAGACAATCGCGCTACAAGTGCGCAACACGGGGGCACATCAGTTCTCCCACGAAGTCTGGATTTTCTCCGTCAGCATCGCTACAACCTCCGGAAGCTCCTGCGCCAGGTTCTGCTGTTCGTACGGGTCCTTTTTTATATCGAATAGCTGCACTTCCTCGTCCGGCTTGTTCAGCGGGTTCGGGATGATGAGCTTATAGGAATCCGTCACTGCGGTGCGGTAATACAAGCTGGAATCGGTGGTCGTGAAGTCGTGGGCGTAGATTTCTCCGTAGACTGCTTCCCGCGCCGCCAGCTCTTCCTCGTTCAGGATGTTGATGCCGTCCAGCCCTTCGGGCCGCTCAATGCCGACCAGGTCCAGAATGGTAGGGACGATGTCTAAGCTACTGCCCAGCGAATGGGGGTTAAACGCCGGGCTTATTTTACCCGACCACTTATAGATAATCGGCGTCCGCATGCCCAGGTCGTAGGGGGATCGCTTGGAGACCTTGGTGTAGCCGGATTTTTCTTCTTCCTGTTCCCATCCGTTGTCGCAGACGTAAACGAAGAGCGTATTGTCGGTCTGTTCTTTGTCGTCGATGTAGTCGATCAACTGCCCGCAGGTAATGTCAAACCATTCACACATCGCCCAGTATTTGGCCAGGTGTTCGCTTTCCGTGAGCGCCTGGTACTTCTGGTACAGGCTGTCCGGTGGGGTGTGGGGCCGATGCGGCAAGAACGGGGCGTACCAAACCAGGAAGGGTTTTTCTTCTTCCAGGGCGTAGTCGATGTAGCTGAACAGCGTGTCCATTCCGTTCCGCCCAATCTTCAGGCCGAAGTCTCCGTGCCGGCCGCCGCGTGCGGGGTCTCCGTGGGTCATCCCCCGGTCGAAGCCACCGTTGGCGTAGTTGCCCAGCCACCACTTTCCGGTTTGGAAGGAGAGGTAGCCCTTCTCCTTGAGCATCTTCGGCAGCGTATTGAGCTGCTTGAAATGGTCTATAATCGGTACGTAGCGTTCCGACCTGATTTTTCTTCTGTCCACCTTGTCTTTCGGCTGGTCGGTGGCCAACATCCGGTCGTTGCCCAGCACCTGGTGCCGGCGCGGGTACACCCCGGTGACGATGGAGGCCAAAGACGGTGCACACAGCGAAGTTGGCACGTAGCTCCGCACAAAGGTCTGCCCCTCGGCCGAGAGGCGGTCCAGATTGGGCGTCTTGATCTGCTCATGGCCCATAAAGCCGTAGTCCGTCCACGCCTGATCGTCGGAGAGGATGAGAACGATGTTGGGCGGTCGTACTTCAGCCTTTGTCTCCTCCGCCACCTTGGCGTCTTGGCAGGTACCTAAAGTGAGGAGCAACAGGAGGACGATGAAGGATTTACTTATAAATTTTATAGTAGGCAAAGCATGGAAGTTTATGGATTAAATCCGATGAAAGATGAGTCGTTAAACGGTGGTTTTCGCCCCAGGAACTTACGCCAGGGACGTTCGATAAGCGGGGCCAAGTAATTTGTTAGCCGCCCGATCGTTAGTGATTTGCTCCGTGGCGGGGTTCCAGGTCAGCGGGCGGCGCAGGCGGTAGGCAATGTTAGCCAGGGTGCAAACGCTGGCCGTCCGGTGCCCCGTTTCGGCCGGGCAGCGCAGGGCTGTCCCCTTCAAAATCGCGTCGTAGAAGTCCTGAAAGTGATGAACGTTGGCACTGATTTTCATAGCTTCATTGGTGTCTTGGTACCCCACCAAACCGGCGATGCTGCTATCGATGAATTTGCGCGAGACATCAAGCGTGCCTTCAGACCCGACAAAGCGCACCGCATTGCCGCGGCCGAACTTCCGGTGCTCCACCCGGAAGCCATCTTCGTAAAACATCGTCAGGCCGTACTGCGCATCTCCGCCGGAGGGAAAAAACTGGGTTGGTCCGGTAGTATCCTTAGCCCGTGCCCACTGCACGATGTCGAACATGTGCGCGCCCCAGTCGGTGATCATGCCACCGCCGTACTCGGCGTAGTCGCGCCAGCCCGCCCAGCGGCGGCTGTCGGAACCCGGAGCTAGTTTTTCATGGAAGGGCCGGGCTACCGAAGGGCCAACCCAGGCTTCCCAATCCATACCCGCTGGTGTTTCCTGCGCGGGCAAATCATAGGTTTGCGGCGGCGGGCCGATGCTGACGATGGCCTCCTTCAGTTCCCCAAGTTTCCCGGACTGAATGATCTCTACCGCCCGCTGGAAAGAACGCATCGAGCGTTGCATACTCCCGGTTTGCAGCACCTTACCGCTTTTTTCTACGGCACTTACGATGGCACGGCCTTCTTCGACCGTGTGGGCCAGTGGTTTTTCGCAGTAGACGTGCAGGCCGCGCTCCAGGGCATCGATGCACATCTGCGCGTGTTGGTGGTCCGGCGTAGCGATCAGGACGGCGTCCAGACCGGGATGCTCCAGCAAACGGCGGTAATCCGTGTAGGTAGCCGGAGCTGTGTTGTTGTCTCCGCCAGCCATTTCCGCGTAGCGGGTAGCAACGGTAGAAGTGAAAATTTCGAGGTTCTTAGCGTACACATCACATGCAGCCACAAAGCGCGCTTCCGGCATCCGGCTCGTACGCCTGAACAGGCCGACGGCCTGCTTCCCCGTGCCAATCACGCCGATGTTGAGCTGAGCGTTCGGGCTGTTGCCCGAAAAGCCCGCCCGCATCCAGGAAGGGATGAGTAAAGCACCGCCCAGTACGGCGGTAGAACGTAAAATGTCGCGGCGGGTATTCATATTTTCAGCGTTTTCGGATTAGTCCTTATTTTTTTCGTTGCTTGCCGTTTAGGGAAGCTGTCCCCCTGAGTTTACGGAAGCTCCAGCGATAGCTCTACCTGCTGGCTACCCACGGCGATTTCGGCGACAATCGGTACGGCCGCGGCTCCGGGTACCATGTTGAACACCCGCTTGCCCAAGCCTCCTTTAATGCTTAGCGGAACGCTGCTGGTAATGCGTAAAACTCCCCCGGCTTTTTGGATTTGTAGTTCGTTCGGTGCGTTTTGCGTAACTGCTTCGTCGGAAGTAGCCAGTACCGGTATCACAAAAGCGGTGGGCGCTGATACGTCGCCGGTCGTCGTTGCCGTGATTTTAAGCACTTCCTCACTGCACTCGTAGCGTATTTGGAAGTCCGCTGCCGTATGCGTATCCACTTCATTCGCTTCGTTTTTTAGCTGAGCCTTGGCTTTAATCGTTGCTTTCCCGGCACTGTCTTCCGAAGTCATCGTTGCCGCCCGGTCAAAAAGGTTGGTGTACCAGACGCCATCCGCATAGGTTTCAATGCGGGGGGTGAGCGCAAAATCTTCTGCGGGCTGTGGCTGTTGGTTATACACTTCCACCAGCTTATAAACGGGCATACTTGCCGCGAACAGCAACCCGGCATCCAGGTGGTAGAGTACCGATAGCGCACCTCCCGCCGCCTGGCGGAAGTTGCCTTTATAATAGATCGCGTCGTAAGCCGTCACTGTACCTCGCCACTTGCCCCTGGCAAACATCGTGGTATCCAGTTCCGGGAAGTGCTTCAACCCATCGGCTAGCGTTCGTGGTAGTGGGGCGGAGCCGTCAGTTTCCGGCAAATGCTCCCAATTGTCCAGTAGATAGGCCAGTGGCTTGGCGTGGGAAAAAGTATGGTGAACACATGGTTTTATTCCCTGATCCACGTAATGAATACCTCCGTGCAGCAGCCCGTCGGCCGTGCAACGCTGCAAGAGTTCCGTATTCCTGACGGCAGCCGTTCCGAAAGCCGGATTACGGTCAGCAAGCATTCCGTAGGCGAGCGATGAGCCGTCACAAGTCCGGCTGCCCCAGTAGCTCCACTTATACATCCGTGTTCCCCAGCTGTTGTCCCAGCCGCCGTCGGGCAACATAAATTCCAGGTGGGTGTTCAGCGCCTTGGTAACGAGTTCCAGCAGCTCGTCGTCCTTTTCGTGTAGCGCGTACAACACGATTCCGTTGAGTGATTCCTCCACGTTGTACCCGAGGTCGATGCCCCGTAATCCCTTCGCACTTAGCTTATCCGCTTTGGGTTTGATTTCTCCGTAAAGGAACGCGTTGGGTGAGGTAAAAAAGACCTTTATCTCTTCGGCGAATGCTTTACTTCTGGCAAGGTAATCAGGCCGGTTCAGCATTCGTCCCATCAGGTTCAGCGCGTACAGGGTAGTAGCTCCGTAATTGATGTTGGTGCGGTCAACACGTTCAAATTTTTTGAATACAAACGCAGCCGCTTCTTCCAGCCGCACTGTCCAGCGTTGCCGGCGTTCTTCGCTCAACAGGTCTCCGTGATAGTACAGTGCTTCAGCCAGTGAAATAGCGCCAAAAACGGTGATGCCGTTCCAGGATTTCGGGTCCAGGGTGTTCGTCCAGCTACCGTCGGGGCGGCTTACGTTGTTGTTCGCCCACTCCATTGCAGCGATGCCTGCATCAAGGTATTTTTGCGCTCCGGTGGTTTTGGCTAAGTACATGAAGGGGTACACGGCATCCATACTGCGCGCATGAATCTCGTCGCAGGCCGGGCAGACCAGCATACCGTGTACGGTAGCGTCTTCGGGCTTATTCACCTGCACCCGAATCATGCCGTCGCACCAGTCCGTCAGTAGGCCTTCCACCAGTTTTTTATAGTCAGCCGAATGACTCAGGTGGCTATCCCCGGTGCAGGCGGTCAACCAGGGTATCATCACGAGGCCCAGGCCTCCCAGGGCAGAATTTTGCAGAAATTTCTTGCGGTTCATGATCTAAAGTGAGTTGATCCGTACGGCAGGCTCAAGGGGAGGCGCGAACGCAGGATGCAGGGTGAGGGAAAAAGGCAATGTAAGCGGGAAGACCAGCGACTCCCGATTACCGGATGATCAGTTGGGATCGTGGAGAACCTCCGCTTCGCCCGCTTTTACCAGATAGAGCGGAGCTGCCGTCGATACCGTCGGTTCGCCACTGCCGAAGTCTACAAAGGCCGAAATTGTACGCCCCTGCGCCGGGCGCAGGCTGTATTCACCGAAGCTAAACGATTGGCCCGCGCCAACGTATACGGATCGTAGCTGGCCGGAAGGGGCCAGCGTCAGTACGGCGTAACGCCCACGGAAACTGAGCCCGTAGTCAGGGTAGTCGGTTACTTGCTCCGGGTCAGCGGGCGTAAGGACCAGCTGGGTAACCCCGCCCGCCCGTTCATTGCTCTTCACTACCATTCCCTGGCACCTGCGGCCGCGCCGAATAATTCCGACCGAATCAATGCTGTGCTCTCCGGTGAGTGCAGGCTCATACACGACGGCAAAGGGATTCTCCCAGGCGGAACCTTCCTGCCGGACGACCAGTGTTGGCGGCCGTTTGTCCCGGTAAACTTCTGGCCCTTCGGCGAGTGGTGGCGATGTTGCCGTCGTAAAGAATCGGTTATTCTGGCCGGGGAAAAATGCCCGCATCTGAATCCCATTCGCCCCCAGCTCTTTGGCGATAAAGGTGGCTTGCAGATTGTCGGTGTGCTGTTCAGAAGTCATCACGTCCTCAAAAAAATGCCACCCCGGCTGACGGTAGATGCGATTCCGCTTCCACTGCCCTTCGGCATTAGCCCGGTAGCGCTCAGGCGTGGCTTTTAATTTTACTGCTTCCCCGTTGGAAAAGAGGTTCAATTCTTCGCCCGCGTTGCGATAAATATAGTCGTGATACTGCTGAGGCAATTCTGAGCGTGACCTGAATACGTCAACGTAATACCCCGTGGTATCCGTTGTCCGGACGATGCCTAAGGTACGTTCCTGGTAGGCTTCTGCCCCGGTACCGATGGTATCGTGAAAAGCACCGGTGGAAAAGCTGAAGTTGGGAGAAACCGGTGCAACTTCCGGCTCGGGTTCAACGGCTATTCTCTTGACCCTGTCCGTACCAAGGCCTACCCATCCCCCTGCTGATTTGGTGGCGCCATTAACGATGACGGTATTGTTGCTGGCAAAGATGCGGTAGTAGTTTTCGTGGATGTCGGTCCGGTATTTTTTTCGTCCACCCTTCCCCCCCAGAACGTACCCCTTCCCAAAGAGCTCCATGCTCATACCCGTAGCGTGGCCGTGAACGTAAGCGCCACCACCGATGAAGCCCATGAGCCCGTCTTCGGCCTTACCTGTTGAAGAGAGGTTGCGTTGAAGGGTGATGCCCGCAAAGGGCAGTTCGTCGGTTACAGGCAGCGGGTATTGGCCCGCGTCGGCGGTAATTTCGGGCTCAAACCACAGTAATTTGGTAGGTTCCCGGTAAGGGGAGGCGGGGTAGGTCCGCCGGCGGGGTCCGAAAAAGCGCTCGTAACCGCCTTCTTCCACGGAATGCTTGATGAGTTGCCCGAAGGTCTGGACTAATTCCGGACGGTCCTCCCGCTTCCCCAGGTGATAGGCCATCTCATAGCCGTTGATCATGGGGTGATACTCCCGGTGGCCGTCGCCGTGAAGGATGGTTTCCTTACCTCCCGGGTAAGTAAAATAATACGCTTCCGGGAGTGCGGCTACGAACTCCGGGTACTTCCCTACGAGCCCTGACTCCGGCTGGTGGTGAGATAAAAGCGTAATTAAATAGGTAAGGAATTCGCCGACGTGCTGGGAGTAACCGAAGCTTTCCGGCCAGCTACCACCGTATTCCTTGTAGAAGGCACTGATGGTTGGTAGCGCATCCTGCCGCCTGGTATCTTCTACGAGAAAGTAGTTCAGGTAGTGGGCGCGTTCGGCGGGGTCGCTCAAAGCCAGGGCGTTACCCACCAGGCTGGCGGCCTCTAAAATAGGCCAGTTGGTCCCCGTTCCACCCCGGTTAATCGCTAGCTCAGCGTAGCCCCGAAAGACTTCTTCGGCGAGACCAAAGTCAAAGGCCGTTTTGGTACCCTTGCCTAGGTCGTATACCTGCCCATCAGCTAGTAACCAGGGATGGATAAAATCATAAATGATCGGTAATTGGGCGCTGATCTCACGCGCTTCGCGCAGGTGATCTTGCGTATATACCCAGCCCGCATTGAAAAACTCCGTTTCCCGTGGCAACTGATGAATGGCCTGAACGAAGGTGTGAAGTACGTCAGCCGCATAGCGCGCATACTGTTCTTCCTGCGTTAAAAAGTACAGGACGCCACAGTCTACTGCGGTTTGCAATTGATGCATCATCTGGTCCTGCTCCTCGCCGTCCCTTCCATCAAAATCAGTGTAGGTTTTGAAGGTCGGGAAAGATCCAGCTGGCCCCTCAACCAGCGGGAGCCGCTTGAGGTAAGCGGATGGTGAAGTTGCCCAGTCCGACATGTCCCGTTTAACCCGCTCGGTGAAGGCAGCGTAGTACGCCGCTACGTCCGGATTCTCAGCGATTTTAGCGAGGATGGCCGGGCGCTCCGCAGGGCGTACCCAGATCATGGGGCGTTGCTCCTTAAGAACCTCACTTTGCACCTGCGGCCGCGCCACCTCTTCCTCCAGCTCTTCCGCCTGGACGGCGGTACTGCAACCATACCCCCCGGCAAGCAACAGGGAAAAAGCAAAACCAACGATGAATACGGGTATTCTCATTAGTCAGCGATTAAACGAAATTTAACGGTTTCCCCTTTTTCAGAAGAAGTGCCAAGCAGTACGGTGTAATCACCCGTTTCCAGCCCCTTCGTCATGTCCAGGCGGGTGAAGGCCAGCATATCCGGTTTGATCTGGAAGGAAACCGTTTTCGTCTCGCCCGGCGCAAGCATGATTTTCTGGAAACCCTTGAGTTCTTTTTCCGGCCGGGTGACGCTGCCGATCTCATCGGTAAGGTAGAGCTGTACGACCTCCTTCCCTGCTACATTACTGGTATTGGTCACCTTCACGCTGGCCGTTACCATGCCGGGAACCGTGAGGGTTGGCGAAGAGATTTTCGCCGCTGAGTACTCAAACGTGGAGTAACTGAGGCCATACCCGAAGGGGTAAAGCGGTCCGTTTTCCATAAAGAGGTAGCCTTTTTTATTGTTGATCCGCTTGCCGCTGTAGTGAAAGGGCAACTGGCCAATGGACCTTGGAACGGTACTGGGACATTTGCCGCTCGGGTTCGCGTCGCCGAAGATCATCTTCGCCATGGCCTCGTCGCCAAATTCGCTCAGGTCCCAGCCATCAAGTATCGCATCAGCATATTCGTCGAATCCATTGATAGAGAGCGTTCTACGGTGGGTGAACACCACGATGGTTGGCTTGCCGAGTGCCTTGACCCGGCGGAGGAGTTCGTTCTGTGGGCCGACGGGCTCAATCGTCGCCCGGTCTCCGAGGGCATTGTTGAAGAAGCCCTCCTTGGCGGTGTGCTCGTCTCCGCCGAGGAAGAGGACGTTGACGTCGGCCGCGCCCGCCATTTCCACCAGTTTGTTCAGCCCGGCTTCGGTGTCGGTATTCACCTTCGGGATGGCCCGCTGCTCGTCCGTCAGCTTAAAGCCTTGCTCGGCCACGAAGTCAACCTCCGGCGCAATCTTCTGGAACTGCGCCAGCGATGTTTCGCGCAGAATCGGACCGAGTAGGGCCACCTTTAGTCCGGCCGCTTTCTTGACGGGCAAGGCGTTATTTTCGTTCTTGAGCAGGACGATGGATTCTTCGTCCGCCTCGCGGGCCAGGGCCAAACTGGAAGCCCTCCGTACCCGCCGCTGGGTTTCCTTCACGTCAATGAAAGGGTTTTCAAAAAGGCCGAGGACCATCTTCGTGCGCAGTACGTGGCCCGCAGAGCGGTCAATCAGGGGCATGATCTCCGGCATCTTTTTCGCCAGGGCGGGGAGCAGGGAGTAGGCATCGTCGGCGTAGAGGTCTACGTCCATTCCCGCACGGAGGCCGAGCAGGGCAGCATCGTCGGGTGTTTCGGCTACGCCCATGAAGTAGTGCAGGCGGCCGATGTCGTTGGCATCCGATACGGTGTAGCCCCGGAAGCCCCACTGATCGCGGAGTACTTCGGTCAGTAGCCAGGGGTTGGCGTGGCTGGCGATGCCGTTGAGGTCGCCGTGGCTGGCCATGATGCCCAGAGTTTTAGCTTCTTTGACGGCCGCCTCGAAGGGCGGGAAGATCTCGTCGATAAGCGTCCGTTCGGAGATTTCGATGGCGGCGAAATTGGTGCCGCCCAGTACCTGGCCGTAGCCCGCAAAGTGCTTGGCTACCGCGCCGATGTGGGTACCGTCGCCTAATCCGTCGTAGTTGCCCTGTACGCCGGTGATGGCGGCCACTACGTTTTCCTTTACGAGGTAAGTGTCTTCGCCGAAGGCCTCACTCATCCGCCCGAAGCGGGGGTCGCGCACTACGTCGGCTTCCGGGCTGTGGCACATGTGCATGCCGCGCAGCCGCGCCTCATTGCCCACCACCAGCCACTGCCGGTGCGTCAGGTCGGTGTTGAAGCTGGCCGCCGAGGTGATCGGCCGGCCGAACTTGGTGCAACCTTCCGCATCAACGCCGTTGTACGACTCAGTTACGAACAGCGCCGGAATTCCGAAGCGGTTCTGCTCCATGATGTATTTCTGCAAAGCGTTGTTGCCGCGTGCCGCCGCCACCGGGCTGTTGTGCTCGCCCGGGTTTTTGATGCCCGCGATGCCGAGCTGCAAACGGCTCTTCACGTCGTCGTTCAGGATCAGCTTGCCCGTTTCGTCAATCTTCACCCCTTTATTGGCGTGAAAAATACGCATCTGCATCACCTTTTCTTCCACCGTCATTTTGCTGAGGAGGTCGGCTACGCGCTCGTCGATGGAGCGGTTGGCGTCTTTATAGACCTGGATGGGCTTTTGGGCGCAAGCGGTGAGGCTTAGAAGAAGAAGTAGGAACATAAAACCCCCTCCCCAACCCCTCCCCACGGGGGAGGAGCTAATTGATAAAACGCTCCGCGTTTTAGAAGTAAACCGGTGGTTGCAAGCCACATTTTTCCTAGAATGGGAAAATCGTAATCGTTTAGGCAAGTATGTCATCATGGTTAAAGTATTTCATTAAAACGCGGAGCGTTGTCTCATAAAGCCTCTCCCCCGTGGGGAGGGGGCTTACCGAAACGAAAACCCATCAAACCGCAAATCCTCCTTCCCCGGCCGATGAAATTCAAAGCGAAGATTCTCCACGTCTTCCAGCCCGGAGAGTGAAACGGTTACGAAGGAATATCCCTTTTCTAATGGTTCGAGGGTAAAGTCGGTACTACCAACCAAAAAACTGTCCGGCACCGTCCGGTATACCTTCAATTGAAACTTCCCTCCGGAGGTAGAACCGAGTTTCAGCGTCATCGTTTTCATGCCGTCGAGGCCGGTAATTTTGGGGAAGTCGAGCTTTCCAAGGTCTTCCGTCAGCACCATCCGGAAGCCCGTTTCGGTGTCCTGTTCCTTGCGCATCCCTGCTACGGAGAAGAACTCCTCGGCGGGGATAACGCCGGTATTGGCCGCGTGCCAGCCTACGCCTACGCCATCGACGCGGATGTTGGCCATCGTGCCGTCGTCGTTGTAGTGGACGTAGCTGATGAAGGCATCGCGGAACCAGCGGTTGCCGGTCTGGCTGATGTCGCAGTAGGTGTAGTACCACTGCCCGTGCCACTCGAAGAAGTTGCCGTGGCGGCCCTGTTTGTAGCCGTTGGGCCAGGTGGGAGAGTCGTAACCGGGGGCGAAGCTGTCGTCGTCCAG
>CAYWMW010000017.1:3106-28829 GCA_964458975.1 uncultured Lewinella sp. | reverse complement strand
AGGGGTTGGGGAGAGGTGGCTACGGGAGGTCATCGTCAGGTTTAACAGCCTACCCTTAGCACTTAATATGTTTTCAAGACACAGAATATCTATATTTGTCCTTCATACCTAAAAAAAGACATCATGCGCAGCAAGCTTTACCTTCTATTGGCTACTTTTTTGATGGGAACGGGTGGGGTTTTCGCCCAACCGATTTTCGTAGAAGAGGAAGGCATCTTACGGGTAGACATTGAATCTGCGGAGCCCTTCGGGCAATGGGTTTTGCGCAACGAGCTGGCTGGCTTCATCGGAGACAACTATCTTGAGTTTGAGGGTCCCAACTTTTTCAACGCCCCCGGCAATTCCCTGCTCACTTATAAAATACGAATCTCCACGCCCGGCACCTACCAGTTCCGCTGGCACAGCCGGATCACTGAGCCGGATGAGACCACCGAATTCAACGATTCCTGGCTCCGTTTCCCGGATGCAGACCTTGCCTACGGAGAGCGAAACGGCAGCCGGGTATTTCCCCGTGGTAGTGGCATGACCCCCAACCCTGAAGGATCAGGACGGGACAACTGGATGAAAATCTACCAGAACCGCAGAAACGAATGGTTCTGGGGAGGCTTTACCAGCGATAACGACCCCCACGACATTTTTGCCGAGTTCAACACTCCGGGAGACTACACCATTGAAGTTTCCGGCCGCTCCACCGGGCACGCCATTGATCGCTTCATCCTCGTCCATTCTACAGCAGACCTTAATACGGCACAAAGCTCAAGCGCGCCAGAATCCGAGCGCATCACCTCCTCGGTAACGCAGTGGGAGGCACAGCCGCTTGAAATTTTTCCGAATCCCGTTGAAAGTTCGTTGAACCTTAAGCTCCCAACGAACCTCAAGGCAGGAGAGTACAGCATCAATATTTCCGACATTACGGGAAAGACGCACCAGAGCTTCCTGAGCTACCTCACCCCGCAGGCCGCGGTGCAGGTTCCGGTACACGACCTTCCCGCAGGAGCCTATCTGATAACCATCGGGGCGAACGGCCAGCGGTTTTTTGGCAAGTTTATAAAGTAGTAAGGGGTTGTAAGTATCGGGCGCAAACCAAATTGTCGCTTTTGTTCCCCCTTTGGGGGCTAGGGGGCCAAAAAGCGACAATTTGGTTTGCGCCTTAGTATCTTGCATAATGTTCCGGGCAATGAATCGTTGTTTCCCTAAAAGCCGTTGGGTAGCCAGCGCTTGTTTAAACCTACCTGTTTGCACTTACCCCCGAAAAAATGGTGGTTCTTTTGCTTGTTTGTGGCTTATGCGGTAGCAGCGTTAGCTCAGGGAGACGACCGTGTTGTTTTCCGGCACTTGAATAAAAAAGACGGGCTGGCTCAGTCCTCCGTTTTTGCTATTGCACAGGACAGCCTTGGCTATTTATGGTTCGGTACGCGCGGCGGGCTGAGCAAGTATGATGGGTACCGTTTTCACCATTACGAAAGCGACACCATTACCGGCCCCGCGGGCAACGACATACGCACCCTGTACGTAGACCCCCTTACCGAAGCCCTCTGGGTAGGTTCACTTTCCAGCCTCAGCAGGTACGACGAGGCTAAAAACAACTTTACCACTTACCGCCACGAGCGCGGTGCCCCTCGCAGCCTGACCAGCGGTGCCGTACGGTGCGTTTTCCGGGACCGGGCCGGACGGCTCTGGGCGGGGACTTCGAGGGGGCTCAACTTATTTGATGAGCAGGCCCGCTCCTGGTCCCGGTTCTTCCCGGCCGGGCAGGATACAGAAACACCAGCAAACAACATCTCTTTCATCACGCAAGATGAGAACGATTTACTATGGATAGGAACGCGTGGTGGTTTGTTCCGTTACGAGCACCGGCAGGCAGACGGACAAGATACCGACTTTTCGGGCGCGGCCGCAGGTGCAAAGTTCGTTTTAGAAGCCAGCATCGGGCGGTTAACCCTCACCTCCGGAGTCTGGAGTAAAGACCAAACCCTCTGGCTCGGAACCTTTAACCAGGGCGTACGCAAATGGAACCCCACAACGGGGGTGGTGAGTACATACATCAACGACCCTGAAGCCCCCTCCTCACTGAGCCATAATAGCGTACGCACCCTTAAGACCAACGACGCCGGAGACCTGTGGGTCGGCACTTTTGACGGCCTCAACCTACTCAAGGCCGGTGCCAACGTCTTTATTCGCTACCAAAACACGGGTAATGAAAGTAGCGGGCTGCGAGACTACTCCATCCGCTCTCTGCTCATAGACCGTACCGGGAGCCTCTGGGTTGGCACCTACTACGGAGGTGTTCATCATCTGGACGAGCGCTACAACCGCTTTACGAACTTTCAGCACGATGCTAACCGAAACTCGCTGAGCGGCAATGTTGTCAGTTCTTTCGCCGAAACAACGGACGGTGGCCTGTGGATCGGAACGGAAGGAGCCGGGCTGGACTACCTCGACCCCACAACCGGTAGTTTCCTCAATTACTCCTCAACAGCTGACCAGCCCAACACCCTGAGTGGCAACAACGTAAAAAAACTACTGCTGGACGGAGAGGACCTCTGGATAGGAACCTTCCGCGCCGGTCTTAACCGCCTCGATACCCGAACCGGCCGTTTCCGTTACTACCGCCATAATCCGGATGATCCTAATTCATTAGCCAGCGACAACGTTTACGGCCTCCACCGGGAAGGAGACCTATTATGGATATTAACCTTTGGCCGGGGCCTTGATGTGCTTGACCTGACAACCGACAACATCCGCCATTACCCCCACGATGCCGAACAGCCCAACACCATTAGCGACCAGGAAACACGGGTAATTACCAAGGGCAAAGACGGGACTTTTTGGATTGGTACCGAGCAGGGCCTCAACCGCGTCGTTACTGACGCTGCCGGATACCCGGCATCCTTCGAGACGCTTTTCCCCGCAGAAAAAATTTACGCTATCCACGAAGACAAACAGGGACGCCTTTTGCTTGGCACCTTTAGCAACGGGCTTTTCCGCTACGACCCGCAGACGAAAGCAAAAGACCACTTCACAAAAAGTGACGGCCTGCCGGGAAACACCATATTCGGCATCCTTGAAACGGACGACGGTATGTTCTGGCTAAGCACCGACAGCGGTTTGTCCCGTTTCGATGGTACAAGCTCTTTTACGAACTACGACTACTCCCACGGGCTCGAAAACCTGGAATACAACTTCAACGCCTACCATAAGGCGCAGAACGGCGAGCTCTTGTTTGGAGGGTTAAATGGTTTTACCCGTTTCAACCCTACTGGCTTAACGCCAAACACTTACGTACCACCGGTGGTCTTTACTGGTTTATGGCGGAACAACCAGGAGGAAGACATCAAGCCCGGAGGAGGTCTGCTTACCCAAAACATCAACGATACCAAAGCACTGACCTTCCGCTATGGGGAGGCCGCCTTCACCATCCAGTTTGCAGCCCTGGACTACTTCAGCCCCGAAAACAATCGGTATGCCTATATGCTGAAGGGGCTTGATCGGGACTGGAACTACACCACCGGGGAAAGTGAGGCCTCCTACACCATTCAGCGAGAAGGAGCGTACACCTTCCTCCTCAAAGGGGCCAACAGTGACGGTGTCTGGAACCCGGAGGTGAGGCAATTAAACGTCATGGTGATGCCCCCACCCTGGCGGAGCTGGTGGGCGTACCTGATCTATCTGGCTTTGGGCCTTCTCATGGTTTACACCCTGGTCCACTTCCTTCGGTTGCGGCATAAAATTCAGCTGCAGGAGATTGAAAAAAAGCAGCAGGACGCGTTGATGGAGATGAAACTTCGGTTTTTCACAAATATCACCCACGAGTTTCGGACACCGCTAACGCTGATCCTTGGCCCGCTGCAGCAGCTTCTTGCCTCTCGGGCGCATACTGCTGAGGTTAACCATCAGCTTTCTTTGATTGACCGCAACGCGCAGCGGTTGCTTAACCTCGTGAATCAGGTACTGACTTTCCGCAAACTGGTAACGGACCACGAGCCGATGAAAATAAGCGCTTGCCTAGCCGCTCCCTTCCTGGCCGGTATTTTAGACTCTTTCCGGGAGACTGCGCGGCTACGCAGCATCAGGCTTGCGTTCGATAATCAGGCTCCGGAGGTTGAGCTCTGGTTGGATTGTGATAAGATGGAGAAGGTGTTCTTTAATTTACTGTCCAACGCTTTCAAGTTTACGCCGGATGGTGGCCATATTACCGTACACCTGGAAGAGCACGGAAAGCAGGTGCTGGTTCGGGTAGTGGACAGTGGCCCGGGCGTAGACCCGGCAGTGGAAGAAGATATTTTTAAACGTTTCTACGAAAAGTCAACCGGGCAGCAATCGTTCATCAAAAGTTCGGGCATCGGCCTGGCGATCTCGCGGCAGATGGTGGCTTTGCACAAGGGAGAAATATACGTTAAGACTCCTGCTCCGGATGAGGACCGGGGTGCCGAGTTCGTCGTTGAGCTAAAGAAAGGTAAAGCCCACTTCAAGCAGCTGGACCTGGAGGAGGTCGAGTTTGCCCCTCTGGTAAAGAACGAAGCGATGGCTGTATCTCCCAGCCTTTTACCCTCCTATGCACCTGCGGCCGCGCCCAACGAAAAGCTGCCCGTATTACTGATCGTAGAGGATAATCCGGAAATACGTACCTACGTCCGCAGTATTTTTAAAGATTCCTATTCAATCGTTGAAGCGGACGATGGCCTAGCGGGCCTGGAGCAAGCCAAAAAAGTGTTGCCCGACGTAATCATCAGTGACGTGATGATGCCCGGCATGGATGGTTTGGCTTTCTGCCACGCCGTTAAGACCGATCTGCCCATCAGTCACATCCCAATCGTCTTACTGACGGCACGGGCGGCCGAGCCCTTCAGGATTGAAGGTTTACGGACCGGAGCAGACGATTACCTGACCAAGCCCTTCCATCCGGAGGAGCTGCGGCTGCGGGTCCGCAATATTGTCCGGTCTCGCCAGAAGGCCCGGGAAAAGTTTGCGCGGGTGCTCTCGCTGGACCCCAGTGAAGTGACCATCACCAACGCCGACGAGGAATTTCTGGAACGAGCAATGGCCGTAGTGGAACGAGAGATGAGCAACTACGACTTCAAAGTCGAAGATTTCGCTACGCACCTTGCCGTAAGCCGGTCTTTACTCTTCACCAAGCTGAAAGCATTAGCGGGGATGACCCCCAACAATTTTGTCAAATCTATCCGGCTTAAGCGGGCCGGGCAACTCCTCCGAAGTGGGCAGTTTAATGTTTCTCAGGCGGCCTATGAAGTTGGCTTCAAGGATCCCAAATATTTCCGTCGGTGTTTTAAGGAGCAATTCAACGAATCACCCTCCAGTTTTGGGAAACGATCAGGGTAAGCCTTCCCCCCTGTAACTTCAGTGTTTTAGCGGCTTTGGACTTTTACCCCCCCTTTTCTAGACGATTTTATCAGTACGGCTTTTGTAAGTTTGCAGACTCCCTTATTGCTCCTACACATGGAGTTGTTATGTATGTTTGTTGATAATGAAGTATATGAAATATAATTTTTCCCATTGCGCTACTTTCCTCTTTAGCTTATTGTTCTGCGCTGCGGGCTCCCTGCACGGTCAGCTTGGTATCCTGAAGGGAACGGTTACGGATGCTGAAGGCGGAGGTACCCTACCGGGCACCACCATTTACCTGCAAGCGAACCCCGCCAAGGGCACCGTTACTGACGTAGACGGCAACTACACCTTAAGTGGATTGCCCGCAGGTACACAAACGGTCGTTTTCTCTTTTCTTGGTTTTGAAGACCAGGCCATCCCGGTGAAGATCGTTGAGAACGAGGTAACCAACCAGAACGTGGGTTTGTCTTTCGCATCCGTTGTAGGGGAAGAAGTATTGGTAACCGCCCAGGCGCTGGGCCAGGCGAAGGCCATCAACCAGCAGTTGAACGCCGAATCGATCGCCAACATCGTGAGTGCGGACCGTATTCAGGAACTTCCCGACGTGAACGCCGCCGAGGCGGTCTCCCGCCTACCCGGCGTGAGCATCAACCGTAGTGGTGGTGAAGGGCAGAAAGTCGTCATCCGGGGTTTGGAGCCAAAGTTCAACGCGATTACGGTAAACGGTATTCGCTTACCCGCCAACTCCGGTACGGACCGTTCGGTAGACTTGTCCTTGATTTCTCCGGAACTGCTGGACGGGATTGAGGTATTTAAATCTCCCCTACCCGATATGGACGCGGAGGCTGTTGGCGGAACGGTGAACCTTCGTTTGCGCAAAGCCCCAGAAGAGCAAAGCACCTTAGTGCGTGGCCTGGTGGGGTATAACGACAACAATAACTACTTCGGAGACTATAAAGCTGTTCTTCAGCACAGCCGGCGGGTGCTCAACGACAAAGTTGGGGTGGTAGCGCAGGCCAACCTGGAGCGCTTCAACCGTGGCGGAGACATCATCAGCTCCGGCTGGGCGGAAGGAGAGACGAACCCTGAAACGGGCGTAACTTCCATTCTGGGCACCAACCTCCGCCTTGAAGACCGCGCCGAGCAACGCCGCCGTAACAACGCCAGCGTTAACCTAGACTACTCTACGGGCAAGTCTGATTTCGGCCTTTTTGGCCTTTACAGTAACACCAGTCGGGACCGTTACATCCTCCAGAACATCTATACCCCCAGTGCGGGTATTGAGTACCGCGCCAACGGCATTGATTCTGACCTGAGTCTCTTCATGGGTGCGCTTAACGGGGTACATACTTTTTCTAAGTTCTCGATAGACTGGGTGGCTTCCCTGTCCCGCTCCAACGGCAATACCCCTTACGATTTCAACCTTACCATTCAGGACGATCAGCGGCCTTTTGACTCGGGCCTGGACCGGAACGGCAACCCGACAACGTTCCCTGCTGCGGCCAACCCCGACCTGAACACTGCATTTTTGGCCAGCAACGACAACCGCAGCAGCGCTACGGTAGAGAATAACCGGGAATTCGCGCTCAACTTCAAGTTGCCCTTTGAGTTCTCGAAGCGTTTTGGTGGTTACATCAAGACTGGTGCCCGCTACCGCTCCATTGATCGGGAGCGGGAAGTATCCGGTATTGGCGAGAACTTTTATGCCCTCGGTGGCCGGTTCACCCAGGTGGCCCGGGATGCTTTCGACGGAGAAGTGATTGCCTCGGAGGTGAATCCACAACTGATCAGCCTGGCCAATTTTGTACAGCCAGGAGACCTTGTGGACTTTGAGAACCGTGAAGGGGAGCAGGTGAACTTCGACGTGGTTCTGAACGAAGACCTCGTCCGTAACTGGTACGATCAGCAAAGAGAGGTATTGAAGGAAAACCGTAATACCGACGTGGATAACTTCGGTGTGAGCGAGACCGTTACGGCGGGCTACCTGATGGCAAAGTTCAATATCGGTAAGAAGCTCTCCATTACCCCTGGTTTCCGTTACGAGTACTCCAACAACAGCTACCGGGCGGGTATTTCTTCGATAACGGACGAGTTTATTGGCCTGGCGGGTTCTTTCCGGGATACCTCGACCACCCAGCAGTACGCAGAGTTTTTACCGCACCTCCACGCCAAGTACGAACCGCTTAACTGGCTCGACGTGCGTTTCAGCTTCGCCACTACCCTGGCGCGGCCAGACTACTCGTTCATCTCTCCCCGGACGCAGATCAACGACAATACGCTGAACATTACGGCGGGCAACCCCAACCTGCGCCACATGCGGGTGGAGAACTACGACCTTTCGGTAACGGCCTATAAAGGTGGCCTGGGCTTAGTTTCTGTTGGTCTTTTCTACAAAGACATCGAGAATATCTTCATCCCCCAGTCATTACAACTGGTAGACGGGCTGCCGGAAGAACGAGGGTTTGAAGGCTTTGAGAACTACGTACTCAATAGTTTCTCCAACTTTGAGAGCTCGGAAGTTTACGGCTTTGAGTTTGACGTTCAGACGAATTTGAGTTTCCTCCCTGCGCCCTTCAACGGTTTGGTGCTTAACGCCAACTACGCGCGGCTGTTTTCGGAGACTACGACCTTTTTCCTTACCTCGGAGTCTTTCTTCTTCCCCTTCTTCCGGGTAGAGTTTACGTCTAACGCGCGGACGGTGAGTATGCCGAGCCAGGTACCCAACATTGTAAACCTTTCTTTGGGGTACGACTATAAGAAGTTCTCCGCCCGTATTTCGGGTGTACACCAGGGCTCTACGGCTACCGTATACAATCAGAATAAAGACTTTGATCGCTTTGTGCTGAGTTTCTGGCGCTGGGATGCCTCCGTAAAGCAGAAGGTGGGAGATCGCCTGAGTTTCTTCCTGAACGTCAACAACATCACCAACCAAAGAGACATTTCTTTTGTGCGGGACGAGCGCTTCATCTCCCGGATCGAGACTTACGGGATGACGGGTACCGTTGGCGCACAATACAAACTATAATCAACCTCAGCATTCCCTTCCTGGCACGCGTGAACTTCGTTACGCCAGAGGATTTTTGAGAATATATTTGCTCTATCGAGGAGGTTAACTTGAATAAGCCTTTCCTCGAAATTTCAACTAATTTAAATCCTTTTTTCATGCAATTACTTTACCGCTTTTCACTCATTCTACTGGGCTTGGCAATTATGGTTCCGGTTACCGGCCAACGCGTTATTTCGATCGCTGCCAGCTCGGATCCGAACGTACCAACTGACATCTTCCCCATCATCCAGGGAGACACCCTCGCCAACGGTGACCGGGTAGACAACAACACCGTATACAAGCTTGAGAACGGCTCCCTTTACGTTGTCAGCCGTGAGATCATCAATAAGCCCGAGTGGCCGCTGCAGATCGAAGCTGAAGACGTGACGATGACCGACTCCAAGCCAACCATTACCCGCCTGCCCAACGCATCCGGTGCATTCAGAAGAATGTTCTGGCCAGAAGGCGACATGACCCTGCGTAACCTCTGGGTGATCTCCGGGGAGAAAGCTCCCGGTGCTCAGCATGACTGGGGTTTGATCCGTATTTTCGGTGAGAACTCACGCATTGTCGTTAGCGACTGTATCATCGAGAAGGACCGTGGTGGTTTCCTGCAGATGCGTGCCAACGGTGTTCGTTGTTTCGTGAACAACTCCGTTTTCCGTAACGGCGGCAACCGTAAGATTCTTCAGGGCAACGGCCGGGTGATCGATGCGCGTAACTTCTTTATGGACACACTGGTGGTTGAGCAGAGCGTATTCTTCAACCTTCAGGACCGTGTATTCAGAAGCCAGGGCGGATCCGTACAACACAACTACATTGAGTTTGACCACAACACGCTCTTCAATCAGATCGGCCGCCACGGTACGTTCCAGTTTGGCCGGGCCAAGACCGTTAAGGTTACCAACAACATGATGAGCAACCCGCTGATGCTGGGTACTTCGCCCATCTACACCGACGAGCAGACACAGCCCGACAACGAGGCGCACAAGATCTTCACGATCGATACGCTCTACGCTGACACCCAGTTCGAGTTTGGCGGCAACAACATCTTTTACACGCAGGATGTACTGGACTTCTTCGACGGTAACGATACCGTGAGCAAGCCAGCCGTTTACAGCCAGTTGATCATGGACGTACTTCAGGCTGACGCTGCGGGTAGTTTCTCTGAAGAAGTAGTGGAATTTGAAGCTGTTCCTCCGACGATTCTCCAGTACGCGATGGACATCTACGAAGACCCCACCGCTACTGATATGTTTGACCTGATTGTGGAAGATGCATCACTGGCCGGAACGCCGGTAGACCAGGGTAACCTGTTTGACTTCTCCACCTTCTCCCCCTGTTACAGCCCCGACGCTGCTTCGGCAACGGGCGCTACCGACGGTGGTGCAATCGGTGCAACGGACTTTTGTAGCAACCTTTCTACCGATACGTACTCCCCCCGCGTAGCTCCTGAGCTCGGGCTCAGCATCACGCCTAATCCGGTAGGTCAGGCGGCCGTGATTAGCTACGAACTGGCCAGCTCCAGTGCGGTAGTACTGACGATTCACGATACCTGGGGCCGCCTGGTAAACGTAGTTCAGCAAGCCAACCAGACTCCTGGTAGCCAGACCATCACCTGGAACCCTGCCGGACAGCTGCCCGCTGGTGTTTACATTGCTCGCCTCCAGACGCCTGGTGGTCAGCAGTCGCTTAAGTTCGTCTTGAAGTAAGAGCTTGTTTGGAAATTTTGCTTCGTTAGCTGACGGTTAGCGAGCATAGTTGATAAGGAGCGGCATCCGTGATTGATGTCGCTCCTTATATGTTGACGGCCTGTCATCGCCCTTTCTTGCTCTTGATCTTCGGCCCTGGTTCCGTAGGAGCGATTTTTAAAAAACCGCACCCTGCACCCGCGTTCATGCGCCCTTATGCCACATCTGGTGGCTACGCCCAATAAATAACCTTAGGGGTTGCGGAACAATAAGTTATCCGTTTAAAAAATGGCGCTCGCGGCCCTGATGGAGTTCGAGCCGTCACAACCGTAGCTATGGCTATGCTTGCGCCGTCTCGAACTCCATCAGGACCACGATCACTCATTTGAGCTTCGCTGCTACTGCGTGGTCACCAGAATAACTTATTATTCCGCAACCCCTTAGTCTAAATTCCTTGCGAGCCTCGTCTCCTCTTCAAAAAAAGTACATGAAAAGTATTGTAGCGATCTTACTGGCTTTCACCTGTCTGAGCTGTGCTTCCATTAATGCGGGAACGCTCGGGGAAGCCTCTGCCCCACCCACCAGAATGATAACCAACCTCAACGCAGGCTGGATGTACCTGGAAAACAACACCCCGGACCTGAGCAAAGCCCAGGCCCGAACCGACTGGCAGCAAATTGACCTGCCCCACACCTGGAACCAGTGGGACGCGATGGACCCCCTACCCGGCTACCGCCGCGACGCGAGCTGGTACCAAAAAGAACTTACCATCAGTAGCGATGCTGATGCAGACTACGTCCTTTACTTCGAGGGCTCCAACATCACCACCGAAGTATACGTCAACGGTAAAAAAGCCGGCGGCCACGTTGGTGGCTACGTCGGCTTTGAGGTTGACATCACTAACTTTGTGCAGTTGAACCAAAAAAACACCCTCAGTATTCGGGTAGACAATAGCTATAACCCCAACGTGATTCCTTCCCAAAAGGCGGACTTTTTCATCTACGGCGGCATTACGCGGGACCTGTGGCTGAAAGTACTCCCCAAAACACACCTCGCCGACGTGCGCGTCAGTACGCCTGAGGTAAGCAAAGAGGAAGCCACCACCATCGTGATGGTTGATTTTCCGGAGGGCGTATCCCCTACCGCAGACCATTCTCTTGCCTGTAAGCTGATCGCTCCGGACGGGAAGACGATAGCCGAAGAGCGGATCAAAGGCTCCGAATGGGTCAGGGGAGAATCAGTTTCTCTTCCCGCGATTAAGACCCCGGCTTTATGGTCCACCGAGACCCCCAACCTCTACACCCTCCAGGTACAACTTCTGGACGGCAAAACGGTGGTCGATGCGATGACCGAAACCATCGGCTACCGCTTCTACCGCTTTGACCCCTACGGAGCTTTCTTCCTGAACGGCGAACGTCTGCTGCTGCGCGGCACCCACCGCCATGAGGAACACGCGGGCTACGGTGCGGCCATGCCCAACGAACTGCACGTGCAGGACATGAAGCAGATGAAAGACATGGGCGTGAACTTCCTCCGCCTCGGCCATTACCCCCAGGATCCGGAGATTTACCGCATGGCCGATGAGCTGGGGATCGTTCTCTGGGACGAACTCCCCTGGTGCCGTGGCGGAATGGGCGGTGCGGAATGGCAGGCGAACACGGAGCGCCTTTTCAAAGCGCAAATCCGCCAGAACTTCAACCACCCGAGCATCTTCTTCTGGTCCGTCGGGAACGAAATTTACTGGCTGCCCGACTTTGAAGGCGGAGACGACGAAACAAAGCTGAACGCTTACGTGAGCAAGCTTCACGACATTGCCCACGCAGAAGACCCCTACCGGCTTACCTCCATCCGGAAATACTACGCCGGAGCGGACCGGGTGGATGTTTTCTCGCCTTCCATCTGGTCCGGCTGGTACGCCGGGGTGTACACCAACTACCGCACCACCCTGAAGAAGAACCAGAAAAAATACAAGCAGTTTTTGCACATGGAGTACGGCGGCTCCAGCCACGTAGGCCGCCACACCGAAAACCCGATCACCGGCACCGGAGCGGTTAATGAAGACGATTGGGCCGAGGTAGCCAACCAGGTGAACATCAAGAACATAGCCAAAGACGGCGACTGGACGGAAAGCTACATCGTAGACCTCTTCGACTATCACCTGAGCGTAACCGAAACCGAGCCTACTTTCGCGGGCAACGCCCAGTGGGCCTTCAAAGACTTCGGCACCCCACTGCGCCCCCAAAACGCCATACCGTACATGAACCAGAAAGGACTGGTGGACCGGGCTGGCAAGCCAAAAGACGCGTACTACGTCTACAAAAGCTACTGGGGCAAAGACCCCTTCGCCTACATCGAATCCCACACCTGGACGCACCGCCGTGGCCCCGAAGGGAAAACCCGTAACGTGCCGGTATTCAGCAATGCTGATGCGGTAGAACTGGTCCTGGCCGGAAAATCTTTAGGTCGAAAAAACCGGACCCTCGGGGAGCTGCCCGCCCAGGGGCTTAACTGGGACGTTCAGTTCCAAGCCGGCGCTAACTTCTTTGAGGCAAAAGCCTTCATGGGCGGCAAGCAGGTAGCGACCGACACCCTGACGGTATTCTATGACTTCCAGCAAGCGGGCAACCCGGACGAGATTCACCTCTCCTACTCCAGGCTCCCGAGCGGGAACCTGCTCGTGGAGGCCGTCATGAAGGATAAAGCGGGCGTCCGCGTTTACGACTACGAGGAAGCGCTTTACTTCGCCCTGGACGGCCAGGGAGAACTGCTGAAGAACTACGGCACCCCTACCCGCAGCGAGATCATCCAGATGGCCAACGGACGGGCCGCCATCGAGCTGAAGCCCGCCGAAAGTGGCCGGGCCATCATTGAAGCCCGCAACCAAGACTTCAAAGGGAGCTATATTGTCGTCGATTTCAACGCCACACGTAAATAGAAAACCATGCGCAACTACCTATACCTCCTCTCCGGAGCGCTTCTGTTCAGTGCCCTGCTTACCAGCTGCCAAGACGCCTCCACCACCGCCCAGGTGGAAGAAAAGCCAGCAGCCCAGGCACCCGCCGAAGCTGCTGACCAGACCCAGGCACTGCTGCTCGTTCAGGGCGCTCCCTTCGATGCTGAAAACAAAAACAGAGTAGACGGAGCCTACCAGGCGAAGCAGAAAATGACGGTTCCGGCCAACCTGACACCACAAAATAAGTGGATCATGTTTGAGGGGCCGGTGCTGGAAAACGACAAGGTTGCCTACCGCTACTACGCCGACAGCCGCCACCGTTTCGACATCTACGGTAAGAAGGTCAGCGACCTCGTGATGGACACCGTAAGCTGGCAGTACCACGACATCATGGACTGGGGGTCGGACATCCTCAAGGTCGGCAACTCCCTCGGGATGGGCAGCCCGGCCATCTACGCAGACGGTAAGGTCTACGCCCTGGAAAACTCGGACACTAAGACGATTGAGGTCATAAAATCCGGGGGAGACAAATCCGTTATCCGTACCAAATGGATGGGCTTAGCAATTGATGGCCAGAAGATGAATGTAGTGCAGGACTGGAGCATCGCGGCGGGAGACTACTTTTCCACTATCGACCTCTCCGTAGAGGGCGGCAAACTGCCGGAGGGTATGTATTTCGCGACCGGCATCGTCAGTCACCTGCCCGACGCAACGGCTGGTTCCGCCAACGGCTACGGTTACCTGATGAACTGGGGCAAACAGAGCTACCACAAGGAGATGCTTGGCATGGCCGTGATGGCCAAAGACGAATATGCGCCCAAGGCGGTGGAAGATGAACTCAGCCACCTGCTCGTGTTCGAGAACGCGCCGGAGAAGGTCAGCTACCGTTTCATGGCCGTTTGGGAGCAAGACCAGAGCCAGACGAAAGATGCTGCGGGCTTTAAGGCTATGGTGGAGAGTGCTGCTGCGGGGAAGTAGGAGGTTTGTGGGCACGGATGCGGGTGCAGGGTGAAGGTTAAGGGCATTGTTCTTTACTGTTACCAAACTCCTCGACAGGCGAAATTTTTTTCAAGCCATCGGCTGAAGCCGAGGCTACGGTTGTGCGCTCCGTAGCCTCGGCTTCAGCCGATGGCTTAAAAAAAATCGCCCGTCGAGTTCACTGACATATAGATTAACTCCCAACTCATGCAAAAACTATTCTCCAGAACGCTCCTCATCGGCCTACTCCTCTGTAGCTTTAGCTGCCAGGACGGTACCCCATCAGACCCCGCCGCCACCACCGACAACTTCGCCGTAAGCGACGAGGAGCTGGCTACGGAAGCATTGCTAAAACGTGCGGAAGCCTACCTCGCCCAGCCTCCCGTTCCACTCACCAGCGCCACCAGCGCGCGCAGTGAAGGCGGCCCGCACGACTTCTACTCCGAAGGCGACTACTGGTGGCCGGACCCCGACAACCCCGACGGTGCTTATATCCAACGCGACGGAAAGACCAACCCCGACAACTTCGTCGCCCATCGCCAGGCGATGCGTAAGCTCAACGAATGGGTTGCTACCCTGGTCTCCGCCTATAAACTTACCGCAGACCAGCGCTTTGCCGACCACGCCATGGCCCACCTGAACGCCTTTTTCCTCGACCCCGCAACGCTGATGAACCCCAACCTGCTCTACGCCCAGGCCATCAAGGGTAAGGTCTCCGGCCGGGGAATCGGCATCATCGACACCATCCACCTGATTGAGGTGGCACGGGCCATCGAGGTCCTCGCCGGAATGGGTTACCTCAAGGGTGAGCGCCTGACCGACCTTAAAAACTGGTTCGGTGCCTACGCCACCTGGATGAACACCCACGAGTACGGGCTGAAGGAAAAAGACCACGGCAACAACCACAGCACCTGGTGGGCCGCCCAGGTCGCTACTTTCGCCCACCTTACCGGCAACGAAGAGCTTATGGACGTAGCCCGGAGCCAGTTCAAAAAACTGCTCTCCGCCCAGATGGCCGCCGACGGCGGCTTCCCCGAAGAGCTCGAACGGACCAAGCCCTACAATTACACCCTCTTCAACCTGGAGGGCTACGCCATGCTTTGTGAGGTCGCCTCCACCCCTACCCATAATTTGTGGACTTACGAAGGTGAGCACGGCAGCATCCGAAAAGCCTGGGCGTTCATGCTCCCCTTCATCAAAGACAAGGCCGGCTGGCAACGCCCACCGGACGTTCAGTACTTCGACCAGCTCCCCATCCAGACTATCGGCCTCCTGCTGGCCGCCAAAGCTTACGAAGACGAAGAGATGATGGCCGTCTGGCGCGCCCTCGACCCCGAGCGGAAAGTGGAGGAAGTGAACCGTAATTTTCCGATTCGTGAGCCGGTGCTTTGGTTGCGGTAAGGTGTTGGGCAATCGTTATTAAACTCGACGGGCGAACTTTTTAAAGCCATCGGCTGAAGCCGAGGCTACGGAGCGCACAACCGTAGCCTCGGCTTCAGCCGATGGCTTGGAAGATGAGTAATAACTTTTGTCGCCTTTGGTGATGAACGCCCCTAACGCTCCTCCAGCACCAGCCACCGCGTAACGATTACCCCACGGATGGCCCGGCATCCTACACCCACCCACAAAAAAAGATTTCAAAACTATGTCATCAAGACATAGTTGTTTTTCGCCCGGCTGGTGCTAACTTAGCTCCTCTAGCAAAAAAACTTAGCATGAAAAACAAAGTAGCCGTAATCACCGGCGGAAACGGAACCCTAGGAAACGCCTTTGTCCGCTGTCTGGCCCAGGCTGGTGTCCGGGTCTTTATTCTTGACCGCAACGCTGAAAAATCGGTTGAGGTAATCGCCGATTTTGCCAAGGAAGGGCTTACGGTTGAGGCTGTCTATTGTGACGTGCTCGACGAGAGCGTGGTCGCAAGTGCCGTAGAAGAGGTACTGAGCAAAGCCGGCCGGGTAGACATCCTGATCAACGGAGCAGGTGGTAACCGCCCCGGAGCAACCGTTGGGCCAGACAGCTCCATCTTCGAGCTCGGCATTGATGACTTCCGCAAAGTTAACGACCTGAACTTGCTCGGTACCGTAATTCCCAGCATCGCTTTCGCGAAGCCGATGGTAGCCCAGGGCAGCGGCTGCATCATCAACATCTCTTCGATGGCGGCCCTGCTGCCGATCTCCCGCGTGGTGGGGTACTCGGCCGCTAAAGCAGGAGTAGACAACTTCACCCGCTGGCTGGCGGTAGAACTTGCCGCCAAGTACGGTGAGGGCATCCGCGTCAACGCCATCGCCCCCGGCTTCTTCATCGCCGAGCAAAACCGCCGCCTCCTGCTGGAAGAAGACGGTAGCCTGACTGCCCGGGGCAACACCATCATCAGCCAGACACCGCTGAAGCGGTTTGGCGAGCCGGAAGAACTGACCAGTACCCTACTCTGGCTTTGCGACGACAAATCCTCCTTCGTGAACGGCATCGTCGTTCCGGTGGATGGCGGTTTTAGTGCATTCTGCGGCGTTTAGTAGGGGAAGAAGGGAGGAAAGGCTTGGCTCGACTCCCTTCTACCTTTCTCCCCTTACCCTTTACTCCCCTTACTCCATTACTCCCTTACTAATGAAAAACCTAGAACAAACCTGGCGCTGGTACGGCCCCAACGACCCCGTTAGCCTGGCCGACGTACGCCAGTCTGGTGCCACCGGCGTAGTGAACGCCCTCCACCAGATCCCGAACGGCGAAGTATGGCCCGTTGCGGCAATTCAAGAGCGCAAGGAGATGATAGAGGCCGCCGGGCTAACCTGGTCCGTAGTGGAGAGCATCCCCGTGCATGAAGACATCAAGCGGCGCTCGGGCAACTACCTCCAGTGGATAGAGAATTACAAAACCAGTATCCGGAACCTTGCATCCTGCGGCATCGCCATCGTTACCTACAACTTCATGCCGGTGATGGACTGGACGCGCACCGAGCTGGAGCATAAGCTGGCCGACGGCAGCGAAGCACTTTACTTCGAGCAGGCCGCCTTCACGGCTTTCGACCTATTCATCCTGAAGCGGCCCGGTGCTGAAAAAGACTACTCCGCCGCCGAGCAGGAGACCGCCAAGGCCCGCTACGCAACGATGAGCGAAGCGGACAAAAAACGCCTAACCGGCTTCATCATCGCCGGGCTACCCGGCGGCACCACCGAAGGGCAGCAGACGCTGGCCAGCTTCCAGGCCATCCTCGATACCTATAAAGGCATCGGTGCGGAGCAGCTGCGGGCCAACCTCGTCGCCTTTTTGCAGGAGATCGTCCCCGTAGCGGCAGAAGTAGGCAGTAAACTGGCCATCCACCCGGATGATCCGCCCTTCCCGCTGCTCGGCCTGCCGCGCATCATGAGTACCGAGGCCGATGCACAGTACATCCTCGATACCGTGGATACGCCCGCAAACGGCCTCTGCTTCTGCACGGGCTCCTACGGTGCCCGCCCGGACAACGACCTGCCCGGCATGGTAAGCCGTATGGGCGACCGCGTCCACTTCATCCACCTGCGCGCCACCAAACGCGACGCGGCCGGTAACTTCTACGAAGCCGACCACCTCGACGGCGACGTGGATATGTTCGCCGTGATGAAGCAACTGCTGATCTCCGCCGGAACCCAGGACGTCAACATCCCGATGCGGCCGGACCACGGCCATAAGATGCTCGACGACCTGCGCAAACACACCAACCCTGGTTATTCCGCCATCGGCCGCTTGCGGGGGCTGGCGGAGTTGCGGGGGTTGGAGTTGGGGATAATTAGGAGTTCGGAGTCTTGAGTCGGGAGTCGGGAGACAGTGTCTATGCTCGCTGCGCTCGTAACCTCACCCCCAGCCCCTCTCCGATGGAGAGGGGAGCAAGATAACGCTGCGGCTTCGCCTTGCTGAACCAACGATCATGACATCAATTGTACCAACTATTTATGATAGCACGGCAAACCTTAAGCTTACGTATAGTCCAACAACCAGTGTAAGGCGGGGAGCCGCAACGATCACTTTCTCCCCTCTCCCGAGGACCTCGGAAGGAACGCGAAGCAGGTCCTGTGTAGAAGCCGCGCAGCGAAAGGGGGTGAAGGTTAGGAGCGCAGCGCGCATATATCACCCCTAGCGCGCGGCAGCGACTACAAGACTACACTACTACAAGACTACATTACTATAATAATGAAACCTTTCTTAGACCAAAATTTCCTCCTCCAGACCTCCACCGCCGAGCGCCTCTACCACGAGTTCGCGGCGGATTTGCCGATCATTGATTACCACAATCACCTGCCGCCGGAGGAAGTGGCCACCGACCATAAATACGCCAACATCACGGAGGTTTGGCTGAACGGAGACCACTACAAATGGCGGGCTATGCGGGCCAACGGCATCAACGAAAAGTACATCACCGGAGACGCTCCGGACCGGGAGAAGTTTCGGAAATGGGCGGAGACCGTACCCAAAACGCTGCGTAACCCGCTTTACCACTGGACGCACCTGGAAATGCAGCGGTACTTCGGCATCAACGATTTGCTTTCCGGGCAGAACGCCGATGCGATGTACGATCAAACTACGGCGCAACTCCAGCAAGCGAGCCATTCCAGCAACGGGCTACTGGCACAGCTGAAGGTTGAGGTGATCTGCACTACCGATCACCCTACCGATTCTTTGCACTTCCATCAACAACACGGCACCCGCGGCCGCGCCCTGAAAATGCTGCCCACCTTCCGCCCGGATAAATTTCTGACCATCGGCGCAGACGATTATTTAGACTTTTTGCAAAAGCTGGAAGAAGTCATAGACAGTGAAATACTGACCTTCAACCAGCTGGTCGCGGCCCTGGAAAGCCGTATCGACTTCTTCCATAGCCTCGGTTGTCAGCTCTCCGATCATGGCCTCAGCCGCTTGTACCCAGCCGAGGTCATCGGTGTATCGCTGAACCGTATCATGGAAAAAAGGCGGGAAGAGGAAGCAATCCCGCCTGCTGAGCAAGCACATTTTCAGATGTGCTTACTGCATGAACTCGGTAAGCTGTACCACAAGCGCGGCTGGACGATGCAGCTGCACCTCGGCCCGATCAGGAACAACAACAGCCGTTTGCTGACGTGGGTAGGTGCAGATGTCGGTTGTGACAGCATCGGTGACGAACCACAGGCTCGTGGCCTTTCAGACTTCCTCAACCGCTTAGATACCGACGAACGCCTACCCAAAACCATCCTCTACAACCTGAACCCGCGCGACAACGAGCTCTTCGCCACCATGGCCGGTAACTTCAACGACGGCAGCATGGCCGGGAAGATCCAGTGGGGCTCCGCCTGGTGGTTCCTGGACCAGAAAGACGGCATGGAGAAACAGCTCGACGCGCTCTCCAACATGGGCCTGCTCAGTCGCTTCGTGGGGATGCTGACGGACAGCCGCAGCTTCCTCTCTTTCCCGCGCCACGAGTACTTCCGGCGGATCCTCTGCAACCAGTTCGGCAACGATGTCCACAACGGCCTTTTACCCAACGACATCGACCTGATCGGCGCAACGGTAAAAGACATCTGCTACCACAACGCCAGAAATTACTTTAACTTCCACGAGCAAAAAACCACAACGGCATGAGGTACCAAACTGAGGAACGACTTTCTGCGGAACCACAAACCGCACCAATACGCTCAATAAGTGATGGCAGCAGTAGTTACTCGCCATCAAGCGAAGGCAGAGCCGCAGCGGTTTTGCCCCCCTCCCCGGCCGGAGGCGATTTGGGGAGGGGTTGGGGGAGAGGGTTTGACCACGGCGTCGACAAGTGTGCTGATACTGCTCATTCTGAGCAAACACCGGTAGTGAAATCAAGAAAAACCTCTTCCCGAAAAGTAATGGGCCAAGCTATCTGGCTATTACTTATTACCTGTCTACTACCCTTCTCAGCGTGTGAAGACCTGGGCGGTAAGAAGACGGTGTACCTGGCGCATACGCTCCCGACCGTCCACCCCGTCCACCAGGGCATGGAGGTCTTCGCCGAAAGCCTGCGGACGCGCTCCAAGGGCGAAATGGACGTGAAGATCTTCCCCGACGGCCAGCTCGGCACGGAGCGCGAAGTGCTCGAACTCCTCCAGATCGGCAGCATCGCGATGACGAAGGTCAGCGCCGCCACGATGGCCAACTTCGCCCCGGAGTACAAAGTGCTCGGCGTACCCTACCTCTTCCGCGGTAAAGACCACATGTTCGACGTGCTGGAAGGGCCAACCGGTAAGCAAATTCTGGAAGCGGGCAGCGAGTACCTCCTCAAAGGGCTCTGCTTCTACGACGCTGGAAGCCGCAGCTTCTACACCGTGCAAAAACCAGTGAAAACCCCCGAAGACCTGGCGGGCATGAAAATCCGGGTGATGAACCACCAGATGTCCGTCGACATGGTCAACGAGATGGGCGGCTCCGCCACCCCGATGGCCTACGGCGAACTCTACTCCGCCCTCGAACAGGGTGTGGTGGACGGCGCGGAGAACAACCCGCCCTCCTTCGTCACCTCCGGCCACTTCGAGATCGCTAAGTACTACACGCTGGACGAGCACAGCTCCGTCCCCGACGTCCTGGTGATGGGCACCGAATACTGGAAGACGCTCTCCGAACAGGAGCAGGCCTGGGTAACGGCCGCCTCCGAAGAATCCGCCCAGGCGCAAAAGGTCTTCTGGGCCAAGAACGTGGAAGAGAGCATGGCTAAGCTCAAGGCCGCTGGCGTAGAAATTTACAAGCCGGAGAAATCCCTCTTCGCCGAAAGCTCCAAGGGCGTTATTGAGGAATTTAGCCAGGACCCGGTGATGCGGAAATTGGTGGAGGCTATTCAGGGGCAGTGATTGAGTCGGGAGTATGGAGTCGGGAGTCGCTGCCGCAAGTACCATTCGCGGCGCTACGCTTGCTCACTTAAGGCAAAATGAGTCGGGGAGTCCATACCCACCCTAAAAGCCCTAGACCTCCGCATAACCACACAACCACCGAACCACAAAATCAAACTATGACCAAGCTATTCAATACCCTAAACCGGGCCATCGAGTTCCTGCTGGTGCTGATCTTCAGCCTGCTGGTGCTGGACGTGCTCTGGCAGGTTTTCGGCCGCTACGTGCTGAACCAATCTTTTTCGTTTACCGAGGAGTTTGCCCGCTTCGCCCTCATCTGGCTTACCATTCTTGGAGCGGCCTACCTCAACGGCCGGCAGGAGCACCTCTCGATGGACTACTGGCTGAACAAGCTCAGCCCCGAGGACCGCGACAAGCGGTTGCGGCTGATTGAGCTGTTTATGCTCGTCTTCGCCTTCGTTGTGATGGTGATTGGCGGGGGTAACCTCGTGTACACAACGCTGCGGCTGGGGCAAACCTCGGCCGCGATGGGCATTCCGTTGGGCTTCGTTTACGCCATCGTTCCGATTAGTGGTTTGCTGATCATGTTTTTCTCCATTTATAATTTTCGCCGCCATGAGCATTGAGATCATCAGTATTATCCTGCTGTTTACCAGCTTCTTCGGCTTACTGGCTTACGGTGTTCCTGTAGCCTACAGTATTGGAATTTCCACTACGGCCACCATTCTGCTGAACATCGCCTTTTTACCGGGCATCACGACGGTTTCCCAGCGGATGACGACGGGGATTGACAGTTTTTCCTTGCTGGCGATACCGTTCTTCGTCCTCGCCGGGGAGTTGATGAACCAGGGTGGGGTCGCGAACCGATTGATTAACCTGGCCAAATCGCTCGTCGGGAGTTTACCCGGCGGGCTGGCGTACGTGAACACTTTGGCGGCGATGCTCTTCGGGGCTATCTCTGGTTCTGCCGTGGCGGCCGCCTCGGCCATCGGTAGTGTGATGACGGACCGGATGGAGGACGAGGGCTACCCCCGCCCCTTCTCGGCCGCGCTGAACATTACGGCTTCTACGACCGGCCTGCTCATTCCGCCCAGCAACGTGCTGATCGTGTACGCGCTGGCGAGTGGTGGCGCGGCGTCGGTGGCGGCGCTCTTCATTGCGGGCTACGTGCCGGGCATCCTGGTGGGGCTGGCGCTGATGATCGTTGCGGCGGTGATTGCGCGCAAGAACAAATTCGCCCGTGGAGAACGGACGAAGCTGAGCACGGTATTGACGGATTTCCGCAAGGCCTTCTTCAGTCTGCTCATGCTGGTTGTCATCGTTGGTGGCATCGTGAAGGGCATCTTTACGGCTACGGAGGCGGCGGCGATTGCGGTGCTCTACGCGCTTATCCTCGGCTTCGCGTACCGGGCCATCTCGGTGAAGCAACTGCCGAAGATCATCCTGGCCAGCGCGAAGACGACGGCGGTGGTGATGTTCCTGATCTGTACGAGTATGGCCATGTCGTGGCTCTTCTCCTTCGAGAGCATCCCGCAGCTGATGACGGACTTTTTGCTGGAGACGGTCTCCAGCCCGTTCCTGATCTTCATCCTCATCAACCTCACGCTCCTGGTGGTTGGTACGTTTATGGACATGACACCGGCGGTGCTGATCTTCACGCCCATCTTCCTGCCCGTGGTCACCAGCCTGGGCATGGACCCGGTTCACTTCGGCATCATCATGGTGCTCAACCTCTGTATCGGGCTCTGTACGCCGCCGGTGGGTACGATTCTGTTCGTCGGGGCCGGAGTGGCTAAGATTTCGGTTTCTAAGGTAATTAAACCGTTACTGCCCTTCCTCGGGGCGATGGTTTTCGTACTGATGCTGCTCACTTTCTTTGAGGATTTGGTGCTTTGGTTGCCTGGGGTGTTTGGGTTGTAGGGGAATAAGGGGGGAAAGGAGTAAGGGAGTAAGGGCTGCCCAGCCTTTACGCCCTTTTTCTTTCTTCCCTACATATTAAACCATTTCCCGACCTTTGGCATCCAACAAAAAACATCACTTTGCAGCACTTTATCCTTCCCCTCCTCCTGCTGTGCCTCAATATGACGGCCCGAGCCCAGGAATTCTACGACCTCAACACCATCCAAACCATAGACATCACCTTCGCCGAAAGCAACTGGGACCAGCTGCTGAACCAGGCCTACGACGGCGGAGACTACATCCTGGCCCAGAGCGTAACCATCAACGGCGTGACGATGGACAGCGTAGGCGTGAAGTACAAAGGCAACAGTACCTACCAGCCGACCCAGGCCAAAAACCCGTTCCACATTGAGCTGAACACCTATAAAGACCACGGATACGATGGGTTTACGGACATCAAACTGAGCAACGTCGCCAAAGACCCTTCCTTTCTGCGCGAGGTACTTTCGTACCAGATCCTGCGGCAATATATGGACGCGCCGCTGTCTAACTACGCCAACGTGACCGTGAACGGCCAGCTGATCGGCCTGTACGTCAGCTCGGAAGCCGTGAGCAGAAAATTTGTCGATAAGCACTACGGCTCAAAGGACAATACCCGCGTGAAGTGCAACCCCGCCTTCGGCGCCGGGCCGCAATCGACCGACTTCCCCGACCTCGTCTACCGTGGCGAAGACAGCACAGCTTACTACGAGGGCTACGAACTAAAATCTGACGAAGGCTGGGCCGAGCTGATTGAGCTCACGAACGCCCTCGATAACGACGTTGCCAACATCGAAGACCTCCTGGACGTAGACCGCGTACTCTGGATGCTCGCCTTCGACAACGTGCTGGTGAACCTGGACAGCTACATCGGCACCTTCAAGCAAAACTACTACCTCTACCGCGACGACTACGGGCGGTTCCTGCCAACGGTCTGGGACCTCAACGAATCCCTCGGCGTTTTCAGCGCTACCGGTAGTACCCGCCTTCGCAACACCACCGAGAAAGCACAGATGACCCACCTGCTGCACGAAAACGATGCGGGCTGGCCGCTCATCAGTCAGCTCCTGTCCGTACCGCAGTACAAACGCAAGTACCTGGCCCACGTTAAGACGATGCTGCTGGAGAACTTTGCCAACGGTACCTACGCCGAAACCGGCATGGAACTGCAAAGCTTAATCGACGCTTCCGTTCAAGCCGACGACAATAAGTTCTTCACCTACGCCAACTTTCAATCCAACCTCAATGCTGACATTGGCGGCGGCGGCGGCCCCGGCGGAGGGAACAGCTCCCCCGGCATCACCAACCTGATGAACGCCCGCACCAGCTACCTTCTCGGCTTAAGCGACTTCACCCAGACGGAGCCTACCATCAGTAACGTTGCGCTTTCCGACGACTCCCCCACCCTGGGCCAGACGGTTTCCTTCACCGCTGGCGTTGACAATGCCCTGCGGGCCTACCTCAACTACCGGACCGTAAACGGAGCCCCCTTCCAGCAAACGGAGCTCTTCGACGACGGCGCCCACAACGACGGCGCGGCCAACGACGGGGTTTACGGTACCGACCTGACGATCACCAGCGCTCGTACCGAATACTACCTCTACGCCGAAAACGACGGCATCGGTAAGTTCGCCCCGCAACGGGCGGAGCACGAGTTTTTTGAAATTGCAGCGGGTACCACCAGCACCCTCAACGGAGACCTCGTCATCAACGAATTCATGGCCGCCAACGACACGACCCAGGCCGATCAGGACGGAGAGTTCGACGACTGGATCGAACTCTACAATAATACCGATACCGACATCTCCCTCGACGGTTTCTTTCTCTCCGACGACGTGGAAAACCTGACGAAGTGGGCCTTCCCCGCAGGCACCAACGTTGCGGCCAACGGCTACCTCATCGTCTGGGCCGACGCGGACCTGGACCAGAGCGGGCTGCACGCCGACTTCAGACTCGCCGCCGGAGGCGAAACGGTATTGCTCGTTGACGCCGGGCAGGCGATTGTAGACAGCATCTCTTACCCTGGCCTGGAGACGGACGCCACCTTCGGCCGCTTCCCCAACGGTACGGGCGATTTCCGGGTCATGATCCCCACCTTCAACGCCGAAAACACCGACGAACTGCCGGACGCGCCCGAAGACCCCGAGTTTGAGAC
This sequence comes from uncultured Lewinella sp., assembly GCA_964458975.1. GTDB lineage: Bacteria > Bacteroidota > Bacteroidia > Chitinophagales > Saprospiraceae > Neolewinella. Next base: position 3,907 of record CAYWMW010000017.1, on the reverse strand, counting down.
CAGCCCGCTGGCCGGAGACCTCGTCGTCAACGAATTCATGGCCGCCAACAACGTCACTATGGCGGACCAGGACGGTGAGTTTGAAGACTGGATCGAGCTGTACAACAACTCCGCCGCCAGCATCGACCTCAGCGGCTTCTCCCTTTCGGATGACCTCACGGAGCCGACGAAGTGGTCTTTCCCCGCCGGCACCACCATTGCGCCCAACGGCTACCTCATCATCTGGGCCGACGAAGACCTTGACCAGACCGGGCTGCACGCCGACTTCAGGCTTGCGGCGGGCGGCGAAACACTGATCCTTACCGACCAGGAAACAGCGCTCATTGACAGTATTTCGTACGCAGACCAGGAGGCTGACGTATCCTTCGGCCGCTTCCCCAACGGAACGGGTGACTTCCGGGATATGAACCCGACCTTCAACGCCGAAAACAACGACGGCATCGTTAGTGCCCGCTACCCTACCCTGGTTGGTGCCGAGCTCTCTTTGTTCCCTAACCCTACGTCTGGCTTCCTAAACGTTCGCCTGGAGCAGGCTTATGCCGACGATCTCCAGTTCCGCCTTTTCGCTACCGACGGGCGTTTGCTGCGGGAGACCTCCCTGGCTGGCGGCACCACTGCACTACGGATTGATGCTAATGGCTTGCCGGATGGGCTTTACCTTTTGTCCGTCGCCGACGGCCGGGCGGTGGAGACGTATAAGGTGGTGGTACGGCGGTAAGCGCGCTGCCTTTTAACCTTCATTGCACCAGCGGCCGCGCCCCCCTTAAAGTGTCGGGCCCGGGGGGGGGGGGTGTTTTTGGG